>DATCWE010000196.1:0-5996 GCA_036566495.1 Gemmatimonadales bacterium | reverse complement strand
ATTGATGAGCTGGCGGCCGAAGCGCGAGCTGAGCGTCGCCATCCCGCCCCCGCCGCTCGAACGGGTGATCCCGCCGCTGGCCGGCACCGACAAGCTGCCGACTCCGGTTGGCTCGGTGCGGTTCTGCCGTGCGTCGCCGCGCAGGGTCAGGGTCTGGGTCGCGGTCAGGTTGAGATCGACCCGCGCCAGCCCCGAAAAATCATTGGCCGACCGGTTGGTCGTGCTGTCACTGGTCAGCAGGGGCAGATCATTCCGGGCCAGGAAGCCGAGGAAGCGACTCGCCGAGTCCGGCGCGAGTCCCAGCCGGGTTAGTGAGGCCGGCGACGCCGAAAGCAGACTCTGCAGTCCGTCGTCGCGCAGCCGCCCCTGTCCGGAGAGGAAATAGAAGGCCTTGTTCTTGACTAACGGCCCGCCGAACCCCGCCGAGAGCTGTTGTTGGCTGTAGCCTTGCCCAAACGCAGTGCTGTCCTCGCTGCTGAGCGCCAGTTCGCGATTCCGCAGCGAGTAGTTCCCGGAGCCCTGGATCGCGTTGGTACCGCTCCGCGTCGTGCTGGCGACTTGCCCGCCGCTGAACTGGCCCCGCGCCACATCGTAGCTGTTGGTGATGACCCGCGTGTTGCGCACTGCGTCCTGCGGGACCGTCAGCCCCCCGAAGGTGAGGCCATCGAGCGTCGTGCTGTTGCTCGACGGACGCTGCCCCGCCACAGAGAATCCCGCCGCGGTGCTGTCGCTGCCCGCCACCGCCACCACACCCGGTGCCAACGTCGCGAGGAGGCTCAGGTCGCTCGCATCGATGGGCAGCCGGGCGGTCAGATTGGGATTGAAGTTGCGCTCCGTCGATCCCGGCGTCGGCGGTCCCCCGTTGGGATCCGCCCTGGGGGCCGGCCGGCCTCGCACCACGATCTCCTCGAGCTGCGTCGCCACGGTGCCGAGCGTGATGTTGGTCACCAGCCGATCCTCGTCCGCCAGGCGAGCGATGGTGCGCATGACCGGGGTCTTGCCGATGGCCCGGACAATCAGGCGATACTGGCCGCCGCCGTCAGGGAACAGCAGGGTATAACGGCCCCGCAGGTCGGTCTTGGCCGTCCGGGTTACCTGAGTTTCGAGCGATGTCGCCTCGATCACCGCCTCAGCGACCGGTTGACCCCTATCGTCCTTGACCACCCCCGTGAGCACATCGGTCGTGGTGCCGACTTGGGCCGCGAGCGAAGCCAGCGAGGGTCCGGCGGCGAAGAGCGCCAGCAAACTCGCGAGGCGGAGATACTTCACTCAGCTGCCTGACCCCGTCACATAGACGCGGTGCAACTCGATCGGCTGTGTCAGCTGGCCCCCGGTCAGCCGGACATCGACGATGAGCTCATGGGATTCCGGATCGAGGGTAAACACTTCGCGGATGTGGCCAAAGCTCCCCAGCTTCCTCTCGGTCGTGAGCTTGCCATCCTTCCATTTGGCGGTGATCTCGAGGGTGTCGGTTCCCAGCAGCGGCTCGTATTCCTTCTTTCCGTTCGTGTGGTACGTGCGCGGGATACCACTCGGATCCGTCATCGTGATGGTGCTGTCGGTCTGCGAGATGACCAGCTGCGGCAAGGGCCGCGCGTAGAGGCCCAGCGGTCCCATTGCTTCGCGGCCTCCACCGCCCGGGCGCGCGCCTCCCTCTCCGCCCATGCCGCCGCCGCTGATACTGGTGCCGGGCTGGACTCGCCCGCCCCCGGAGCGGCGGGCCCTCAGGAGCTTCGGGTCGGCGGCCTCGCGTGCTTCCAGCTCGCTCTTCTCCTCACTGTATTTCCAGCTGCCGGACAGGATCGGATTCTTCCCCTGCCTCGGGGCGACGGCGGCCATCGTGAAGAGGCCCAGCACCACGACGGTGTGGGCCCACCGGGGATAATGGGAACGGTTCGTCATAGATCATGCTCCGGGTTGTGCGATGCTCACTAGCTGACCGCGATGTGGTCCCAGTGTTAACGCAGCAGCGCCCGGGAACGTTGGCGTCAGAACCGGGCCGCCAGCGAGCCGGTGAGGCTTC
The DNA here is from genome assembly GCA_036566495.1 of Gemmatimonadales bacterium. Taxonomy (GTDB): domain Bacteria; phylum Gemmatimonadota; class Gemmatimonadetes; order Gemmatimonadales; family GWC2-71-9; genus JABFSM01. The sequence goes on along the minus strand of DATCWE010000196.1, from coordinate 3,973 downwards.
TCCCCAGGGCGGGGAATCCGAAAACCGGCTCGTAGCTCGAGTTGAAGAGATTCTCTACTCGTATCCGGACGGTGAGCAGCCCGACGTCCCAGGATCCGTACAGGCGTGCCACGAGATAGTCCCCCGGATCCACTCGGGAGGCCGGAAAGCTGTTGAAGTCGCTGTCCTCCCGATCCGCGATGGCGACCGCCCCCGCGCCGAGTGTTCCGCGCGCAGCGATTGCCAACAGCAGGTCGGCGCTAGCGGTGTGGCGCGGCCTCCGGATGAGTCGCGCCAGGCTGGGATCCGGCTCGGACAGGCTGCGTGCCGAGAGCAAGGTGTAGACAGCCCGCGCCTCCACCGGCCCGGCGGCGACCCATCCACTGACTTCGATCCCCGACGTGCGAGCGCGATCGATGTTGAGGCTTCTCCCCTTGTCGGGGTAGGGAGCGCTCTCGAAGCCCAGCAGATCCCGCAGCGTGTTGTGGAACCAGGTCACACCCAGGCTGCCGCGTCCCGCCAGCAGCGACTGCTCGACGCCGGCGTCCCAGCCGCGCGCACGTTCCGGCCGGATATCCGGGTTGGGATTCTGAAACACGCTGCCGAAGCGTGCCGCGAGACTGGGCGGCATGAAGCCGGTTCCCAGCGAAGCCCGCAGCTTGGTCCCGCTGCGTTCCAGCAGCCACGCGCCGGTGAGCCGGTAGGTCGTAGCGTGGGCGAAGGTGTTGTAGTCATCGGCGCGGACTCCCGCCGTGACGGTGAGCGCCGGAAAGGGCGTAAGCTGGGCCTCGCCGTAGAATCCTGAAAGCCGCTGATCCAGTGCGTCGCCGTCGCTTGTCGCAGTGCTCCACTCCCGGTTGATGCCACCGACCAGAACGACGTCCTCCCGCACGACCAGGGTGTTTTGCCAATCGAGCACCTTCCGCCGGTCACGGAGTGTGAAGACCGATTCAGGTCCCCCGTTGTAGCGGCTGGTTCCCTCGTTGAATTGGTCCTCCAGGCCCGCCACCAGCTTGCTCTTCCAGCGCCGGGCGGGAGTTGCTTCGATCCACAGGGTCCCGAGGTTGTTCCGGAACCTGGTCGTCCCTTCAGGGGTGGTGTTGGTCGAGCGCGAGTCCCCGGGACTGGTGTACTCGTGCTGCAGACCGCGGAAGGTGGCCCCCGCCTGCAGTCCGCGCGCGACGCGATAGTCCACCCGCACCAGTTGGGTGCGCTGTTCCCAATCGTTGGGGTGGCGCTGGTTGTCGGTTCCATTGGCGGTAAGGCTGAGGGCAGCGCCCAGTTTGTCTGCGCTGGTCCCCCCTTGCGCCGAGATCCTACCGCGCCAGCTGGCGAAGGAGCCGCCCTCCAGCTCCGCTTCGGCGCGTCCACGCCCCAGACCCCGGACAGCGTCCAGCGCCACAACCCCGCCGATGGCGGCCCCTCCGTACAGCGTGCTCTGGGGCCCGCGGACAATCTCGAGCCGCCCCAGCCCCGACAATTCCGCGCCGCCAAGAAAGCTGCCGTAGCTCGCGTCGGCATCGTTGACCCGGATGCCGTCCAGGAGGAACAGGGTCTGGCTGGAGGAGACGCCGCGCAGGAAAAGCGAGGTCACCCCTCCCGGCGCGCCCGTGGCCAGCACCGTTCCCCCGGGAATGAGCTGGAGCGCGTCCCGCAGGCTCGTCAGCTGACGCCGTCGCAACTCCTCGGCTCTGAGCTGGTCCGCACTGCTGCCGATGGCGTGGGAGGGAGTGGGAGAGCGGGTTGCAGTAACGACGAGATCCTTGAGCCGGGTCGAGTCGCTGGTCTGTGCCGCCGCAAGAGAAAAACCGCCAACCGTGAGGAGTAGGATACCGATCGACCGGCGCATGAGTTCCTCCACCGAGCTCCGAAGTGCCCACACAAAACGCCCTGCGTCCGTGAGGGCGCAGGGCGAGACGGGAACGAGGTGGGGACACCCCGTGCCCCGCTCCCCTCCCTCGAGGGAATCGTGCGGGAGCAGACGGGGCCGGTCTCCTGGCTCGAGGCGCCCACGCCGGCCTTCCCGGGGTCCAATTCCCAGTGGCAGGAGAAGCGGGGGCGATTGCCTCTTACAGTGGCGGGGCCGCGCCGGTATTGCACCGGACTTCCGGGTGGCCCTGTCTGCGCTGCATCAATTGTGGAGAACAGTCTATCGAGGTGGCGTCCGGCGGGCAAGCAGAAGAGCGGCCAGTCGGGCGGCGGGTATCGCCCCTGGCTGGGTCGGCCAAGGCCCGCTACAGTTGGGCCTGTCAACCATGAATGCCCCCGAACCGGCCGACTCGCGGACCTCCGCCCGAGACTTGATCGACACCTTTGCCCGTGGCTGGGCCAAAGGCCAGATCGATCTTATCGTATCCGTATTCACCGCCGATGCAGTGTTTGTCGAGACTCCGTTTTCCGAGCCGCTGCGGGGCAGCGAGGCCCTGCGCCGCTACTGGAGCGAGGTACCAGCCAACCAGTCCGAAATCACCGTGACCACTGGAGAGGTGTACCTGGCCGGCCCCTGGTTTGCCACGGAGTTCAAGGCGGTCTTCCGGCGCCGTCGCACCGGAGAGTGGGTAGAAGCGAAAGGGGCGATCTTCTGTGAGACCGCTGATGGGCTGGTCTCGGAGATGCGGATGTACTGGCACCGGCGCTAGGAGTCCAGTTGCCGGGAAACTAGCCCAAATGCTGTCCGCGCCCGCGGACACCGAGCGTTGGCAACCTCATGGCGCAACTGCTTGGCACATAAGAAGTTTCCGGTTGGCAACGTGTGGCACAGATCTGGATATTGCATTCGGGAACCGGCCTGTGTCCATTTCGTTGGTCGCCCCTTAGCGGGCCGTTGGGAGGTACCTATGCTGACCTATCTTGCTGCGCTTTCCGCCTTGAGTGCCTCCACCGCTTCGGCTGCTCCAACCGATCGCCCTCCGTTACAAATCTGGATGAACAACGACCGCCGTTTCCGCGAGGGCGAGCGGGTCCGCCTCCAGGTGGACGCCGATGTCGATGGCTATCTCCTGGTGCTCAACTACGACACCGACGGCCGCCTGCGGGTGCTATTCCCGCTCGATCCCCGCGACGATGCCGTGGTCCGCGCCGGCCGGCGCTATGAGGTGCGGGACGATGGTGGGGCGGGAGCGTTCCGTGCCGCCGGAGACGGGTCCGGTCTCATTTACAGCGCAATCGCCCGCGAGCCCTGGCGCTTCGACGAGGTCGTTCTTGATGGCCGCTGGGACTATTCCCGGATTGCTATCGACCGCGACTCGGACAACCCGGAGGGTGCTATCACCGAACTGGTTCAGCAGATGGCTGGGCCAGGGGGGTTCGACTACGATCTCGCGGAGTACCGAGTCTACGGAGTCACGACGAGCTACAGCTACGGTGACTACGGGGTACGGGGCCCGACCTACGTCTACGACGACTATCTCTACTGCAATGACTGGTACTGGCGGTATAGTGGTTGTCGGCGCTGGCCCTACGATGGCGGCTGGAGTATCGGGTTCGGTTACTACGGATACGGATATGGTTACCGTCCCTACGGATACGGCTATTCGCCCTACTACCCGTACTATCCGTATCGGCCCTACTTCCCAGTATCCGGTGGTCGCCGTCCGGTAATCACGGGGCGCCCCCGCAGCTACACGGTCTATCCCCGGCAACCCGCCGGTGGCACGGGCAGTATCGGTGGGACGTTCGGTTCCGGCGGTGGACCTCGGCGCTCAGTGGCGGTGCCTCCGGTCAACTGGCGGCCGCGCTCGGTGGCCCGCCCCGCCAGTGGCCGGGGGCCCGGAGTCGGCCGAGGTTCGAACGAGACCGGGGTCTTTGCGCCGCCCGCCCGGCGCTCCGCCTATCCTCGGTCGAACGATCGAGGCGGCGAAGTGCGCGGCGGAACCTACAATCCCGGGAGAGGCGGCGAAGCGCGCGGCGGGAGATCCAACCCCGGGAGCAGTGGCGAAGTGCGCGGTGGGAGATCCAACCCCGGGAGCAGTGGCGAAGTGCGCGGCGGTGGCGG
>DATCWE010000165.1:0-2908 GCA_036566495.1 Gemmatimonadales bacterium | reverse complement strand
AACACCCGGTTCAGCCCGGCCGCGGCTGAGGCGGGAAGGCTCCGCAGCGTGTCACCATTGGCATCGACGATCGAGACCCGCGCCCGGCCGCCCGGCACGCCGGCGCCGACGCGGTAGACGATTTCGGCGCCGTAGGGCGGGGAGACCGAGCGGAACACCATCTGCCCGCCGCCGGCGCCGCCGCCGCCGAGCTCACCCTCGGGGCTGGAATTGAATTGCCAGGCCGTCTTGGGCTGGAACAGGTAGACCGATGCGCTGAGGGCAGCGTCATTGAGCTGCTCGAGCGGTGCGACATCCGCGATCCAGAAGGATCGCCCGTGCGTGGCGGCGATGATCTCGTGATCGCGCGGGTGAATCTTGAGGTCGTGGACCGGCACGGTGGCGAATCCCGCCATGAACTTGCGCCACGAGGCACCCTTGTCGGTGGATACGTACGCGCCGACCTCGCTGCCCACGAAGAGCAGGTTCGGGTTGACGGGGTCCTCGCGGATCACGTGGACGTAGTCGAGCCCGCCGCTGGGCAGATTGTTCGCGATCGAGCGGAAGCTCTTGCCGTAATCGCTGCTGACGAACACATAGGGCGTGAAATCGCCGTTGCGGTGATTGTCGAAGGTCACGTAGAAGGTGGCGGAATCGGCGTAGGACGGCTCGATCCGGCTGACGTAGGTGCCCTTGGGGACCCCGGCGACGCGGCTGGTCAGGTTTTCCCAGGTTCCGCCGTCGTTCCGGGTCAGCCAAAGATTGCCGTCGTCCGTGCCGGCATAGAGCAGTCCGGGTCGGATCGGCGACTCGTTCAGCGAGACGATGGTGCCGTAGGTCTCGGCGCCCGTCGCGTCCACCGTGATACCGCCGGTGGTCCGGGTGCTGACTCTGACCTTCATCGTGTCGTTCATGCTCAGGTCGGGCGAGATGGCGTACATCTCGTCGCCGCTCTTCACCGACTTCATGACCCGGTTGGCGCCGGCGTAAAAGACTTTCTGATTGTGAGGCGACAGGAAGAACGGGGTGTTCCAGTTCCAGCGCAGCTGGAGATCGAGGGAATCGCGGGTCGCTCGCGCGCGCAACTCGGCGAGCCGGGCTTTCATCTCCTTGGTTTCCGGCTGGGTGGTGTCGCCGCGCACCAGGAGGATCGAGTCCTGCCATCTGAGGTACTGCGGCCGCCACTGCGGCTTGGCGAGCCCGGTCTGCTCGCCCGTCGCGAGGTTGCGGCGCTGCATGTTGCCGCCTTGCGACTCCGAGAACACGATGGCCGGGTCGTCTGCGCTCTGCGCGGTCACGAATCCATCGCCGCCGCCGACGTTGAACCAGTTGCCGTTGCCGATGTTTCCGCGGCGCCGCGAGGGGCCGCACCATGAGCCGTTGTCCTGGAAGCCGCCGCAAATCCGGTAGGGCACGCCGTAGTCGAAGCTCACATTGTACGGCTGCCCGATCGGGATGGTGTTCAGGGCGATCCAGTTCCCGCCGCGATCCCAGCTCTGCCAGATGCCGCCGTCGTTCCCCTCGACCATGTGGTTGGGGTCGGCGGGATCGATCCATTGGGCGTGGGTGTCCACGTGGACGCCCTGGTCGCCCGCGCGCACGGTCTTGCCGCTGTCGGCAGAAAAGAGCCGGGGTGTCGAGGAGAAGTACACCCGGCCGGCATCCCGGGGATCGACCCGCACCTGGGAGTAGTAGAAGGGTCGCACATTCTGGGGGGCAACCCTGGTCCAGCTCCTGCCGCCGTCATTGGAACGATAGAGCCCGCTGGGGGAGACCTGGCGCTTGGCGTCCTTGGCGGGCTTGGCGTTCGGGGCGGTGTCGGCTTCGACCATGGTATAGACGATCTGCGGATTGCTGGGCGCGATCGCGATGCCGATGCGGCCCTTCATCGTCTCGGGGAATCCGTTCCCCTTGAGCTCGCTCCAGGTAGCGCCGGCGTCGCTGCTCTTCCATAACGCGCTGCCGGGGCCGCCGCTGTTGAGGAAGTAGGGCCCGCGGACCCGCTCCCAGCTCGCGGCGTAGAGCACGCTGGGATTGGAAGGATCCATCGCCACATCGACAAACCCTGCCTTGTCGCTGATGAACTTGATCAACTTCCAGCTGGTGCCCCCGTCGGTGGTCTGGTACAGCCCGCGCTCCGGATTGGCGTTCCAGACGGCGCCGAGCGCCGCGACATAGACGATGTTGGGATTGGTGGGGTGGACCACGATGCGGCCGATGGTCTGGGTCTTCTCGAGGCCCATCAGCTTCCAGCTGTTGCCGCCGTCGGTGCTCTTATACACGCCGCGGCCCGGCGAGAGCGAGTTGCGCGAGTTGGGCTCGCCGGTGCCGGCCCAGACCTGGTTGGTGTCCGACGGGGCGATGGCCAGCATGCCCATCGCCACCACGCCCTCGTCGCCCCGGCCCCCGAAGACCAGCCGGAAGGTCGTGCCGGCGTTGGTGGTCTTCCAGATTCCCCCGGCCACGGTCGCGACGTAGAAGGTCCGCGACGGGCTCGGAATCCCCGCGACATCGCTGATCCGTCCGCCCATGTTGGCCGGCCCGACGTTGCGCCAGCGGAGCCCGGCGAGGATGGCGGAGTCGACTTTGGCGGTGGGGATCTGGGCGAGGAGCAGGGAAGGGAGCGACAGAGCGAAGAGCGCGGCGAGCGAGCTCCGGCGAAGGTGCAGGAGACGATTCATGAAGGGCTCAGGACGAAGGTGAGAGCAGGCTGCTACCGGCAACGCCCAACTTACGTCCAAACCGCTCGCCCTGTTGAAGCCGCCAGCGGAGCGGAGGACAATATCATGAATAGAAGCTAAATTCGGCTATGGCAAATCATCGACTCAGGCACGCTGGTGCCACGGCTCTCGTTCTCCTGGTCGCCGCCGTCAGCTGGAGTGCGGCCCAGGAGCCCAAACCGGCCCCCCCACCGGATACCGCGTACGTG
>DATCWE010000155.1:0-3561 GCA_036566495.1 Gemmatimonadales bacterium | reverse complement strand
GGCAGCTCGAGGTGGAAGACGGGCTGACCGGTCACCTCGGAGAGTCCCAGGCGGAAGAGTCCGCGGCGCCCAGCGTCACCGATGCGGGTAAAGGCCAGTCGAGCCGCGTCGGTACGTGGGTTGAACAGCGCGAGCGGCGTGCGCGCGCCAACCACGTCCATCTTCCAGGTCTCCCGCCCGTACCAGTCCCAGTCCCAAGGCTTGCGGGGCAGCGCCCCGGGAAAGGTCAGCGCCAAGCCGTCGCGGAACACCGTGATCACGTATTCGTTGGGACCTTCCCTCAGCGCGCCGGCCGGAACGGTAGCCGCATAGACGTAACCGCCGGCCGGCCGCATCCAGAAGCGCTGGTACCAGCCTCCGGCCGTGGGCTGCACGAAGAGGAGCACCGAATCGGGCGGCGTCGCGTCGGCCACGCGGGCTTGCATTTCCCCGCCGCGGCCCGCCACCAGTTCGGGGCCGGCAAGCGACTGGACCGAAAGCGGCAGTGAATCGGGCGCCGGCGGGTGATACTCGGCCATACCGATCGCGCCGATGGTCTTGGGAAGGGTCGCCAGGTCCACGGTGCCGGCGCTGCTCAGCAGGTATACGCCTGGCGTGACCGTGAAGCGACCGCCGGCTGCTGCGGTGGCGCGCGGGTTAGTAGCGGTGACCGGCTGCACGGTAAATCCGCCGCCGAGATCGGGCAGCGCCACGGTCATCGGCCAGGCGCCACTGATTGCGCGGGTTACGATCTTGTCGGGACTCATCGGCTCGAAGGGGTCCCGCACCGGCACCGCATCGGGGTAGACCTCAAGGCGCCAGAGGCCGGGGCGGAGCTTGTCGAGAAAGTAGATCCCGGCGCCGTCGTAGCCCACCAGGGGAGAAGAGCCGAACCCGGCGATGCGCCGCAGCTGGGCTGGGTCTTTCGGAGTGGAGCGGGTCGATCCCGCGTAGAGGAACGCGTCGGACGCGACCAGCTCGCCGAGATTCTCGTCCGCAGCGACGTGGAAGTCGCCGAAGCGCGTATTCGCAGGGTAGGCGCCGTAGCTGCGCATCCGCGGCAAGCGGTGCATCGCCTCGGCGGCGATGATCGCGCTCATGGCCTTGCGGGGGGTGTAGGCCAGGCTCAGGTAATGGGTCTGCCAGCCCAGGTTGCGCGAGGCGGTCTGCTGCATGTCGTAGGCGAACATCAGCGCCATCTGCCCGCCCACGGCGCGGAAGGTCCTCGCCATGGCCGGATACATGGTCCCGGTGCGCAGGTCGGGGCTGTCGAACTCGTAGATGATGCGCGGCAGCCGGGCCAGCTCAGGGCGCAACATGTCGGGAAAGGTATCGGTGGTGCGGAGATAGTTGCCCTGGAGCTCGTGGCCCGAGTTGAGCCCGGTGGGATACCAGCCGAAGGTGATGCCCTGCGCCTTGGAGCGCCGGATCGCCTCACCGATGCGGAAGTCCTGACTCACGTTGTAGAAGATGAGCTTGCTGCAGCCCGTGCTGCGCACCGCGTCGGTGAGGGCGTTGATGTATCTGATCGAGCCCTGCAGGTCCTCGGGGTGATGCCAGGGCTCGTTGACCAGCTCGATCGCGACGATGGCGGGCTCGTCCTTGAGCGCGATACCAGTGTAGGGGTTCACGTGATTCAGAATCTGCCGCAGGTAGTTCACCTGCGCCGCGATCGCCGCCGAATCGGTGCCCATCTTGCCCTTGCCGAAGACGCGGCCGAATCCGGGTGCCGACGTGTCGGCCAGCGCGTCCGGCCAGTTGGAGCCGTAGAGCTGGATCGGGCTGAACAGCATGTAGATCCCACGCTCGCGGGCCCGGGCGATGAGGTAGTCCTGCAAGTCCAGATGGTCGTTGGCGATCAGGTTGCCCGCGCGGTCGGAGGCCTCCCAGTCGCCCCAGAAAGTGAGCCGCAGGCCGTCCCAGCCCATGCGGGCAAACTGCGCCATGTCTTCGTCGATCATCCGTTTGCGATCGGCGCGCAGATAACCCGCGGCACGGTAGTCGGACGCGGTGGGCAGGACGTAATTGGCGCCGAAGAGCGTCATCTCCTGGCGGTCGTCGCGCCAGCGGACCACGCCCGCGCTGTCGAGGTAGACGGCGCGATTGGCGGGCCGCTGCGCCTGCGCGGCCGAGGTCAAGGCGATGAGACAGAGCAATGCGCGCATCGGGGAGTGCCTCATCGGGCCGGTGGAATGACGTCTTGAGGTGGAGAGCCCGCCACCATCACGCTGACGGTCATGGAGCGCAAGCCGTCCGCGGTGGCCGTCAGCGCCAGGGTCCCGGGTCGTGCTGCGCGAAGTATTGCCAGTCCGCGGCCGTTGAACGCGTGGCGCTGCTCCGGACGATAGGGCTCGAGGTCGCGCAGGTCCCCGTTGTCGAGCAAGACGGTGCCCGCACCGGTCAGGCTGAAGCGCACCAGGCTATTCGCGGTGGGAACGACGGTGCCCGCCGAGTCCACCAGCTCGACGCTCACATGCGCGACGTCTCCCATGCCGGTAGTGATTGTGTCCCGATCCACGGCGAGACGGATGCCGGCGGGTGAGCCCGCGGTGCGCAGCTCGGCCCGGCAGGCCACGGTGCCGTCGCGGCGCTTGCCCACGGCCTCGAGCACGCCGGGCTGGTAGGGCACGTCCCAGCTAAAGTGCAGGTCGCCGGTTGTGGAGGTGACCACAGGTAAGGCGTAGCTGTTCCACCCGCCGGAGGTGCCCTGCGCGGGGAACTCGCGGCGCTTCTCGCCCAGGGAGCGGCCATTGAGAAAGAGCTCGACGATGTTGCAATTGCTGTAGGCCAGCACCGGGATCACCTGGCCCTCGCGCCCGGGCCAGTTCCAGTGGGGCAGCAGGTGCAGCACCGGCCTATCCGTCCACAGGCTCTGATAGAGGTAGTACGCGTCCTTGGGGAACCCGGTGATGTCGAGGGTTCCGGAGGAGAATCCTTTGAAGGGCCAGGTACTCTCGCCCAGGTAGTCGATCCCGGTCCACATGAAGTTGCCGGCGAAATAGTCGTGCAACTCGACCCATTTCCAGAGCCGCTCGGCTTGAACCATTCCACTGGCGTAGTTGGGATGCGGCACCGCCGGGTCATTGCCCAGGGAGTAGCGCTCGTCGCGGCTCTGGAACAGGGAGCCGCTCTCGGTGCCGATCATCCTCCAGTTCGGATGGTCGTGGCGGTCCTGCTCCGCGAACAGCTCGCGGCGCTCGTGCCAGCGGTCCACGTAGTTGTAGCCCACGATGTCCAGCGCACTCAAGAACCCGAGCGTGGCTGGATTGCCGTCGGCGACGATGTTGTCGTTGCCGGTGGTCACCGGCCGGGTCGGGTCCTCGCGGTGGAAGACATCGATGAGCCGGCGGAGGACCTGCGCCCCGTTGGGTGCCCCCTGCTCGCCGATCTCGTTGCCGGCGCTCCACAGCACGATGGAGGGGTGGTTGCGGTCGCGGCGGACGAAGTCCACCACGTCGCGCTCGGACCACTCGGCGAAATACTTGTGGTAGCCCTCGGGCACCTTGCCGAAGGTCCACTCGTCGAACGCTTCGGCCATGACCAGGAAACCGAGGCGGTCGCAGAGGTCGAGGAATTCGGGCG
>DATCWE010000126.1:0-14642 GCA_036566495.1 Gemmatimonadales bacterium | reverse complement strand
GAGGAAATCGGCGCCCCGCTGCTGGGTTCGGTGCCGCTGCAGCCGGAGCTCGCCGCGCAGGCCGACAGCGGCACCCCGATTGTGGTAGGGGAGCCGGCGAGCGCTGCCGCCAAAGCCCTGTTCGAAATCGCGGAGCGGTTTCATCAGCTGGCGGGTGGGAGGGCGATGGCGCTGCCGGTGATCAACCAGTAGGGTTTCCAGGTTCCTTCGTGGAACCGCGGTTTCGGGGCAGTAGCTGATAGCCTCGTCTAACGAAGATTGCGACGAGCTGCATCAGGGACCGTGCTTTCACGGTCTTTTTTGCCTTCTTCAGGTGAGACTCGACCATACTAACGCTCAGCCCCAGTTTCGCCGCGATTTCCTTCTCATGCAATCCTTGCCGAAGCTCCTCGGAGACTTGGAGTTGCCTCACTGAAAGAGTCGTAGATCGCAAGGCTGGTGTTATAGGAAACGAATTCCCGCCTGCGAGGACAACTCGAGTGGCAGCGACTAAGGCTGATCCAATCGCCATTTTCGAAACGAAGCCACGCGCACCTTGTGTTCGGGCCTCTTCCCGTAATTCCGGTCCATCGAACATCGAGACCATGAGCACTGGTAACGCGGGTAGCGCTTCGCGCGACTCCCGGAGTAGGTCGAACCCCGTGATTTCTGAATCGCGAAAGGAGATATCAAGTACTAATAGATCGAATCTGCTTTGAACGAGCCGGATTTTGACCTCGCCAGGAGTAAAGGATAGCTCCACCTCAGCTGGAATCTGGGCGAGCACTCTCCGAATTCCCTCGGCGGCTAGCGGATCATCCTCCGCGACAAGAATACGAGGTAGCAGTGGCATCGGACGATCATAAATCGCTCGGGAAGTCTAAGAGGAGCTCCGCTTGCCTGGGAGGCATGTGGATAACCACATCTTGCAGTGGCACCGGAATGCGCCATCTATGTCCACGCCTTGCGAGTTCCGAGACCACGATTTCCTCGAGACGGTATGTCCCATGCAACTTTTACGTTCGCTGGAGGAACCCGATGAGAACTTTCGCCCCCAATCTGAAGACTCTGCTTGCTGTTGGCGGGGCCCTTGTCATGATGGCATGCGCCGGAGAGCCAGCCGGACCGCCCGGCCCTCCTGTGGAAGCCATTTCCCGGGAACTCGCGGACGCTCTTAGTCCCTCGGTACTGGCTTCGCTGAATTCTGCCGGACAGTTTGAAACGGTCGCAATTGACTCAACCGCAGGGCCGCAATTGTCCGAAGCTGAGGCGAAGGCGTTTGCTATCGTCTTCGCTCGAAATTATGCAGTTCACGCGAGAAGCTATTTCGAGGGTCAACGCCTGGCTCGAATCGATTTTCAGAGGCTAACCCCCTGCGGTCGGGCACTGTACGCCTCGTCCCGTGCTCGAGTAAGCCCGCAGGCTGAAGTGCACGAACGAAACTTCATCGGCCCAAGATGGGTAATTGCCCTCTGCAGTGCTGGGGAGCCCCAACTGAGTGTCGCTGTCGCGGCTCTTGCAGTGGAGATGAAAGTCAAGGACGGAGAGTTCATCACGTTTCCAGGGCCGCACGGGAACGAGTTTCTTCCGAGCGGTATCCCTGCAGAATGGGATGGAGCACTTCCCGTCAGTCCAGAGCAAGCAGCCATCCTCGCCGCTAAGCTGTCTGGCCACCATGTGACCAAAGTGCCGCAATTGGTGCTTGCGGGAGCAGGTAGAATCGCATTCGACGCTCAATGGGTTATCTCGCTCGACGGCCCCGTGCACGCGATTGGTCTTGAAGCAACGGACCGGGTGTTCGTTGGCCCGCGACTCGATGGGAAGTCCTCTCTTGGACGTTCTGGAATAGTAGTTCAGCTGCCGAATGGAACTTCTAAGCTCGCTGTGGGTCAACTCCCGCCCAATTCGGTCATGGCCATGGTGCGGCCTGATGCGGAATTCGCGTTCGGTTGGCGACCTCGCTTTACACCGATACAGGGGGGAGGAATCATCAAGTGAAACGTCTCGCAAATGTAGCTTTTGCGCTTCTCTTGACTCTGTCGTTGAGCGTTATGACGAGCGGATGTGGGTGTCTGCAATTCTCGTGTCTGGATCCAGGTCACCCGCCGGTTCAGGAGGGTAATACTAGAATCATCTTTACTGGAGTGTCCGGAGCATGGTCCACAGTAGGTCTCTATGGCTACCTCGATGATCCGCGCTTTCCAATCTCCGTCGCTAACATCCCCGTTAACGTTTCTTATCTAGCCGTCATCACCGGTAATGCCGAAGGAACCTCTCCATGGCCGATCAATACAACAGGGGTGAAGGCCTTCGGATACTCAGGACCACCCAGCGGCAGCTTTGACTCGTGGTATGATCCGAACGCCTCGACCAGCAACTGGGCGGAGGATACACGCTATCCAGGCAAGCTGGTGACCATCCCCTCTGGCCTTTACGTGGCCGGGAAAGCCGGGACCGCACAGCAAAAGGACAAGATGTTTGTTCAAGTTGAGTTGTGGTATGGCTCCAGCTCAACGAAGAGCTTGGCGCTGGGGGAGCTGACTTGGAATTACAGCAGCCTGAACTCGCTTATTATCGGGAGTAAGAGTCAGATGTACCCCAACGATGGGCTATGGGTCCAAGCTACAGCCGATTTCCCAGAGCCAATTACGTACGCCTGGACGGTGAACGACGTATCTCAATCCTGGAACGGGCCGTTTGTGTGGGTGGAGTTCGCTGAGAACGGGTACAAAACAATCACCGCAACTTTGACAGGTGCCGACAACTCGACCGTGGTGAAGACCTGGAACGTTTGGGTGATTTGCGCGCCACCGGCGTCTCCCTATGCAGACGATTGTGACGACCCGTAGAATTGCTAGGATCGAGGAGCCTAAAGGGGCGGGATCGATCCGTGATCCCGCCTCGCTTCAATACCTAGGTCTTGTGCATCTAGTGGGGACAGCAGCTGAAACCGTTGGCAACACGTTGTCCCTTGCAAGCTCGTCAGACTAGTTTCACAGATGGGTTTGAATGCGTGCGGGGACTGTGTGTTTAAGCAACCGAAGCGAGGACTACTCTTGTACGGAGTGGGCATGCTGAGTCGTGTGGCTCTCCCTTTCACGATTCTATTGGCCGCTCTATTAGCGGGCTGTGGGGCGACTGAACCGTCGACCAACCGGCCCCTGACCCGAGTCGATCCGAGTTGGGTCACGGGCGAAGCCGCCCTTCGGCTCCAGCCCAATGGGCGCTTCGACCTCGCGGACCTAGTCAACCCGGAGGGCGGAGATATTACCGAGGCAGCCGCTCGTGACCTTGCGACGTTTGTAGTGCACCTGCTGGCCACGGCGGTTGGGAACCTTGCCGTCGTCGTCCAAGAAGACCATGGCGCCCCGCTCGATTTTACCAGCTTGGCGTCGTGCAGCCGGACCCTCTGGCAGCGTTCGCCGTGGATTCCCTCCGACACTGGGCCTCACTACCTAAAGAACGCTATTGGTAGTCACTACTGGTTTCTGTTCTGTACCCAAAGCGGGACTCTAGCACTCTTTCAGGAAGTTGCGGCAAGAAGCGGCGCCACCCTGTCGAGTGATGGTCACCTTAGCGTGCCTAGTGGCAGCGGTAATGATTTCGCAACCTTTGGAATCCCTCTCGCCGGTTGGTATGAGATGTCCCCGGAGGTAGCGGTCGATGCCCTCGTACACGCCTTGCCTCGGAAAGTCGCTGCGATCGGCGAATTTACCGGATGTCCGCTTTCCGTTCCGGCCTGCTTCGGTGCAGATGGCTTTGTATGGCACCTCTATATCGATCGGCCGATTCGGGTCCGAAGACGCAGTGATCTGGGTGAACTCGATGTGGTAGATGTTTACGTCACAGCGAACCGAACCTTGACTGGCTCGCTAAAGGTGTTGATTCCGGAACTGGCGCAACCGCCTGATCAGTGGCTATATGACTCCTCGGTGAGTGCGCAGGACAGCGTTTGGATCATGCGACGAGGGCCTGTGCGTTTCTCTGAAATCGATGTGATAGGTCAGTAGTCGTGCGTCGGGACCCAGAACGAGTTGAGCCCCGCGGCTAGAGCTAACGCCACTCCACGCTCACCCCCCCCAGCGCGGAATTCACCTCGACGTCCACCTTGCGCTTCGCGGCGGCGTAGCCGGCCGACGTGTAGGTCTTGCCGCTCTTGCTGAACCCCTTGGCGTCGAACCCCGCCAGAAACCCGTGCAGGGTAACCCGCAGGCCCAGATCCTTCGGCGCGCGCAGCGTCACTCCGCCCAGCGCCATGTTGAGCCGGATCCGCCCATCGGCCGCCCAGGCTCCCTCGAGGTCCACCGTGACCGAGCCGACTCCGCCGTCGAAGCTCCAGTCCGCACACCCGCTGTTGCCCAGGCCGAGCACGGTGACCTCGCCCGCGCCCGACTGGACCGAGGCGGCGCGGCAGCTGCCGCGGGTGGGCTGCGAGAAGGCGACGGTGGCCCGGCTGGCGCCGCTCTTGAGCTCGAGCTCGCTGAGCCGGAGCCCGCCCAGCTCGAGGGCTGCCTCCGCTGCGCCGAGGGAGATGTCGAGCGACAGGTCCACCGACTTGGAAAGCTCGATGGCAGCGGTCTGCGGCAGCGCGTTCTTGCGGCCGACCCGGATGCCCCCGCTGCCGTTCCCTTTGACCCCCAGCCGCACGACGCCCGCGCCGGCGTCATAATCGCCGATCGGCTCGAACCGCTCGGCGTCGTATTGCAGGGTCAGCTGGTAGAGGCGATCGGAGGTACCCGGCTCGAGGAGGAGCTTTCCGGCACCAAACTCGATCACCGCGCGCAGCGCCTTTTCTCCTCGCAGCGGGCGGGCGTAATCGAAGCCGCGCAGCGATTGGGCCTGCGCGGGCAGGGCGCAGAGCGCGAGCGCGACAATGGTCACCAGCGGGGCACGCCTCATTGATCGCGCGGCAGCTTGCCCGTCGGGGGCCGCTTGGCGGCGGTCACGCCGAATTGCGGAGTGGCCCAGAGGTATTCGTCGGTCACTGCCTCGGGCGGGACGTAGCGGCCCGCGAACGCGGGACGGATGCCGCCGCGCGAAAGCAGCGCGGCGCCGAACCCGATGGTGGCGAGCAGCCAGGTTGCGATGAAGCAGGCGCCGAACACCAGCGCTCCGGCGACGGGCACCCAGCCGAACAGGATCCAGGCGAGCCACATGGCCGCGAGCGTCGAGAGACCGAGCAGCAGGTAGCGATAGCTGTTGGCGGAGCCGACCCGCGCGCCCGCGGCCATGCGGCGGCGGAGCCGGGTCTCGCCCATGGCGTGCAGCACGGCCAGCAACCCGCCCACGATGGCCGCGATGAGCAGCAGGGGCAGGACGATGAGCACGAAGGGCACCAGCAGGATGCCGACCACGCTGAGCACGAGCCCGGTAACCAGAAGGCCGAGCGTCGGCAGCACGATCACCTGTGCCACCAATCCGGTGAGGAACGATCGCGCGATGCTGTTGGCGACGGTGTCCGATACGGTTTCCAGTTGCGGGTGGGCGAAGACCACCATCCCGAACCCCAGCAGGGTTAGCATAAACAGGACTCCGGCCAGACCGGCCAGGCGAGTGAGCGCCTGCCCCGCAAACCCGGGCCGTGCGCCGGGGGTCTGCGCCGCGTCGAGCGAGCGCTGCTCTCCCTGCACGGCGCCGCCGCGCTCCCGGATGTGGCCCCCGATCACCAGCGCGTCGCCGCCGACCAGCCCCCCCTCGTGGAGCACCAGGTCGCCATCGAGCACCACGACGTTTCCGCTGAGCCTGCCGGAAAACTCGGCGTTGCCGCTCAGGACCAGCAGGTTACCGGTCAGTCGCTCACCCGCGGCAAGACGGAAATCTCCCACGCGAGCTTGTCCGTTGATGATGCCGAGCTGCTTCGCGGTGACGGTGGTGGCTCCGGCGGGCAGGGACATGAGGAGCCCGCGCAGCCGCTGCTCGAGCTGCACCGGGTTTCCCAGGTTGTCGAGATCTACGGTGCCGCCGGGCCTCGTCTGACCAGAACCCACCGATATCACAGAGACCGCGAGCAGCAACGACAGTAAGGCGCCGCGATCACCAATCGGCATGGGGGACCGGCCGGCTGGGCGGAAGCAGAAGCCGGCGCAGGGCATAGACCGCGGCGCCGTAGCCGATCAGCAAGCCCCCGCCGACGAGCGCGATTCGCGCGGAGGACGACGCGAAGCCGCGCAGCCCGGCAAACCAGGGTTGCTCGGTGAGATTGGCGGCCACCACGCGTACGCCGAGCCAGAGGGCGCGCCCGATTTCGGTGGCGGATTGGTCGAGCCAGGAGAGCAGCAAGGATCGGTTGAAGAGCGACCACAGAATGCTCGCCCCGAGCGCCACGACGACGGAGGCGGCCAGCGCGATGCGGCGCGGCTCCCGCCAGCGCGCCAGCGCAGGCCGCGGCAGCGCGACCCTCGCCATGACCCGGTTGGCGAATCCGGGCGAGGGCTCGAAGGCCGGGAGTGTGGCGAGCGCGTCGAGCAGGGCCTGATCCTGGCGAATCAGCGTCCGGCATTCGGCGCACTCGTCGAGATGTTCGCGGGCGGCGACGCTCAATGACGCAGAATGAAACGCGTCGAGATCGTCAGCGGTGAGGTGATTGATGGGCCATTGTCTCATAAGCAGAGCACCTACGGTTGATTTGTGATTCAAGTTTCCGACGTACGAACCTGAAACGTCGGAGCATTCCTATTCATTCTTCTCTCAAATGCGCGAGGGCGATTCTCAGCTCGTTGCGCGCGCGGTGGATGTAGGTCTTCACCGTGCCGAGCGGCAGATTCAGGATCTCCGCGATCTCTTCGTAGGGCCGGCCTTCCACGTGACGCAACAGGATGCAGGTGCGATACTCCGGCCGGAGCTTGGCGATGGCCTGCTCGATCTCGGTGCCCAATTCCTTGTTCGCCACGGCGTCCAGCGCGCTCTCGGCCTTCTCGCCGATTTGCAGGGCGGTGGCTTCGACCTTCTCGGCCGTATCGGCGTGGGGCGATCCCTCGAGCGAAAGGGTATCGAGCTCGCGGCGCCTCAGGTGATCGATGGCGGCGTTATTGGCGATCTTGAAGACCCAGGATGAGAATTTGTACTCGGGGCGGTAGCTCGCCAGAGCGTTGAGCACCTTGATGAAGGTTTCCTGGGACAGGTCCTCGGCCAGCTCGCGGTTGCGAACCATCCGATAGATCAGTGAGAAGACCGGGCGTTCGTAGCGGCGGACTAATTCCCGGTACGCCGCCTCCTCGCCTGCCGTGGCCGCCGCGACCACGGCCTGGTCGGATACGGTCTTGAGCTCGGGGGCCGGCTCAGCCACGCGCGCTTGCCCGCGGGCTTCGGAGAGGGGTACATTCGGCGGCTATGTTCGCCACAGACAGGGAGTTACCGATCACGGGCGGGGCGCCCAAGCGGGCCTACGTCCGGCGGATGTTCACGGCCATCGCGCCGCGGTACGACCTGCTGAATCACGTGCTGAGCCTCAACCTGGATCGGCGCTGGCGGCGCCGGGCGGTCGATCGACTCGGGTGGCAGGCGACCCCGGCGGGGACCTTTCTGGACCTCTGCGCCGGCACGCTCGATCTGGCGGCGGAGCTGGGGAACCGCGCGGGGTTCGCGGGCCGGGTGGTGGGCGCGGACTTCGTGCAGGGCATGCTGCGGCAGGGGCATGGCAAGTCGCCTCGCGTGGTGCCCTGCAATGCGGATGCGCTCGCGCTGCCCTTCAGCAACGGGGCGTTCGATGGCGCCACGGTCGGCTTCGGCGTCCGCAATCTGATGGACCTCGATGCCGGCCTCCGGGAAGCGGCGCGGGTCCTCAAGCCGGGAGCGCGCCTCGTCATTCTCGAATTCACCACGCCGCGGCGGCAACCGCTCCGCGCGCTCTACCTGCTGTACTTTCGGCGCGTGCTCCCGCTGATCGGGCGATTGGTCTCGAAACATAGGGATGCTTACTCCTGGCTGCCAGCATCGGTCGGCGCCTTTCCAGGGCCGGCGGAGCTGGGAGTCAGGCTGCAGGAGTCGGGATTTCAGGACGTACGGCACGAGCTGCTGCTCGGCGGGATTTGCGCGATTCATGTGGGGACCAGGGAGTCCTGAATGGCACTGGACAGTTTGGGCGAATTCATCGAAGCGATCGAAAAGATGGGAGAGCTGGTGCGGGTGCGGGAGCCCGTAGCAACCCGCCTCGAGATCGCCGAGATCGCCGATCGCTGCATGAAGAGCAAGAACGGCGGGCCGGCGCTGCTGTTCGAGCAGCCGGTGCTGGAAGACGGACGGGTGAGCCCGATTCCCGTCGCGATCAATCTCTTCGGCTCCATGCGGCGGATCTGTCTGGCGCTCGGCGTCGAGCGGCTGGACGAGATCGGCGGCCGCATCACGGACCTGCTGGCGCTCAAGGTGCCCGAGGGACTGTTCGGCAAGCTCGCCATGCTGCCGAAGCTCGCGGAGCTGGCGAAGTTTCCGCCCAAAACCCGCGGCGGCCGTCCGGCGTGCCAGGAGGTTGTGCTGGAGGGGGCCGACGTGGATCTGGGACAGCTCCCGTTGCTGGTCACCTGGCCGGAGGACGGCGGTCGCTACCTGACGCTGCCGCTCGTGATTACCGAAGATCCCGCCCGCGGCATCCGCAACGTGGGGATGTACCGGGTTCAGGCGCTGGGGCGCAACGAGCTGGCGATGCACTGGCAGCGCCACAAGGTGGGTGCGGCGCACTGGCGAGAGATGGCCGAGCGGGGAGAGCGGATGCCGGTGGTGATCGCGCTGGGCGGGGATCCCGCGAGCATTTATTCGGGTTCCGCCCCGCTCCCGCCCACCATCGATGAGTTTCTCTTCGCGGGATTCCTGCGCAACAGTCCGGTCGAGCTGGCGAAGGCGGTGAGCTGCGACCTGCTGGTGCCGGCCGAAGCGGAGATCGTGCTGGAAGGCTACATCGACCCGGCCGAACCGCTGGTGCTGGAGGGACCGTTCGGCGATCACACCGGGTTCTACTCGCTGGCGGACTACTACCCGAAGGTGCATGTCACTCACCTCACCATGCGGAAGCGGCCGGTTTACCCCGCCACCCTGGTGGGACGCCCGCCGATGGAGGACTACTACCTGGGCCACGCGACGGAGCGAATCTTCCTGCCGCTGCTGAAGCTCACAGTGCCGGAGATCGTGGACTATCACATGCCGGCGCCGGGGATCTTTCACAACCTGGTGTTCGTCTCGATCGACAAGCAGTATCCCGGCCAGGCCTACAAGGTGATGAACGCGCTGTGGGGGCAAGGCCTGATGTCGCTGGCCAAGGTGATCGTGGTGCTGGACCGGGAGGTCAACGTTCGGGATCCCGACGAAGCCTGGTGGGTCGCGCTCAACCACATCGATCCGGAGCGCGACGTCCGCTTTACCATGGGACCGATCGACGTGCTCGACCACGCCAGCCGGGGGTTCACCTACGGCAGCAAGATGGGCATCGATGCCACGCGGAAGTGGCCGGAGGAGGGCTTTACGAGGGAATGGCCCAAGCGCATCGAGATGGACGCGGGGACGCAGCAACGGGTGGATGAGATGTGGGGGAGGCTGGGGATACGACTGGGTGACCGGTGACGGCCCGAGAGGGCCAAACCTTCGCGGGGAGCAGCCTGCTCGCCAGGTTCGCAAGCTTCGTCAAGCTCCCCCACACCCTGTTCGCGCTGCCCTTCGCGCTGCTGGGTGTGCTGGCGGCCTCGCTGCGATACCCCCTGACCTGGCAAAGCGTCGCGCTGGTGATCGTCGCTTTTTCGGCGGCGCGCTGGGTGGCGATGGGATTCAATCGCATCGCGGACCGCGCGCTCGACGCCAGGAACCCCCGCACCATGAATCGCGAGCTGCCGCGCGGCAGGCTGACTCTGGGCCAGGCCTGGGCTTCAGTGCTGCTGGCGGCGCTGCTGTTCCTCACCGCCGCGGCCCTGCTCAACCCGCTCTGCCTGATGCTGGCCCCGCTCGCGCTGCTCTGGATCACCAGTTACAGCTTTGCGAAGCGCTTTACCTGGTGGCCTCACCTCTGGCTCGGCGCGTCGCTCGCCATCGCGCCGGCCGGGGGATACCTGGCGGTGGCAGGGCGCTGGAGCGAGCCGGGCTGGCTGCTGCCCGTGATCGCGCTGGCGGTGGCGACCTGGGTGGCCGGGTTCGACATCTTCTACGCATTGCCCGACGAGCAGTTCGACCGCGCCGAGGGCCTGCGGAGCGCGGTGGTACGGCTCGGCCTAACCCGTAGCATTCTGGCGGCCAAGCTGCTGCACGGGGTCACCATTCCGGCCCTGGTCCTCTTCGGGGCCGGCGCCGGCTTCGGTCCCTGGTACTACGCGGGCCTGGTCGCCGCGGCTGGCATCCTGGTCTACGAGCATCACCTGGTTCAGCCGGACGACTTGTCCCGGCTCGACGCGGCCTTCTTCACCATGAACGGCGTGATGAGCGTGACGGTCTTCGCCTTTGCCCTGGCGGACCGGCTGCTCTGACTCAGGGGCGCCGGACTCGGACCTGCCGGCTGCGTAGAAACCAGAGGGGCGGACCCCATGAAGGCCCGCCCCTGCTGGCTTGCGGAACCGGCTGGTCTACTGCGGGAACAGGTTGGGCCGCATGCCTCCCCATCCCCCGAACCCGACAACCCGAGAGGCGATCATCCCCACCACGAAGAAGATCACCAGCGCGCTGATCACGACCACGACGGTATACCCCAGCGCCTTGTCCGCCGGCGCTTTCATCAAGGTCGGCAAGCCGAGGTAAAGCAGGTAGAGGGAGTAGAGGCCCAGCAGGCCGAGCACCGCCAAGCCGGGAAGGATATTGAAAATGCCGGCGATCCAGGACGCCGTGGCGGAGTAGGCGGCGACCTTGAGCGCCTGAATCTGGTTCTTCTGGCCTCCGAAACTCGGAGCCAGCGCGTCGATGATCAGGGCGAGCACAAACACGCCGACCAGCGCTCCGCAGTATTGCACCGCGGCCCAGGTCAGTCCGGTGCCCATGGGGACCTTCAGCGAGGTTCCCATCACCCCGATGCCGATCACCGAAAGGCCGATGAACCCCGCCACGGCCGGTATGGCCGCGAGGGGAATCACGTAGCCGGTGTAGAGCGATCCGACGGTAGCGGACTCCGAGTCGATGACTTGCCAGGTGGGTCGCGGCGCCAGGAGAATGGACTTCACGCGGTCGAGCAAGGCCATGCGCTCCTCCTTGTGAGGTGAGCCCTCGCAGAGCTACGAAAGTACCACGCGGGGCCGAACGCGATAGGTCCGCTGCGGTCGGCCCGGGCGCCGGGTACATTCCAGGGCATGACCAAGCGCCATGAGATCCCTCGCCCGGGGCCCAAGCCGAAGCCGTTCATGAAGGCGGATGCTCCCAAGCAGCGGGTCCCCCCTCCGCCGCCCGCCAAGCATCCGGTGCGCTCCCCGACCGGCAATCGCCGCGGTCGGTGAGCCGGGCTCCGCTCGTCCTCGCGATTACCGGAGCCTCGGGCGCGCCCTACGGGGTCCGCCTGCTCGAGGTGCTGGCGCGCGAGGGCGTGCCGCTCTGGTTGATCGTCTCGAGCCACGGCTGGCGCCTGCTGAAGCAGGAATGCGGGATCGGCTCGCTGCCCCGGCTCAAGCGCGCGACCGGCGGCGACTGGCAGAGCGTCACCCGCTTTTCGGACGAAGATCGCGGGGCCAAGCCGGCGTCCGGCTCCCAGCAGACCTCCGGTATGGTGGTCTGTCCCTGCTCGATGGGCACGGTGTCCGCGATTGCCCAAGGCTCGAGCAGGTCGCTGGTCGAGCGGGCGGCCGATGTGACGCTCAAGGAGCGCCGCCCGCTGATCCTGGTGCCGCGGGAAACGCCCCTGTCGCTGGTTCACCTGCGTAACCTGACCGCGGCGACCGAGGCCGGAGCGACCGTGCTCCCCGCCGCGCCCGGCTTCTACCACCGGCCCACCCGCATCGACGAGCTGGTGGACTTCGTGGTGCAGCGGGTACTCGATCAGTTAGGATTGGACATCCAGCTCGGACGCCGGTGGGAGGGATAAGGGCACCTTATGTATACGACCTGCCTCTTCTGTAACGAGGACCTCGGCGCCAACGAGGTGCTGCCCAGCTTTCCGATCGGAAGCCGGCTGGCCTTCGACGCGGCGCAGGGCCGGCTCTGGGTCATCTGCCCGCAGTGCCATCGCTGGAATCTCTCGCCGCTCGATGAGCGCTGGGAGGCGGTTGAGGAGTGTGAGCGACGCTTCCGCGCCAGCCGGCTGCGTTTTTCAACGGACAACATCGGGCTGGCTTACCTGCGCGAGGGGCTGGCCCTGGTTCGCATCGGGCCGGCGCTCAAGCCGGAAATCGCCGCCTGGCGTTATGGCCGCCTGCTGGGCCGCTGGCTTCCCGCCATTCGCCGGGATCCTCTGTTGGTCCTGGCCAGGCGCTGGCGTCAGCTGGGCGAGCAGGCCGCCGATTTCACCTTCCGCCGCGTGTTCGGCATCAAGTTCGGCTACGATCTGGCGACCTGGCTCCGGGTGCACGGCCGGGCGGACCGCGTGCTGGCCGTCACCGCTGCGGAAGACGGCAGCAGGGCGGTGATCCGCTCGCGCCACCTCGATCATTCGGCCCTGGTGCGGCCCGACCCGCGCGAGCCCTGGCAGATCGTCGTGCACCACGATCGCGGGCTGGTGACCTTGAACGGGCAGGAAGGGCTTCACGTGGCCGGCAAGCTGCTGGCGGTGCTCAACGGCCCCGGCTCGGAGGAGTCCGAAGTCCGCTACGCCATCGGGAAGCTGGAGGACGCCGCGAACCCCGACGGGTACTTTGCGCGGGTGGCCGCCATCGCGATGCGCTGCTGGTGGGGCCGACACCCCGATGCGCCGGCCGAGGCGCTCATCGAGGACTTGGCGTCCTCCGAGGCCGAGCGGCTGGCCCTTTCCATCACCAAGCGGTCGTTCTGGGGCCGCGGGGGGATCGGTAGCGAGCCGCGTACTCCGCTCCCCCGGTTGCCGCTGGTGGACCGGCTCGCCCTCGAGATGGCGGCCAACGAGGATTCGGAGCGCCGCGCGCTGGAAGGCGAGCTGTCGGTGCTGGAGGCGGCGTGGCGACAGGCCGAAGAGATCGCGGCGATTTCGGATGGCATGTTTCGCGATCCGAGCCAACAGCTAGCCGCCGACCGCTATCAGCTCGAGGCGCTAAGCCCGCACGCTTTCGGCTGGTAGCTGTCAGCCGTCAGCCGATCGCTGCCAGCCCCACATGCGCCTCGGGATCATCGCCGACACCCACGGCCTGCTGCGTCCGGAGGTTTTCGAGGCGTTCCAGGGCGTCGACCGCATCCTCCACGCGGGCGACGTGGGGCCCGCCGAGCTGCTCCTGGAGCTCGAGGCCATCGCTCCGGTCACCGCCGTATGGGGCAACACCGACGGCTTCGACCTGCGAGGCCGCTTGCCGGAGGTCGTGGAGACCCGCATCGAGGGCTTCGATTTTCTGCTGCTGCACGGTCACCAGCTCGGCGCGCCTAACCCGGAAAAGCTCAATCGGGCCTATCCCGCCGCCGAAGTGATCATCTTCGGGCATACCCACAAGCCCCTGCTCACGATCGTCGACCAGGTCGTCACGGTGATGAACCCGGGGGGTGCCGGGCC
Organism: Gemmatimonadales bacterium; assembly: GCA_036566495.1. Taxonomy (GTDB): domain Bacteria; phylum Gemmatimonadota; class Gemmatimonadetes; order Gemmatimonadales; family GWC2-71-9; genus JABFSM01. The sequence continues at coordinate 1,102 of DATCWE010000126.1, read as the reverse complement.
GCGCCGCTTCGACTTGCCCCCCTCCGTCGGGATCATGGAACTGGAGCCAGGGATTCCCCCTCGCGCCAGGCTGCTGCCGCTGGGAGACGCGGAAGAGTCCTGATCGCTTCGGTCAATCGGAGCACCAAGGCCCAGAAAAATGGCGTGCCAGATTGCCGCGACCGGTCGTCCTTCCGAGTACAGGAGGGAACTCCAGATCGTGAGACTTTAGACGAGGTATACATCATGGCCACTCGAATACGAACCGCGGCGCTGGCCGCGGGTGTCTTGCTCGCTCCCACGTTCGCCGTGCACCGACTCGCGCCGCCGGCGGGCGAGCTCTCCAAGGCGGCCTTTCACGATTCGATGCGGAAGCTGTGGGAGGATCATGTCACGTGGACGCGCTTGTACATCGTTAGCGTGGTCGGCGGATTGCCGGACACCAAGCCGACCACGGACCGCCTGCTGCAGAATCAGGTGGACATCGGCGACGCGGTCGCGGGGTTTTATGGTCGCGAAGCGGGAGACAAACTCACCGCGTTGCTGCGGGACCACATTCTGACCGCGGCGGAGCTGGTGGGCGCGGCGAAGGCGGGCGACGAGGCCAAGACCGCGGACGCGAAGAAGCGCTGGTACGCGAACGCGGAGGACATCGCGGAGTTTCTGGCCAAGGCCAACCCCAAGCACTGGCCGCGCGCGGCGCTGCAGTCGGCGATGACCACCCACCTGGACCAGACGCTCGATGAAGCGACGCACCGCATTCAGGGCAAGTACGACGAGGACATCAAGGACTACGAGCGGATCGTCTCCCACATTCTGGCGATGGCGGACACGCTGTCCGACGGCATCATCGCCCAATTCCCGGAGAAATTCGGCAGCAAGGCGAACTGAGAGCCTCAGGCCTCCTCACCATCACCCAGAAAGACTTCCCGCCGCGTCAACGACTCACACCGTGCATCCAGCGCGGCGTGAGCCGCGGCGTGGAGCAACCGAAAGGCGTCGTAGGCGCCCCGTGAATTCCAGCGGTCGATGGTGACGTAGCGGCAGGTTTCCCCGATGTCGCGGAACAGCTCGGTGCCCAGGTAGCCGTCGGCGCGCCGAAAGAGAGCCGCCCAGGCTCCTT
>DATCWE010000125.1:0-13613 GCA_036566495.1 Gemmatimonadales bacterium | reverse complement strand
ACACCGACTCAACCCTGTGAGACCATGGCCATGGAATGCCTCAGCATCCCGATCCTCCGGGTCGTTCTGTCGAGCGTAGTGAGTCTCGGCCTCGCCGCACCAGTGTTCGCGCAGCAGCAAACCGTCACCGGCCCGGTGACTCGCACCGATCTCCTCACCCAGGCACTACCCCCGGGCAATTTCCGCGACGTGAAGGCCGCCGTCATTGAGCTCGGGCCGGGGGCCACCGCGCCCCGGCACCGTCACGACGTGGCCGTGCTGGCGTATGTGCTCGAAGGAATCGTCGAGAACCGATTTGATGGGGGCGCAATCCGTACCCATAAGGCCGGCGAAACCTGGTGGGAGGCCCCGGGGACCGTTCACGACCTCGCGCAAAACGCAAGCACGACGTCGCGGGCGCGCTTGCTGGTCGTCTACATCGGTGAGGCGGGGAAGGCGGCAACCGTACCGCTCAAATGACGGCGTCTTGATGGGACACCCGTGAATCCCGATTCGTTCCCCACGGACCGCAACCAGGCGGACCTCGATGCCGAGGCCCAGCGCCGGGTCGTGCGTCGTGCGATGCTCATCGGCGTCTGGGTCTGGCCCAGCTTCGTCCTCTTGGATGCCTGGATGTGTTTCGTCGCGTATCCCGGCGCGCCGTTCGGCCTGTTCCTGCTCTACCGGCTGCTGATCGAGCTCCCCTTCCTAGCCGTCTATTTCGGCAGTACTCGCCCCAGCGTGCCGGTGGAGCGGCTGAGCTACGGTCAGGACCTCAGCTTCGGTATGGCGGCCCTCGGCGTGTCTCTCATGGCGTTCCACCTCGGCGGCATCCGCAGTCCTTATATGCACGGTATCTCGGTCGTGGCACTGGTCCGGGCGGCGCTGGTTCCCGAGCCCTGGCGCCGCAGCTTGCCCAGCTTCCTGCGGATCGGCTTGGCGTTTCCCCTGGTCATGGGGATCGGGATCGTGCTGTCCCCCGCGGCGCGCGCCGACTGGCTCACCGCTGCCGCCCTGACCGACTTCGTCGGCAATTACGTTTTTGTGGTCGCATCTGCCTTCCTCGGGTTGATCACGGGTCATCTGGTCTGGAGCGCTCAGCAGCAGGTCTATCGCGCCCGCCGGCTGGGCCGCTACCGGCTTCAGGCCCGGATCGGAAAGGGCGGAATGGGAGAGGTGTGGCTGGCCTGGGATCCCACCTTGCGGCGCAACGTCGCCCTCAAGCTGCTGCGGGTCGCCCCGCATTCCGGCCCGGCGGCCATCCGCCGGTTCGAGCGGGAAGCCTACGCTACCAGTCAGCTTCAGGGTCCCCACACCATCAGGATTTTCGATTTCGGCGCCAGCGACGACGGCATCTACTACATCGCGATGGAGTACCTGACCGGCTCGAACCTCGGGACCCTGATTGCCGATGACGGACCTTTGCCGCCCGCTACAGCCATCAACCTCGTGAAGCAGGCATGCGTGTCGCTCGAGGAGGCCCACGCGGCCGGGATCATTCACCGGGACATCAAGCCGGAGAATTTGATGCTCTGCCAGACCGCGGAAGGCCGCAGCATGCTCAAGCTGCTGGATTTCGGCATTGCCCGGTTCCGGGAACCGCAGCAGGGCGAGCCGCAGCTGACCCACACCGGATTCCTCACCGGGACGCCGGCCTACATGGCCCCGGAGCTCTGGCAGGGCGCGCCCGCCGACGAACGCAGCGACATCTATGCGCTGGGGGTCACCCTCTATTTCGTGCTGACCGGTGGAACCCCACCGCGCGTCTGGACCACCGGAGAGCTGCCCACCGCGCCGCGCGCCACTGCCGCGGCGGGCACTCCCTCTGCGGGAGAGCCGATCTCGGACGCGCTCAAGGCCGTCATGCTGCGCTGCCTCGCCAAGCGGCCGCAAGATCGTTATCCGTCGGCACGCGACCTGCGGCTCGCCCTCGAGGCCATTCCCGATCCGGCTGCCGCGGCCTCAAACGACCGCAGCTCGCCCGCCCTCCCACCTCGTCGCTAACCAGCCCGTCTTGGCCGGGCCATCAGGCCAGCGCTATTGGGATTCACCTCGCTCGCCTGCTTCACCTGTTGGGGCGCCTTGACCGCTCCGGATTTCAGAATGCCCGATTTGGCCGCCGAGATTCGCGACCCACGCGAGCGTCCCGCTGGCGACCAGGGCGATCACCAAATTGAGAACGACCAACCCCCGCGAGATCGGCCGCCCCTTCCGGCCATTCGCGAGGACGATGAGCGCCATGACGCCGGCAATCCCGGCAGCCACGAGCCCGAAGAGGCCCGCCTCCTCGTGACGCTCAAGAAATGGTTTTGCCGCGCCGAGGCTGCTTTCGATTGCTTCTTCAGCGCCCTCTCCGGTCAGATACGCCGCACCCGCCGCGAGGCCGGCAAGGGCCAGTACGCTCAGCGCGACCTGTTGTAACACTCGATTCTTGCGGAACAGCCCAAACCCGAGCAAAACGGTTCCGAATGCGACGCCCAAAACCGGCAGATGGGTCACAATCAGATGCAGGTGCGCTCCGTTCATGGATCCCCCATTTCGGTCGATGGCAGCAGCATAACTCGACTCTCAACAAGGTCTTGTGAATCCGCGATGAAGAGTGCTGCGAGGCGGGCGCGGCCCAGCCGCCGCGAGGTATCTTTGACTCAATGACTGGAGCCCAGCCCGAGGTCCTCGACATGGTCGCAAGCCGATCTGCACCAGGAGCCGCGGTCTTCCCGGTCCTGATCTACCAGGGCGGCGTAGTCCGATGTCGCCGTTTGAAGCTCCACCAATGCCTTGCGGCTGCCCTCGTGCTTGGGTCCGCGCGGCCGGGAAACCTCCCCGGTCAGGGAACCCTGGTGGTCGACTCGGTGTCGTCGCCGGGTCTCGCCTCGAACCTGGTGGGCGACGGTTCCGTGCGCCGGGTGCTGGTGTACCTGCCGCCTTCCTATCGACACGACTCGGCGCGGCGCTACCCGGTGCTCTACTTATTGCACGGCGCGACGTCTACTCCCGACGAGTGGCTCGACGGTACCTACCAGGGACTCAATCTGTCGCTCACGTTGGACAGCCTCATGGCCGCCCCGCTCAACGAGTTCATCGTCGCGATGCCCGATGCCGACAACGCGCTCCACGCGGACTGGTATGCCAACTCGCCGGCGACCGGCAACTGGGAGGACTTTGTGGTGCAGGACCTGGTCCGCTACATCGACCGACGCTACCGCACGGAGGCCCGGGCCGCGAGCCGGGCGCTGGTCGGTCACTCCATGGGCGGATTCGGGGCGCTTGCGATCGGCTTCAACCACCCCGGAGTCTACGGGCTGGTCTACGCCGTCAGTCCCTGTTGCATCGGATTTGTCGGACCCCTGGCCCCGTCGGGGCCCGCGTGGCCGGCGCTTTCCGCGATCACCCGCTGGCAAGCCGCTCCGGAGCGAGTCGGGCTATTCGTTGGCCTGGCGGCCGCACTCGACGGAAGCAGGACCAATCCACGCCTGTTCGACGAGTTGCCATTCCAGTGGGCCAATGGGACCATCGTGCCGAATCCGGCGGCGCAAGCTCGCTGGCTGGCGAGAATGCCTCCCGACCTCGCCTCGGCGATGGTGCGACGGGGTGATCGTGCGCCCGTGCTCCACCTCGAGGCGGGGTCCGAGGAGTCGGGCATCCGGGAGGGGGTCCGGGTGCTCCGCGCCCGCTTGGATAGCCTTGGCATCCGGTACTCCGACACCACTTTCGTCGGAGGACACATCGACCGCGTGAGGGAGCGCTTCACCCGGTACATTCTGCCCACGGTCGGCCGGTGGTTCGACCTAACCCGGGCCGCCGCTCCCGGCCCGGCTCCGGGCCGGCCCCGCTGTGGCGATTTCACGCCTGACAGCCTGTGGCTGCGCCCCGGCCCCGTCTACCAGGATTGCGAGGTGGACCGGCCGGCCAAGCGGCGGGGCGGCGACCCCCAGCTTGACCTGGACCCGGTCCGCTTGGGCTCCGCGCCGTCGTGTCTGCGCGTCGCATTGTCCTATGTCGTCGATACGCTGGGGGCCGTCGAGCTCGCGGCGGTCCGGACGCTGGCGAGCGACCACCCGGATCTCGAGGCCGCGGTACGGGCCTCCCTGGCACGGCTCAAATACGCTCCGGCACGGAAGGCCGATCGCCGGGTGCGCCAGGTGGTGGAGTACTCCCGTTCCGTGGCAACGCCCGTGGACTTTGCCGTGCGTGTCATAAACCACCCGACAGACCTGCTGCATACCCCGCCACGCCCACGCTTCAAGCGTTGTTAGCGCGCAGCAGTACCGTTGCTTCGTAGGAGGTCGGGTTGTGTACCGACACCGTGATGACTCCGGTATCGCTTGAGCGCCAGGTGCGCATGCTCGCAAGATCCCAGGTCGGACGACAGGTATCGCGACCTGGTTCGTTGCGGTGGGGTTGCAACTCTACCGGAAGCGTGAAGGCCGGCTGGTGAGCATGCCGTAAGCCGATCGTCACGATTGTCTCACGGCCTTCTCATCGCTCCCGCATTAATACTTCCGCACCAACCCCCGGAGGCCTGCCGGCGTCCTCGGTGGCATGCCAGGGTACAGCGCAGAGGTCATCATCGTGAAAGCCGCAGCCCGAGTTGAAGGACTGGTCGCTCCCGGCTTCGAAGCGGTAGCAGCCGAGTTCGAGCGCAACTTCGCCAAGCGCGGCGAAATCGGTGCCGCGGTCGCGGCATACTGGCGGGGCCAGAAGGTCGTCGATCTGTGGGGCGGCCGCCGTACGCTCAAGGGCGATGCACCCTGGCAACAGGGCACCATGGTCGCCGTGATGTCGTCCACCAAAGGCCTGGCGGCGATGACGCTGGCCCTGGCAAACTCGCGCGGCTGGCTCGACTACGAGGCGCCCGTCGCACGCTACTGGCCCGAATTCGCGCAAAACGGCAAGGCGGCGGTCACCGTGCGCCAGCTGCTCGGACACGAGGCAGGTCTGGTGCTGCTCGACGAGAAGCTGACCCTCGAGAAGCTGCGCGACCTGGACTACCTGGCGCGAATGCTGGCGCGCCAGAAGCCGGCGTGGCCGCCGGGCACCCGTCACGGCTATCACACGATGTCGATCGGCCTCTACATGCAAGAGCTGATTCGCCGCGTCGACCCGGCAGGGCGCACGCTGGGGCAGCTGTTCCACGAGGCCATCGCCACACCGCTGGGACTGGAGTTCTATATCGGGTTGCCGGCGGAGATCCCCGGCGAACGACTGGCCGAGCTCAAAACGCTCTCGCGGACCCGGGCGTTGTTGGCGCTGCCCACGACGCCTTCCCCCCTGCTGAAGAAGATTCTCGCGCCGAACTCGTTGCTCCGCCGCTCGATGCTCCTGGCGGATCTCGACATGAACGACCGGCGTTCCCTCGCGATCGAGCTCACCGCCGGCAACGGCGTCGGCACCGCACGCGCGATTGCGCGGGCTTACGCGGTGTTCGCGGACGGCGGCGCCGAGCTCGGCATCACGCCGAAGACCTTCGCGAGCGTGACCGCGCCGCCGGAAGTCGCGCGTCCCCTCGACGAAGTGCTGGGCCTTCCGTCCTACTTCTCGCTCGGTTTCCTGCGGCCCGGACCCGACGTCTCCTTCGGCTCAAGCCCGCGCGCGTTCGGTGCGCCCGGCGCGGGCGGCTCCTTCGGCTTCGCCGATCCCGACGCACGGCTCGGCTATGCGTACGTGATGAACAAAATGGACTTCTATTTGTCCGACGATCCGCGCGAGAAGCCGCTGCGCGAAGCGCTCTACCGCGCGATCGGACGCCTCTCCGCCCGGGCTCCTGCTCCGGAGCTGGCCGGCGCCCTCGGCCTTTCGTAGCTTTGGAGGGGTCTGGCTGGGGAGTAGACGACCATTCACGACACGCTGAAAGCCGCGGGCTTTCGGACCAGTGTCGTGACACCGCAAAAGCCGCATTGCGCTTTCGATGATTTCGCCGTACTCTCTCGCGCGTTCCGCAGCGAATCCCGCGCAGCATGCCTCACTGGAGGTTCCTTGGACGCCAAACGGTTCCTGGCCGGGCCGGTCGTTGATCCTCTGCTCGAAGTCGTTCACGGAGGGATTGGCGGTGCGGTGATCGGGCTGGTGGTCGGGAGGATGAAGCGAGGGACGTAAGCCCATGCTCTTCTCCCGGCAGTTACGGGCTTTGCTGAAGCTGGCGGTGCTATGGGCCACGCCGTGGACTCTCGTCGGCATTGGACTCGGCTTCTATCGTTGGGTGACCACCCCGCACCTTCCGGCGGAGTCCGCCTCGCTGGTCGGTTGGCTTGCCGCCCATGCCGTGGCGTTTGGGACCCTGGGCTTGATCTCCGGACTCGGCGTGGGCCTGCTGCTCGCCCGGGCAGAGCGCGGCCGCCAGGTCGAGCAAATCAGGCCTCGCCGCCTTGCCTTGTGGGGCATCGTCGGCGGCCTGGCCCCGCCGCTCCTGTTCGGATTGCTCGGCCTCCTCTTCGGCGCTCCTCGCACCGTGTACTTGCCCTTGGTAGGTCTGGGGCTCGCCAGCGCGGCGATCAGCGGTGCACTGATGCGGTCCGTCATTGGCCCGGCGAGCCGGCGCACCCTTCCGCCCGAGCACAAGACCGATACGCTGGAACCTTGAATGAAGCGACCTGCTCCCCCCGATACCGCGACGGACCTGGTCCTTGGGCGGCAGAGCTTCCTTCGTCGGGTCGCCGGCCGCTCGCGCGTCACCATTCTCGATGGCCGCCACGAGTGGCTGGCCCGGAGCGCGGTCGAGTGGCTGGCCCGGCAGCAGCAGCGCAGGCCGTCAGGCGGCGCGCCCTAGCCTCCACCCGAAAGGACGCAGCCCATGTTTGTCGGGCACTACGGCGTCAGCTTTGCCGCGAAGCGGGTTGTTCCGGCTGTTTCCCTCGCCACCCTCTTCATCGCGGTCCAGCTCCTTGACGTCGGCTGGTCCGTGTTCGTGTTGCTCGGCATCGAAAAGGTCCGGATCGTGCCGGGAATCACCGCCACGAATCCGCTGGACCTCTACTACATGCCCTACACCCATAGCCTCGTGGCGGCGCTGGCGTGGTCCGCCTTGGCCTTCATCGCGTACAAACTGCTCGGCTCCGGGGCCACTGGCAGGTCCGCTTTGGTGGTTGCCGTCGCGGTGTTCTCGCACTGGGTGCTCGACTTCCTGGTCCACCGGCCGGACCTGCCGCTTTTCGACGATGGTGTGAAAGTCGGGTTGGGGCTCTGGAACTATCCAGCCATGGCCTTCGGCGTGGAGATCGCCTTCCTGTTTGGCGGCCTCTGGCTGTACTTCAGCTCGGGCGTTCGGCGCCGCGGCGCCATGATCGTGTTCGGCCTCGTGATGCTCGGCCTCCAGGCTTACATCTTCTTCGGTCCGCCGCCGGCGTCTGACCGGGCCGCCGCCCTCACCGCCCTGGCTGCCTACCTTTTGTTTGCGGCCGTGATCCGAGTCCTGGAGCGACGAACGCTGGGTGCTGCCGGGACCGCCTGAGCGCCTCCGACCCGCACTATCTTTGCGTCATGACAGCCCGCGGTCCGGACCAGGTCGTGCACGGTAGCCTGACGATCAGCGAGCTCGTCGATCGGTTTAGCGTACAATGGATGATCAGCTGCGAAGGGTCGGAGGAGTCTCCCGGAGCGTAGTGCATTCCTCGCCAGCCGCCGAGATATCACCATGTCCGATCGCCGCCAGTTCCTTCACTTTCTCGCCGCAAGTCCACTCCTCGCCGCAGCGGGCCTCAGCCCCCGCCTGCTTCGCGAGCTCACCTCGGCCTCACCTCGTCGTGCGGCGCAGGCACTGTCCCTGGCCCAGGAGGCCCTGCAGGGTCCCGCCGCCATTAGCTCCGCGTCCGAGGCCCTCGATGTCTTTGATTTCGAGCCGGTGGCCCGCGCCAAGATTCCGGTGGCGCACTGGGCCTATCTCGCCACCGGGACCGATGACGACGGCACCATCCGGGCCAACCGCGAAGGCTTCACCCGTTGGGCGCTGAAGCCGCGGCGGCTGGTGGATGTGCACGCGGTGGATGGGAGCGTGGTGCTGTTCGGTACCCGCTATCCCACACCGATCGTCATCAATCCCGTAGGCAGCCAGAAGGCGTTCCATCCGCTGGGCGAAATCGCCGTCGCGCGCGCGGCCAAGGCAAAGAACCACCTGCAAGTGCTCTCCACCGTCGCCACGACCTCCATAGAGGATGCCATCGCGGCGCGCGGCGCCACGGTGTGGTTCCAGCTCTACCATCAGCTCGATTGGGCTCGGACCAAGCAGATGGTCGCGCGCGCGGAGCGTGCCGGCAGCGCGGCGGTGGTCTTTACGGTGGACCTGACCGGCGGCAGCAATCGGGAAACGATGCTGCGGGGTGCGCGCCTCGACCAGCGGACCTGCAGCGCCTGCCATCTGGGTGGGGCGCCCATTCCGGGCATCAGGGGCGGGAGCACCGGGGACAACCGCCGCAAGCCGAATCTGAACGGCTACCCGGCCGTACCGCCCATCCTCGAGGTGGGCACGCCGTCGTGGGAGTTCATTGACCGGCTCAGAGCGGCCACGACCATGAAAGTGCTCATCAAAGGGATCGTAACACGCGAAGACGCTGAGCTGGCCGTGGAGCACGGGGTGGATGGATTGTTCTGTTCCAACCATGGGGGGCGCGCCGAGAATTCGATGCGGGCGACTATCGCGTCGCTTCCGGAAGTGGTCCAGGGCACGGGCGGCCGCATTCCCGTGATCTGCGACGGCGGCTTCCGGCGCGGGACCGACATCTTCAAGGCCATGGCGCTGGGCGCGGCGTCCATTGGAATCGGCCGTCCCTACATTTGGGGACTGGGCGCCTTCGGACAGGAGGGGGTCGAGACGGTCCTCGCGCTGTTGCGGCACGAGTTCGAGCTCGTCATGCGGCAGATGGGAACCCCGTCCCTCGCCGCAATAAACAAGTCGTATCTGGTGGGAGCCGAGGGGTAGCCCGCTGTCGCGAGGAGTCGCCGCCCATGGAAATCCGCTCTATCGCGTCATTTCTCGACTACTGGAGCAGCATCCGCGCTCGCACCCGGCGCGTCGTGGCGTGCATTCCCCCGGACCAAATCGAGTGGACCCCCCTCCCCGGCAAATTCACGCTCGGCGATCAGGTGCGGCATCTGGCGACCATCGAACGCTACATGTACGCGGAGACGGTAGCGGGGCGTCCGAGCCGTTACGCGGGATGCGGCCGCGAACTCGCCGAGGGCTTCGCCGCCGTGGTCGCCTTCCTGGATCGCCTCGGGGCGGAATCCCGCACGGTGTTCGGCGCGCTGACCGACGCCGACCTCGCGCGGAAATGCCTCACCCCGGCCAGCACCTCCATCACCACCTGGAAGTGGCTGCGCGCCATGGTGGAGCACGAAGCCCATCACCGTGGCCAGATCTACCTGATGCTGGGTCTGCTGGGCGTGCCCACCCCGCCGCTCTATGGCATGACGTCGGAGGAGGTACAGGCGCGGTCCGCCTAACCCGGTCTTGCGGCCCGAGTCCTCACGTCCCCACCGCTGCCCGGTTATCTTGCGGCCAGGATCGGTCGCAGCCTCGGCAGGGGTGCCGAACGGTCCGACCCATCGGCGGCGTAGCCGAGCTGCCAGCGGAGTAGGAAGATGCCGCACACCGAGCACCGCGAGATCCACGGTCTGCCCATCCGGATCGTAAACACGCGTCCCGACATTCAGACGGAGCAGGTTGCCCGGCGCCTGGCGGCCGCACTCGATCTGATCGCCACCTATGCCCCCCACTGCTATCGGCGCCTCCGCACCGACCTCGCCGGCTTCGTCGTGGAGCGTTTTGCCTGCCGAGGTGCCTTTTTCCCGATGTCCCGGGAGTGCCTGGTCGAGCTCACCTTCACCGTGAATCCGCAAGTCTCGCTGCCTGAAATTGCCGCCTCGATCGTGCACGAGGCAACGCATGCCCGCGTGGCGCACCGCTGCGGATCCCTCCCGCCTGAGCAGCGGTCCCGCGAGGAGCGGCTGTGCCGCCGGGCCGAGCTCAACTTCGGGCTCGCCCTGCCTGACGGCGCCGCTGTGGTGCGGCGCGCGCAGGACTCCCTGGCCTTGACCGAGCAGGAGGTCGCCCCCGTGATCGATTGGCGCGAGGCCGCCCGTCGCGTCGCCGCAGTCGACGCCGCGGCCCGGGGCACCCGCTGATCCCATGCGAGCTTTCCCTACCCTCTTGCTCGGTTGGCTCGCCACCGGCTTCGCGGCGGCCCTCGGCTCCATCGTCGGAAACGCTGCCGGGACTCGTGGCTTGCAGGTCGGAGCCGTTGCCGGCGGCGTACTGGGATTGCTTGGTGCCGTAGTTGCCGCCAGGCGGCTCGGCTGGCTCCCCCGCGAGGAGGCTCGAGGTGCTTTCGTCGGCGGCGTCATCGGGTTTGCCGTGGCTGTCCCGATCACCCTGACCCACATGGGCACGCCGGTCATACCGGTGCTGAGCTGCGCGCTCGCCGGGATCGGGACGCTGTTGGGGGCTGGAGTTGCTCGCGGCTGGGCCCGCTCCGGATCCTCATCCCGATCCTGACGCGCTGGCTCTCCGACGCAGGCGCCACCGCCGCCGAGCAGTATCTTTGAACCCAGGGACCGCCGCTGAAAGCGAGCCATGAAACATGGGCTTCATTCCGGGCTGGGCAATCGGGGTTGGCGTCATCATCTTCGCATTTGCATTCGCGCAGATCGTCGTAGTCAAGTTGCGGGCTTCGACTCGAATCCCGCCTGCCCAGGATCGCGAGATCGGCGCGTTACGTCAGGAGTTCGATGCCATGCAGCATCGCGTGGGAGAGTTGGAGGAGCGGCTTGATTTCACCGAGCGCCTGTTGACGGAACAGCGCGAAGCCGGCCGCTTGGAGCCTCCGCCATCGTAGCGCCCCTTGGCGGCCCACCGCGCGAGGCCGTACTGGCTCTGTCCCGATGATACGACTCCTCACCGCCATGCTGCTGGGAACCGCGCTGGCCTGCCAGGCTCCGCTCTCTCCCAGCGAGCGGCAGCGCCTGATGGCCGCCGAGCGACGCTGGGAGGCTCGCGGCTTTGCCGACTACGTGATCGAGATGCAATCGAGCTGCTTCTGTCCCACCGAGCTCACCAGTTGGGCCAGCGTGGAAGTCGTTCAAGGCCAGGTCAGCCGAGTGGTCATCCTCTCCACCGGCGAGGTGGTGACCGATGACCGGCGAAGCTGGTGGCAAACGGTTGAGCAGCTCTTTGCCGAGCTGCTGGCAGCCGACCAGCATAGCTATCTCGAGGACGTGAGCTTTACCCTCGACCCGGATCTGGGGTTTCCTGCCTTCGTGCGCTGGGAGCCTCCCGCAAACGTGCTCGATGCCGGTGGCACCCGAACGCTGCGCAATGTCCGGCCGCTGCCGTGAGCCTTCCGGGCAGCGCCTCCTGACCAGGCCTTAGCGCTTGCCAAGGTATTTCCGCACGATCCGGCTCATGGGGACCCGGGCCCGCAACCGGTGCAGCGTGGCATAGAGCCCGGTCTCCGCCCGCGCGATCATGAGGTACTCGGGAAGCGCACACCGCGATTTGGCCAGATTGGCCGACTCCCGCATGTAGGTTTTGAGGAACTTGTTGTCGGCAAAGTCGAATGGCTCGGCGTCCCTGGCCATTTCGGGGGGGTAGACCACGCGGTAGAAGTTCTCGGCGAACCTCGCCAGGGCCTTCCGCGCCGCCGGATTGAGCTTGCGTCCGTGCAGCGCGTAGCGCTGTTCGAGCAACTCCTGGAACTGGGGGCTGGTCCGGTCGCCGGGATAGAGATACACGGAGCGCAGCGTCGCCACGAACTCCGGTTGCAGGTGCTTGACGCAGCCGAAGTCCACCAGCCCGATGGTCCCCTCCTTCCCGAAGAGATAGTTCCCCCAGTGCGGATCGGCGTGAAAGGCCTCGACCTGGAGCAGCTGGAAATAGTGGAGCTCGACCAGCCTCGCGCCCAGCGTATCGCGAAGCCGCTGCGAGGGCCGCCCGGCCAGGACCTGGTCGAGGTGCGCGCCCTCCAGCAGCTCCATCGTGATGACCCCGTCCCCCGAGTACTTGCGATAGACCCTCGGCACCCGCACGAACTCGAGCGGCGCCAGCCATTTGCGGAAGTGCTCGAGGTTCTCTCGTTCGCGGGCGTAGTCCGTTTCCGCCAGGATCTGTTCTTCCAGCTCGGCGATGACGATCCCGGGCAGGTGCCTGGTGAGCTGTGCTCCCTTGGAGACCGTACGGAACCAGCGAAAATCGTTGGCGACCGCGTCCCGGATCCCCGGATACTGGAGCTTGACCGCGACCCGCTCCCCTTCGCGGGTCACCGCATGGTGCACCTGGCCCAGCGATGCCGCGGCAAACGGCTCGGGCGCAAAGCTCCGGAATAGCGCTTCCGGCGCTTTGCCCATGGCGGCCGTGAATTGCGCGCGCGCCAGGGTGGGGTGCATCCCCGGCGCGCCCATCTGGAGCGTGGCCAGCTCGTGCAGCATTTCCTCGGGCAGCACGCCGGCCTGCAGGCTCAGCGTCTGCCCCAGCTTCATCGCAGGGCCGCGCAGGCTCAGAAACTCCGCAGTCATTCGCTGAGCTGCCCGGGTATGGGCTGCCTTGAGCTTCTGCTGCCTGGCATCCGCGCCAAGGAAGGCGTGCTGCGCCAGGTAACCCACGTAGCTTCCGGTGACCCCGGCGGTGAGCGCCGCCATCCGCAGCGCCCGCCGCGCCGGCCCCTCCGGCGGCTTCATGCCGGCGTTCCCTTCCGCAGCACCGCCACCCCCAGCTTGAGCGAGCGATCGATGAAGGCGAGCGTGTGTTGCTTGCCGGGCGAGGCGTCGTGCAGCCAATAGAGCAGCACGCCGAGATAGTAGATCCAGAAGGCCGGGGGACCGAACCAGGCCAGCGCCGATGGCTTGCCTTTGGGCAGCGACTCCTCGATCAGCTCCTGCACGAAGGCCAGGTACCGGGTCCGCAGCTCGGCGGCCTGCCGGCTCCACCCCAGCTTGGAGGCGGGCTTCAGCGCCTGGACGAATGCCGCGCCGATGAAGCGTTCGTACGGGGCCAGAAAGGCGATCTGGCTCTCCAGCAGGGCGAACAGCTTTTCCTCCAGCGAGGCTCGCCGCAGCCGCCGGTGGTTCCGCACCGCCGCGATGGCATGGCTCACCTCGAGCTCCAGGAAATGCAGCGCGATGTCTTCCTTGGTCTCGAAATAGTTGAAGACGGTCCCCTCGGCGACCCGGGCCCGCCGCGCAATGGCCCGGGTGGTGGTCTCCTCGAAGCCCTTGGACTGGAACAGCGCCAGCGCCGCCGCCACGATGCGGTCGCGGGTGAGCTGCTTGTGACGGGCGCGGCGTCCGGCGGGAGGGCGCCGGCGGGCGGCGGGGCGGGCCATGGGAACGCTGCCGTGGCTGAGTGTGCTCATGAAATGTATGAGTATGCTCAACTTTTGCAAGCGGGGCTCGCGCCGGCCCGCGCGGGGCGCTACCTTGCGGCATCCCCTGCCCCCTGGGAGGACACCCCGTGAGTCCGCGCGCTCGCTGGTTCCGGCGGGAATGGCTGCACTCGGCCGGACGGGACCTCGTCTTTGCCGTGCGCCAGTTCCGCCGCGCTCCCGTCTTCGCCGCCGGGGTCGTGCTTTCGCTCGGGTTCGGCATCGGCGCGAGCGCCACGGTCTACTCCTGGATCCAGGCCATGCTCTTGCGCCCGCTGCCCGGCGTCC
>DATCWE010000411.1:0-3559 GCA_036566495.1 Gemmatimonadales bacterium | reverse complement strand
CAAAGGACTGCGACGTCACGGTACCGCTGTGGGTGGGACAGCTCACCGTGATGGTGTAGATCGGTTTGCCGGTGTGCGTGTCGGTCCCGAGGCCGAACTCGATCAGCGCGTAGCCGGGTCCCGCGATGGTGCCCGTGGTGGTGGCCCGGGAGACCAGCTTGCCGGCCTGGTAGGTATCCATCGTCTCGTTGAAGGTCCCCTTGCAGAGCGCCTTGCCCGCCACGATGCCGACGGAGACGCTCTCGACCGCTTTGCCCACGTTGCCGTCGCTCGGCTTTCCCTGTACCTCCAGCGTGGTGGTCCAGTCGAAGTTCCCGCTGAAGAACTGCGCCTGATTGGTCCCCTGGGCGGCCGCCCCGCGAGACAGCGCCAGCGTCACGAATACGACTCTCCGCAGCATGAAAAGCTCCAGGGTTAGCGTGAAACGGCTATCAGTCCGAGTGGCACCGCGCGGAGGCCGCGCCAGCGCCGCAGTCTATTCCCTTCCCGAATCAGCAGCTGGCCGGAAATGCCCCCGTCCAGCAGGACCGCGTTGCGGGCCCCCAGGACCTGCATCACGCTCGCCATCTCGGGCACAGTCAGCCCGAACGGCACGAAACCGAGCGCGCCGCCCGCCCCATCAAATCGGGTGAGCGCCACCAGAATGTTCCCGTCCGCGTCCTGCCCCAGCGCGAGGCGCGCGTCCCGGTGGGTGAGATCCACGCCCCGGCCCTCCTCCCGGAGCGGCAGCGGAACCACGCCGTCGGCCAGCAGCCGTGGGTAGGATTGGAACCCCGCGCTTACCCCGAACTGCACGCGGGGATCCCGCAGCGCGTCCGGCTCGAGCCAGTGCACCCCTCCGCTGGAATCGAACGCGACGCCGACCGAAAGCGGGCCGATTCCCGCGAGCCCGCGCAGCCGCCCGTCGGCGACAGTCCAGCCCCACGGGAGGCCGTTGGCGAATTGCCCGGCGTTGATCGCCAGGAGCGCGCCATCCGTCGCCCGGTCGATGGACCATTGAGCTGCGCGGTCGAGCCGGAAACGCACCATGCGGGGATCCAGCCGCGCCACGATCAGCCGGATTCGCCAGGCTTCCCCCGGCCCGGAAAGCCGCGCCTCGCTCCAGCTCACACCTGTCGCCGCGGGCCGCCAGCGCAGGGTCGCGGCCAGCCCGGAGAGCGGCGCCCAGCCTCCGCCACTCCAGACCGAGAGCGCCACCCAGAGCGGGGTGAGCAACGCGGTCACGGACAAAGTGCTTCGAGATCCTTGATGGCCTGGGCCAGGCTGGCCATCGTCTTGAGCTCGTCGTCCGTGAACACCAACTGTTTCTGCTTGGTCTTGAGCTGGGCGATATAGGCCTTGATCCGCTCGCAGAACACCGCGCTCTGACGCTCATCCATGCCGCTGATCCGCTGCTCCATCGCCCGGAGGGAGTCCTCGGCGGCGGCCTTCTGCTTGCCGAGCGTGTCGAGTTGCGCCTTGAGGTCGTACCACTGTTTGATGATCGGAGACTGCACCGGCACCGGCCCGCAGGCATTTTGGGCTGCGAGCGTATCCGCCTTGGTCGGCTGTTTCATCTTCTCCAGCTGCGCGACGATCTTGCGGACCTCCGCGGTATCGCCGCGCGCCTGCGCCATTGCCATCTGTTGCCCCATCTGCATGAACTTCTGCATCTGCGGATCGTTGAGCGACTGGGGAGAGTGGGCGTTCGCCTTGTCCCGCAGGGCGCTGAACGCCGAGTCGAGGCAGCGCTCACGTTCCTGCCGTTTGGCCTCCAAGTTGTTGATGTTGTTCACCTCTTTGGCGTAGATGGCGGCCTGCCGCGCGTCGAGCGACTCGACCTTCGCCTCGTACGCCTGCGGTCCGTTCGGCCCCTCGGCGAATTGCTTGGCCGCGCGTTTGGCCGCGATCAGCTTATTGATCCGGTCGGGGGTAATCTCCAGCACCACGTTGTCGAACTTGACCGGCTCTCCAACGGGCGCCCCGGCGGTGGCCTGGTTGACCTTCTTCTTGATCAGTCCGCCGAGCTGCGCGTCGGCGTTATTCGCAAGCAGGAGCGACAGGGCGAGAAAGGCGGTGAACGGGAACCTGCGAAACGATGCGCGCATGTGGCAACCTGGGTTGCGAGACAAATGATAGTGCCCGATCGAGATTTTCACGTCGCCCCTTACCAGACGAACGTCCCCTGAAGCGTCGGGGGCGTCGGCTTCAAACGGAAGGCCGGGTCGGCGGCGGTATCCGAGAAGTTACTCCAGCGCTGGAGCGACTTGCTGAACCCTTGCAGGTCGCATACGTAGGTTGCCCCCTGGCCGACGGCGTTCTGCAGCCAACCAGAAAAGACCAGGAACTCCGACCTCAGGGTCGTGATCACTTGTCCCGACACGACCGGAGCCTCCGTCATCAGGACCGGGAGCGGGGCGTTTGCCGGCAACGTCGGCGTCATCACGGCGCTGGGGAGAACGCCACAGATGGCCCTGACCCTTTCGAGGTCAGGCGACAGCTGGGTCAGATTCACCGGCACCAGGAACGTCACCGAGGTCTCGACGGTCATGGTTTGCGCCGCCAGTGCACTGGGAGCGCCAAGCGCCAGGGCCACCAGGGTTGCCGGAATGATCGGGAAACGCATCCTGATCCTCCTAGGGGTAGATACCTGCTGCGGTCCAGCCAACCAGTGAAAAGGCGCGGGGCAGCGGCACCCAGAACCTGCCCGCAGCCGTCGTCGGCGCCAGGGTGATTGTGCGGGGAGGCACGGCGCTCGTCCCGCCCACCGCGGAGATCCCGGCTAACGAGATGGTTCGAGGAGTCGGTATGAGCGTTGTGGTCGTGGTAGTTCCCGGCAGGGGTCGAATCGTTCGGATTCCGACACCCACGGCCGTGATGCTTGCCAGCGCGAGCGTCCTCGGCGCAATCCCTCCGAAGCCGCCTGAACCGGCCAGGGTGGAGAGCACCAGGGTCTTCGGAGGCACCGTGCCGTATGGCCCGGTCCCGTTGATCCCGTTCACCGCGATGACCCTGGGCGGCGGCGGCAGAATCCTGCTGATGGCGCTGTTCGGCGGTGCCGCGCTGCTGCTGCTCACCGTTGGCACCCCAGACGTCGCAGCCGGGTTAGCAGGGGCCGTGCTTCCCGACGGCGCCACGGTCGCGATCTGACCCGAGCTCTTGAACTGGACGAACTGGGCCTGGCCGGTTGCGGTCCACCCGGGATTCATCGCTGTGACTTCGTAGACATAAGTGCCGGCAACGGTCAGCGCGACGTCCTGCCATGGCGGCCCGCTCAGCGCGGGGGACACGGCATTGCAGCAGGTGAGGTCGTTGAGCTTCCAGCGCTTCACCGAATACGAGGTCACACCACCCAGTAGCCCCCAGGTTACCAAAGGCCCTCCCGACCCCATCGTTACCGCGACGTTCGGAACGACGCGACCTCCTCCACTTGCCGCCTGCTGCGTGCCGACGGTCTGGGGACCGGGCTGGCTCGAGGGATTAAGCGTGGCGGCGCCTCCGCCCGGCATCCCCGCCCCAGCCGCGATCACCCCCGCCGAGGCCGGCCCGGTCCCCACCCGTAGTCCCGCCAGATACATCG
>DATCWE010000373.1:0-9502 GCA_036566495.1 Gemmatimonadales bacterium | reverse complement strand
CGCGGCGCGAAGCCGCCGCCGGCGCGCGCGCTGGAGCGCGGCCAGCGGGCGCAGATCGGTGAGGTCAACCCGATCGAGCGTCTGTAACAGCGCCTCCACGTTCGCGAACCGATCGGCGGGCGACTTCCCCATCGCCCGGATGACCACGGACTCGAGCGCTTCCGGCAGGTTGGGTCTGACGACCCGGAGCGACGGCGGCGCCTCGTGCATATGGCGCGCCATCACCGCTTGCGAGGAGGCCCCATGAAAGGGGGGAACCCCCGCCAGCATCTCGTACTGAATGCAGCCCCAGGCGTACTGGTCGCTGCGCGCGTCGACCGCATCGCCGCCGGCCTGCTCCGGGCTCATGTAGGCCGGCGTGCCGACCACGATGCCGGTGCTGGTGATCTTTTCGGTCGCTGAGATGGTAAGCGCGCGGGCGATGCCGTAGTCCGCGACGAGCACCTCCCCATCCTTCCGCAACAGCACGTTTTCCGGCTTGATGTCGCGGTGCACGATGCCGTCCTGGTGCAGCGCCGCCAGGCCCAGCGCGATGGCGCGTCCGATGCGGACCGCTTCCTCCACCGGGAGCTGGTGCTCCCGCCGCAACCGTTCGCGCAGCGATTCGCCCTCGATGTACGGCATCACATAGAAGGGCAGCCCGTCGGCTTCACCCGAGCTTTCGAGCGGGACCAGATGAGGGGATCGGGTCTGTCCGGCGATGCGGATTTCGCGCAGGAAGCGCTCCACTCCCAGCGCCTGCGCGAGCGAAGGCTGCAGGATCTTGATCGCCACCGAAGCCCCGTCCAGCCGGCGGCGGGCCAACCAGACGGTGGCCATCCCGCCGCGGCCGATCTCGCGCTCGAGCGCGAAGTCGCGTTCGAGTTGGTGGCGTAGCGACTCCGGCAGCGACGCCTCGGGGGCGAGGGGCGGGAGGGCCCCTTCGCTCACGGGCAGGATCCTCCCATCCTCACGAGCGCCGAGTTGAGGGCGAGCTGCACTTCGCGGCGCGAGAGGCCTGGCGCCGCCTTGGCAGCACAGATGGCGTGGCGCGCGCTGTCCCCTCCGATCTGGCCGAGCGCGTGACTCGAGCGCACCCGGTAGATCGTGCGGTAGTCCTCCAGCAGCCGCTGAATCGCCTGCTCCGGCGGCTCGTACGGCCCCCCCCCGCTATCGACCGGCATCCGCAGCGCGGAATCCACCCGAGCGATGAGCCGTGCAGGAGGGCCGTTGAGTATCAGCTCGCGGAGCGGCAGCACGGCCGAGTCGGCCATCGCGACCACCGCGGCCATTTCCCCCGCATTGCACTCCTGACACTGCATCAGCCGGTGGATGCGGGCGTCCAGCAGGGGCTGTACGGGCGGGTCGGGGCACGCGGCCGCCAGCAGGGCAATCGCGAGGAGCCGTGCCGCCCAGCCTGCGGTGGGGAACTCGCCTCTGCTTGACCTCATGAGCAGGGGCTCGCTGGGATCTGCACGGAAGCGTACGAGCCGCCGGCGGACACCCGGACCTGCCCGATCCCGTTCCCCACCCGGGTCAGCTGGACCGTCGATCCCGACAGCGTGGCCGTAACGATTCCGGGAGTCAGGCTCCAGACTTCGAGCAGGCCGCTGCCCGGATTGCTCAAGGCCGCATCGGCGAAGCCACCCGTGTCGAAGCTGCCTGAGCCGGTCCCGAGCGAAAAGCAGGCAGGCGCCTTGACATAACACGCCATCGGTGAGGGGACCGTGGTCCGCATGATCCCGGAACGCGGGATGTCGGCCCGCAGCGGGGGGCAGTTGGCGGCGCCCTTCGATTCCGGGCAGCCGCACCGGGTAACCAGCAGCGCCGCCCCCAGCGGGGTCTGGCGCGAGCGGACCGTTCCGCTGGCGCCGCTCGGCGCGTTGAGCCAGGACTCGTCGTCGGCGTGCATCCGGATGACCTGCCCGACCGAGAAATAATCCGGCGCGTCGGGGTGCGGCGCCATCAAGTTGAGGGAAGGCGTCCCGTCGTCTCCAGTACCGAAGAACCCTGGCAAGTTATCGGTGTGACCCTGATCCGGCCGGGTGAGCCCCAGGCCATGGCCGATTTCATGAAGGAGGGTGTAGTAGTAGGACGCGCCGGCCTGCATGAAGACAATGTTCGGGGCGCCCTGGGCAAAGCAGTTGAAGCCCGCGTAGCCGACCTCGTCTCCCGCGACGTAATAGACGTTGATCCTGTCGTCCAGGTAGAGCGAGGGGGTCGCCTTGATGGAGTTGACGTGATCGCAGTCCTTCCCGATCGTCGCCGCGGGATCTGCACCCGCGATCGTACTGGCATCGGTGATATCCGGCAGCGCGTCGCCGCCCTCCCCCGCCACCAGGAGGATGCCGCTGTAGTTCTTGCTCAGCAGGGTATTCGCGTTGGGAAGCACCGTGGTGCGCAGGACGCTGGCCAGGGTAGCACGCTCGTTGCTGTCGTACCCGGGGAGGTCCGCCAGCCAAATCCTGACGGGCACCCGGAGCCGGCGATCCGGTAGCGTGGCCAGATGGACGTCGCCGAGGCTGGTGGTCCAGGAAAAATCTCCCTGGGTGTTGCGGAACGCCGGTGCGTGGTCGGGCGAGAGGACCCAGGCCGTGCTGGGGCAGGAAGGCATCCCGGCGGCCCGTAATGCGTTGGTGCCCATGGGTGCGACGCCGTTGCTGCCCTGCAGGATGCGATCTCGCCGGCAGACGAACGGCGAAGTGCGAACGCTGACCGCGGCGATCAGGTCGGTGGAAGGGGTGGCAGGTGTCACGACGGCGTCTTCGCCGTGGCAGAGCCAGAGGTAGAGGTTGGTGACTCCCCCGGCGGTGAGGGTGACGGTCCGTTGCTCGGTGCATTGCCCTATCAGGCTGATGGTGAGGACGTAGCTGCCTGGCTTGACCCCAGACAGGATTGCCACGCCGAAGCCCGAGGTGGTTGCGGAAAGCGCCAGAGTCTTGATCTGGACCCGGACCCCCCCGGCAAGCGCCGGCGGATCACCCAGGAGGACCACGACCTTGAGCCTGCCTGTCGTATCCGAGTGAGAGCGAAGCCCGGAGATGGGAGCGGAGAGAACGAGCAGTGCCGCACCCAGGAGGCGTGCGATGGACCACATGGCTCCTCCATGGGTCCTTGCCGCGGCAGGATGCCGCGCAAGTTATGGGGGGAACGAACTGAAGAGGTTACGCCCCTGCGGGGGGTCCGTCAAGGACGGGTTAGGGGTTCCATGAGATCGGGCTTCAGGCGCTGCGGTCGGCCGGTGCTGGGGTCCAGCGCCACGTACACGCTGCGGCAGCGCGCCAGCAGCGCGTCTCCCGCGACCCGCCGGACCTCGCTCAGCCGCTCCCAGGTCGCCGCGGTGGCCGCCCCGACCCGGGTGCGAACCACCAGCCGCTCTCCCGCAAAGGCGGGCGCCTTGTAGTCGATCTCGTGGCGGATCACCACCCAGCTCACCGCCACCCGCTGTTCCGGGGTCGTCGCGGCTTCCCAGTGCGCCCCCGCGGCCTGCTGCATCCAGCGCAGGTAGACGACGTTGTTGACGTGGCCGAGTCCGTCGATGTCTTCCGGGGCGACCACGACGGGGAGCTCGAAGGAGCGCATGGGAGCCGGCCGGTGACCGGTTAGCGGCGACCGGTCAGCGCCGCCAGGACACTCTCGCGCAGCGCCTCGATGCCCAGCCCGGTGCTGCTGCTGGTGAGCAGCAGCTCCGTTGTGGCCATACCGAGCTCGCGACCCCGCTCGCGCAGGGCCTCGGCGCGCGCCGCGGCGCCCAGCTTATCCGCCTTGGTGAGCACGGTGAGCGCGGGCCGGGCCGCCGCGACCAGTAGGTCCCGGATCAGGAAATCGTCGCGGGAAGGCGGGTGGCGGACGTCCAGCAGCCAGACCACGCCGGTCAGGGTAGGGCGCCGGGCGGCGACCCCCTCGAGCAGGGCGCGGAATCCCTCGCGGGCGCGCTGGGAGCGCTTGGCATAGCCGTAACCCGGCAGGTCGAGGAAATAACCCGCGGGGACGCGGTACACGTTGAGCAGCTCGGTCTTGCCCGGCGCCGCGCTGACCCGGGCCAGCGCCTTGCGCCCCACCAGGGCGTTCAGCAGGCTGGACTTGCCCACGTTGGAGCGACCCACGAAGGCGATTTCGGGAAGCGGAGGGACCAGCGGGTGCAGCGGATCGGGAAAGCTGCCGAGAAACTCGATCGGCAGCAGGGCCCCGGGGGGGGTCACGCTTCGCGGATCTGGCGCGGGCGCTCGGTGACCACCATCGGCGGCTTGGCTTCGGTGATGCACTCCTCGGTCACGACCACCTCGCGCACGTCGTCGCGCGAGGGCAGGTCGAACATGAGATCCGTCATGACGGTCTCGAGAATGGCGCGCAGGCCCCGGGCGCCGGTGGAGCGCTTGAGCGCCTTCCGGGCCACGGCGCGGAGCGAGTCGGCATCGAAGGTGAGGCCGACATTCTCCAGCTCGAAGAGCTTCTGGTACTGCTTGGTGATGGCGTTCTTGGGCTCGATCAGGATGCGAACCAGGGACTCCTCGTCGAGCGATTCGAGCGGGACCACCACCGGCAGGCGGCCCACCAGCTCGGGGATCATCCCGAAGCGCAGCAGGTCGTCCGGCTCGGCGTGCCCGAAGGGATTCTTCTTGTCCAGCTCGGGCGCCTTGTCGCGCTCGGTGGACGCGGAGAACCCGATCTGCTGACGCCCCAGCCGGCCCTCGATGATGCGCTCGAGGCCGTCGAACGCGCCGCCGCAGATGAACAGGATGTCCTTGGTGTTGATCTGGATGTACTCCTGCTGCGGGTGCTTGCGGCCACCCTGGGGCGGCACCGAGGCGACGGTGCCCTCGAGGATCTTGAGCAGCGCCTGCTGCACGCCCTCGCCCGAGACGTCGCGGGTGATGCTGGGGTTTTCCGACTTGCGCGCGATCTTGTCGATCTCGTCGATGTAGACGATGCCGCGCTCGCACTCGGAGACGTTGAATTCGCCCGCCTGGAGCAGGCGGACCAGGATGTTCTCGACGTCCTCGCCCACGTAGCCGGCCTCGGTCAGCGTGGTCGCGTCGGCGATGGTGAACGGCACGTCGAGGATGCGGGCCAGGGTCTGGGCCAGCAGCGTCTTGCCCACGCCGGTGGGGCCCAGCAGCAGGATGTTCGACTTGTCGAGCTCCACGCCGGTGGCGTCGCGCCCGCTGGCCGAGTTGATGCGCTTGTAATGGTTATAGACGGCGACGGCCAGGGTCCGCTTGGCGCGCTCCTGGCCGATGACGTACTGGTCGAGGACTTCCTTGATCTCGCCCGGGGTGGGGACCTGGGTGATGTTGTCGACGACTTCCCGCTCTTCGTCCTCCGCCAGAATCTCGTTGCAGAGGGTGATGCACTCGTTGCAAATGTAGACCGACGGCCCGGAGATGAATTTCCGGACCGAATCCTTGGACTTTCCGCAAAAGGAGCACCTGAGGTGCTTGTCGTTCGACATGGCGCTCAGTACGCGCTCGGGCGCGGAGTAAGGGTCGCCGGAAAGCTGGAACCCTGGCCGGACCGGGTCAAGTGGCCGCCAGAACCGGACTGCCGACCGGTGCAGCGTGCGGTGCAAAGACCGTGTCGATGATGCCGTAGGCCCGGGCTTCGTCCGCGCTCATGTAGCGATCCCGGTCCATGTCCTTCTCGATCTGCTCGACCGACTGGCCGGTGTGCAGCGCGTACAGCTCGTTCATCTTGGTGCGCAAGTAGAGAATCTCGCGCGCCTGGATCTCGATGTCCGACGCGGTGCCCTGCGATCCGCCGGAGGGCTGGTGGATCATGATGCGCGCGTGGGGCAGCGCGCTGCGCTTGCCCTTGCGGCCGGCCGCGAGGAGGAAGGAGCCCATCGACGCCGCCATCCCCATGCAGATGGTGTTGATGGGGGCGCGCAGGTGCTGCATGGTGTCGTAGATGGCCATCCCGCTCGACACGATCCCGCCGGGCGAATTGATGTACATGTAGACGTCTTTCTCGGGGTTGTCGGCATCGAGAAAGAGCAGCTGCGCGATGATGATGTTGGAGACCTCGTCGTTGATCGGGGCGCCGAGGAAGACGATCCGATCCATGAGGAGGCGGGAGAAGATGTCGTAGGTGCGTTCGCCGCGGCTGGAGCGCTCGATGATGTAGGGCGGATAGAGCATGCTGGTCACGACACTGCCTCGGTGACGGTGGACTGGGAGAGGAGCCAGGCGAAGACCTTCTCCTCGGTAAGGGAGCGCGTCAGCTCGGGGAGCCGCTTGGCCTGCTCGAGCGAGGCGTACACCTGGGCGGGCGTGCTCTTGCGCTGCTCGGCGATCTTCGCGATGCGCGCGTCGAGGTCGGCCTCGGTGGCCTTGAGCCCTTCGCGCTCCGCGAGGGTGCTGAGCACCAGCTCCCGACGCACCTGCGCCACGGCGATGGGCCGGAATTCCTGGTAGAACGCCTCCGCCTTTTCGTGGGGCACTTCGTAGGCGTGCAGCAGGCCGTGCAGCATCCGGTCCACCATGGACGGCGGGGCCTCCACGCCATTGGCGGACACCAGCTGCTCGACCAGCTGCTCGCGCACCGCGGCGTCGGCCTCGCGCTGGCCCGCATTGCTCAGGTCCTCGCGCACCGCGGCCCTGAGGGCATCGAGCGTCTCGAAGTCGCCCACTTCCTTGGCGAAGGAGTCGTCGAGCGGCGGAAGCTCCTGGCGCTTCACTTCATGCAGGGTAAGGCGGACGCTGCGCGCCTGGCCGCGGCGCTCGGCATCGGGGTGATCCTCGGGGAAGCGCACCTCGGTGTCCACCGTCTCGCCGGGACGCAGCGTCATGATTTTTTCTTCGAGCGCCGGGAGGGCCTGCCCGTCGCCCAACACGACGGAGTAGGGCTGGGCTTGCTTCACTTCGCCCGCCTCGATCGGGGCGACCTCCACCCGGACCATCTGGCCCGGCGCCGGCTGCTCCCCCTCCACCGGCAGCCAGGCGGCGCGCTGCTCGCGCAGCCGGCCCAGCTGCTCCGTCACCATCGTGTCGGTGACGCTGACCGCCGGACGGGTCAGGCTGAAGCCGCCGACCCGGGCCAGCTTGGGCTCGGGTCGCACTTCCACCACCAGCTCGAACTCGACCGGCTGGCCCTCTTCGAACTTGAGGTTGCGCACCGAAGGATCGGCGATGGGCTGCAGCGACTCCGCTGTCTTGGCCTCTTCCCAGCCGGCCCGAATGACTTCCTCGAGCACCCACTGGCGGATCTCACTGCTGAAGCGGCGGCGCACCACCGCGTCGGGCGCCTTGCCCTGACGAAAGCCGGGCAGCCGGGCCCGTTTGGCGTACTGGCGAACCGCCTTGTCCTCCGCCTCCCGCACCCGCTCGACGGGCACGGTCACCCGCAGCGCTTTGGACGCGGCGTCCTCGTCGGTCTTGGTAACGGTGATGGAGCTCATGAGGAGGGGAATATAGGCGGGAACCGCGGAGAACGGCGAAGGGTGAAAGGTGAAAGGGGAAACGCGAAAGGTGCAACCCGCCGTGAACGGCTAACAGCCGTCAGGCGGAGCAGTTAGCCGTCAGTCCAGCTCACTTGAACAGCGACAGCACTCCGCCGCCCATGCCGGCCAGCAGCTTCACGCCGAGCTTGGCGGCGCCGGCGAGCAGCGGCACGCCCAGTCCGGCGCCCAGCAGGATCGCGTCGATGGTGACGATCCGGCGGGTCCAGGCGTCCACGACGCGGCGGCTCCTGCTCAGGGCAAAGGCCGTGATGGCTATGGTGTTGACGAGGATGAAGCAGATCGCGGCGAGACGAAAGACGGTGCTGCCGAGGGAGCCGAGGAAGTTGCTCACCGATTCCATGGGGCCTCTCAGGAGTGAGCTACCAGCATCCAACAGTCTGACGGCGATGCGAACGGCGGGATTTGAACCCGCACCCCTTACGGGACAGGATCCTAAGTCCTGCGCGTCTGCCAGTTCCGCCACGCTCGCGACGGCAGGAATATTCGATAACCGCGCGCCAATTGCCAGCACGTTTCCTATGGAAACGGCGAGGCCGCGTGTTTAGATTGGGCCGTCCGTAACTTCCCGCAGGGAGAATTGCCGTGGCCAGATCGCTGGGAGTGGTTCCCGTTCTTCTGCTCGGCGCCGCCCTGGCGGCCTGCAGCTCCGACAGCCGTCTCAAAAAGCTCACGGTGGGCATTGCGAAGGACAGCACCCTCGCGGTGATGGGCGGTGAGCCCGCCCGGGCCAGTCGCTACCTTACTGACGGCCACATTCTCGAGGCACTCTACTTCAACAAGCCCGGCGCCGGCCCCGACAGCATGCCGGACCGCAAGCGCTCTCCAGTGATTCTGGTGGATGGAGTGCTGATAGCCTGGGGCTGGAAACAGTGGGATTCCATCGCGGTGGCGAACAAGATCGTGGTGGAGAAATGACCGCGGTAAGCAGTGACCGGTAACCAGTGACCGGTAGCTCCTAAAGCAAGAAGCCCTCCGAGAAAGCGGAGGGCTTCTTGTATCAGCTGTTACCGGTCACCGGTCACTGGTTACCGAGTCTGACTCGCGCCACCCGCTGCCCGCCCCGGTTGTTGTACACGATCAGGGTGACGATGCCGCCGGGGCCCGAGCGTCGCAGCGCGCCGCGCAGGTCGGCCTCGGAGCGCACCGGTACGCCTTCGACGGAGATAATGACATCCGGGGTGTCGCTGTTGTTGGCGCCGGCCAAGTCCTCGGCGGCGGGGCCTTCCGGGTCCACGTTCTGAACCACTAGTCCGTGAACCGAGGCGGGCAGGCTGAGCTCACCCGCGATCGCGGCGGTAAGCGGCGTCACTGTGACGCCCAGGGACTTGATATTCGCTCCGGCCGGGGATTCGCCGCTCTTGTCGGCGTCATCCGGGTTGCCGTTCTCCTGCGCCGTAGTCTGCTGTGCGATTGCCTGGGCGGAGATCAGCCGAACGCTGAGGGTCTTGCGCTCGCCCCCCTTGCGGGCCACTTCGACTTTCACGGCCTCGCCGGGGTGCTTGAAGCCCACGATCTGCTGGAGCTGGGAGACGTAGTCGACCTCGCGGCCGTCGATGGTGATGATGACGTCACCCGGCACCAGGCCGGCCTTTTCGGCCGGAGAATCCTCGCTGGAGAAGCTGCGGATCCGGACCCCGCGCACCTCGGGCAGCCCGACGTACTGGGCGTCGGTGGCGGAAACCTCCTCGACGTACACGCCGAGCGCGGCCCGCTCCACCTTGCCATTCTTGATGAGCTGGTCCATCACCTGCTTGGCCAGGTCGATCGGGATCGCGAAGCCATAGCCCACGTTGTAGCCCGTCTCGCTGGCGATGGCGGAATTGATGCCGATGACCTCGCCCCGCACATTCACGAGCGGTCCACCCGAGTTGCCCGGGTTGATGGCCGCATCGGTCTGAATGAAGTCCTGAATGCTCCGGTCGCTGGCGCCGGGAAGCTGCAGTCGCCCGCGCCCCTTGGCGCTGACGATGCCGGAGGTAACCGTAAAGGTGAGGTTTTCGCCCAGTGGGTTACCCACCGCCAGGACCCACTCGCCGATGCGGGTGGTCGCGCTGGAGCCCAGCG
>DATCWE010000337.1:0-4323 GCA_036566495.1 Gemmatimonadales bacterium | reverse complement strand
AACGTGCGCCTGATCCTGGAGGACGCGGGGTCGTCCTGGGAAAGCATCGTGGACGTCACCGTGTTCCTGACCAGCATGAACGACTTCGCCGTGATGAACCGGCTCTATGCCGAAGCCTTTGCAACCAACCGGCCGACCCGGACGACCGTGGAGGTGTCGCGGCTGCCCACGCCGATCGCCATCGAGCTCAAGGTGATTGCGTCGGCAGAGTAGCCGCGGCCGTCGGCCCTAGGGGCGGACCGGCGGTCCTACCACAGGGCAACACGGGTCTATCCCGTTGATCGATACCTGCTGGGTGTCAAAGTTGAGCCACACTTTTTGTCCCACCTTGAGCGAGCTCAAGAGCTTGGCGCCGTCGATCGGCTCGAAACCGGCGGGGCGGAACCGAAACCACTTGCCGATATGGGAAATCCTCGCGGTAACCAGTCCCGTCTTGGCATCAATGCTGGTAATGGTGCAACAGGGGTCTGCGGGGTCTTCGGGGGCTCGCGGCTGTGATTGTGGCATGGTCGAGTCCGCCAGCCGCTGGAGCCGGCTAATAGAGCTCTCCGCGGCTGTGAGCCTGGCGGCCACTTCTTCCCGGGACAGACCGCCCGTGGCGTACTCGACAATGTGGACTCCGGTGCCGCGCCGGACCACGAAGGTGACGTTGGTGCTCTGCCCGTCCAGCACCCGGACGCCCCGCTTTACTTCTGTCCTCAGACCCTCCGCTTCAACCCTAACGTCGTAGACTCCGAGCCCGAGTTTCGCAGTGATCCAGCCCGTGAGGGACGAGGCCCCGAGAACCACCTCGTTCTGTCCGATGATTTCTCCCCCCCGGAGCACCGAGATCAGCGCCGGGATTCTTTCCTGGGCGGTCTCGGGTGACAAGATTCCGACTTGGAAGGCGC
Source organism: Gemmatimonadales bacterium (assembly GCA_036566495.1). Classification (GTDB taxonomy): domain Bacteria; phylum Gemmatimonadota; class Gemmatimonadetes; order Gemmatimonadales; family GWC2-71-9; genus JABFSM01. Next base: position 3,433 of record DATCWE010000337.1, on the reverse strand, counting down.
CCTGCTGGGCAAGTGCCGCGGCCGGCAAGACCAGCGACGAGATCGCTAACACCATCCAGCCCAACCATCGGAGCTTCGCGAATCTGGTCATAGACATCTCCGTTGGTGTGCGGTAGGCCATCAGAACCCCTGCGGCTTCCACAAGGTGGCCCGCCGAGCGCCATTGAATGGTCCATTCTCGCCGACGATCCACCCGTTCGCGTTGATGTCCCATGCTTGGGCGTAGTTGTAATCCTTGAAGGAGGCCGACCCGAGCGCCTTCATACCTCCGCTCGAAGTCCATAGAAACGCGACGTATTGGGTACTTCCACCGCGACGAGCGGCGGTCACGCTCCGGCCGACCACTCGGCCGTCCTCGGTCGTGGCAATGGCCACACTGCTGCTCCCCCCGAGAGTCCCCATATCGACGACGGCATTGCCGTCCCACAGCGTCGCATGCAGCGGGGCTCCCGGTGAAGGCTCGCTCCACCCGACGACCTGGCCCAGGGTATTGATATCCAGGGCGACCCCTTGCAGGCCTCCGATCGCGGGAAGCAGCTCCATTCCGATCCCTGCTGTGTACCTGAAGGCTTGCTGGTATCCTGGCCCGTCCCATTGTCCTACCACTTGCCCCACCGAGTTGATTCCCCAGGTGAAGCTTTCTCCCCCTTGGACAGTCTGGATGTCGTGAATCTGCCCGTTCGAGTCCCAGTACACCGCGTGGGAGACGGCATCCCCCGGCAGGCGGCTGTCGCCGGCGATGGTCCCATCGTCATTGATCGCGGTGGCCTCGCTGCAACAGCCGCCGAGTGTGCCGAGGTCGATGGGGGGGTCATAGCCACCTACGCTCCTGGGCTTCCACACTACGGCGCGACTCCCGCTGGTGCCGACGATCGCACCTCCGGCGTTTATGTCATCAGCCTGGGCTCCTGCGGCCCCCGGTAATCGCTGCAGGTAGGTGATGACGCCCCCCTCCCAAACGAACGCCCCGCCGGAGCTCCGACCGACGATCTGCGCATTGCCATTGATCCCTGTCGCCACACTGCCATCCCCCAACCCCAGATCGATGATTTCGAGGGTGACTTCGAACAACTCGATCCCGATGCCCTTTTTGCCCGCCAGCGTGACCACGACGACATCGTAGAGGTCCACCTGGGCATCCGCGCCCAAGGTGACGTTTGCCGTGAGCTGAGTGGCGCTGACGTAAGTGGTGGAGTTCACCTTGATCCGGGTGACGGCAAACGTGGTATCGCCATTCAAGGCCCACACCGCCCGATCTCCGGGCGAAAACCCGCTGCCGATGACCTGGACATCCAAGCTGACTCCCCTCGCCGCAAAACGAGGGTTGGTAGCGCTAACCGCCGGCCCTTTGGTTCCCGCAGTGCCCCCCCCTCGCGCCAGACTAGGAGCCGACGTCGGATCCTGGCTGCTGCAGCTCATGACGCCGAGGGCGAGCCCGGCCGTGGCCAGACGACGGGCTGCGCGACGAAGGGCAAGCTGGGAAACTCCGAAACGCCCGCTGCGGGACGAGTTCATGGTGCCTCTCGAGTTGCTGGAGCAGGAACTACCTGAGCGGCTGCACGGCGGCGCCCTGAAGGGACCACCTCAATTCGGTGAAACGGACATGCCCGCGGCTATGTGCGGCGGCAGGTCCAGATCGTTGGAGCCGAACACCTGGTAGGCAGCCCAGTGATAAGGGCTTCCAAAGCGTCCATCCTTCAGCATTTGTCGCTGAGCTGTGGCGAGCGCCTCGGCGGGTGGCTGGCTGCCCAGAGCGGCATAAAACCGCTCGGCGAAGGCCGCCGCTCCGTCATCCTGGATGGGCCAGAGGGTGCCTACCACGTTGCCTACGCCGCTGAACAGGAATGCCTGCGCCAGCGTGGCGTAATCCTCCCCCCTCGCAAACTGGGTGGACCACGCAGCGCCGACGCCGGTCTCGCACCCGGAAAGAAACACGAGCGACGCGTCGGTCCGGAGGGCGAGGAGCTCGTGCACTTCGAGCCGGCCGTCATCTTCGGGAGTCCCCTCTCCCGTCGCGAGCTCGATTCGGGAAAACATCGGGTTCCGCGAATTCAGGACACCGTGCGTGGCGAGGTGCACGACGCCTCCCGCCGAGAGAGCCTGCCGCAATCGGCGCTCCGTCGCGCGGGGTCCCTCGCGTGCTTTCGCGCTGCTGAGGGCATCACGGAAGGTGCGCACCTCGTGGAGCGATCCCGGCAAGCTCGCGGGAAATGGGGCGAAAGCCATCGCCTGGCCGCCCGACCGCCGAGCCGACCGGCCGTTGCCGGCCGCGCGGAGCGCGCTCAGCGCCGCAGCGGACGGGAGGTGCAAGAGGGCGTAGCGCTCCATCAGGTAGCGGCCGCTGTGCTCGTCTTGGAGCGCCGCGAACGGCAAGTAGGCGAGGACCGAATGGGGCACGATGAGGAGCCGCTCGGTTCCGGCCAGCCACCCGGCCCGCTCAGCCGGGGCGATCAGCACGGCAAAGAGCCCGCTGAGCACCTGGCGGGAGCGTTGCGCGGCGTCAAGGGGGTCGCTCAGCAGATCACGCGCCAAGCGTACTCGCCGTGCCAGCTCCTCTCGCGGGACGTCGGTCGAAATACTGTGGACAGCGTCCCGGGTCACCACGAAGGTCGTCAAGCGGGTGGGCGCCGCCAGGTACTCCAGCATCGCCTCGCCGGGCCGAAGCGCGCCTTGCACCTGTCGGGCGTCGAGCCGGCCTCCGCCCAAGAGTGCCATTCCCGAGGCATCGCGCTCCGCGACCCGGACCAACAACGCCTCGTAGCTGCTCCGCGACTCCACCAGGCGGGAGGTCAGCACCCTGGTTTGCTCGCCCGAGGTCACATCCCGCTCGGCCGGTGAGACGGCTTCGAGGGCGTCGAGCCGCGACACGACGCTGTCGATCAGCCGGAGCAGACGCTCGCCTTCCGCGAGGGTGCGGATCGTCGAATCGGCACCCCCGGCGTCGCGCCCCACGGCCGCCAGGTGTTCGAGCAACGCCCGGCTGCGTGCAGCATCCGCGACTTCAAGGGCCTCGGCTGTCCGGTCCTGGCGCAGGAAGATTTCGACCAAGTCGGAGTAGGCCTGCTGCTTCTCGGCCGCGTAGGCGCCGCGCAGCATGGACGAGCCAAAGCCGGCGCGTACTCGCTCCACCGCGGCGACTGCGTGCTGGCCGGCCAGCGTGGCCGAATCGAGGCGATTCAGCCGCGCGTAGGCCCGGGCTCGAAGAGCAGCTGCCTGCCACTCACTCCCGAACCCGCCCCGGTCCAAGTCGCTGCTGGCGGCTTGCAGCGTCGCAAGGACCTCGCGATGGTGGGCGGCCCGATCGGCGAGCGTTGCACGGGCCAGGGCGAGTTCGACCCGGGCAATCCGCGCGTCCAGCCGAAGGCTCAGCGCCTCCGCCGCCTTCAGGTAGGCAGCGGCCTCTGTCTCGCGCGCACCCAGCGAAGCCAACTCC
>DATCWE010000272.1:0-7896 GCA_036566495.1 Gemmatimonadales bacterium | reverse complement strand
GACCGGCCGGCCCGCGACCGCCGAAGTCGTATGGGGGAAGTCGTATTAGCGGCCGGGCGGTAAGTCCATTCGAGGCAGATGCGCGCCAGTTCGCGCTGTTCGAGGACGCCGGATTGTCCCGGCGTAGCGACGGGACCTTGCTGCTCGGCGAAGTATCCCTCGAAGCGATCGCGCGGGAGGCGGGGACGCCCGCGTACGTCTACAACGCCGCGGCAATCCGCGCGCGATTCGCCGAGCTGGCTGCGGCGCTCGCGCCCGCCGCGCACCGCATCTGCTACGCCGTCAAAGCCAACGGCTGCCTGGGAGTGCTGCGACTGCTGCGCGAGCTGGGGGCCGGCTGCGACATCGTCTCCCGCGGTGAGCTGCAGCGCGCTCTGGCGGCCGGGTTCGACCCGGCCAAGCTGGTCTTCAGCGGGGTCGGGAAGCGCGCCGACGAGCTGGCCGTCGCCATCGCGGCCGGCGTAGGACAGATCAACCTCGAATCCCTGGAAGAGCTCGAGGCGCTCGCCGCCCTCGCCGCGCGCCACGACGGGCCGGCGATCCGCGTCGGTATCCGGGTCAATCCCGACGTCACCGTGGACACCCATCCGTACACACGCACCGCGATGGCCGCGGCCAAGTTCGGAATCCCCGCCGACCAGGTGCTCGAGACGGCGCAGCGCGTGGCCGGTCAGCGCGGGCTCCGGCTTACCGGGCTGGCGATGCATGTGGGCAGCCAGGTATTGGACCCGGCGCCCTTCGAGAAGGGGGCTCGGCGCCTGGCGGAGCTGGTGGGAGTCCTGCGGACCGCCGGCATCAGCACGCTGGAATCGCTCGACCTGGGGGGCGGACTCGGCATCCGCTACAAGGACGAAGTGCCCTTGACTCCCGAACGCCTGGCCGGCGCGCTGCTTCCCATCGTGACCCCGCTGGGTCTCGCCATTCACGTCGAGCCCGGGCGTTATCTGGTGGGCAGCGCCGGGGTGTTGCTCGCCAGCGTGCTGTACCGGAAGCACGCGGGCGGCACCGATTTCGTGATCGTGGATGCGGGCATGAACGACCTGGTGCGCCCGAGCCACTACAACGCCCACCATGAAATCGTGGTGGTGCGCCAGGGTGAGGGTTCCGCGACACCCGTGGATGTAGTCGGCCCCATCTGCGAGTCGGGCGATTTCCTGGCGCTGGGCCGGCCGCTGCCCCCGGTCGCAGCGGGTGACGTGCTCGCGGTGCTGGGCACCGGCGCGTACGGTTTCGTGATGAGCTCGAACTACAACGATCGTCCGCGTCCACCGGAAATCCTGGTGGACGGTTCCGGCTGGAGCATCGTGCGCCGGCGCGAAACGCTCGAGGACCTGCTGCGGAGCGAGCTGTGAATCATCATCCCGGTATCCTGATCCTCGACTACGGCTCCCAGTTCACCCAGCTGATCGCGCGGCGGATCCGCGAGGCGCACGTCTACTCCGAGATCCACCCCGCGAGCCGCTCGCTGGAGTGGATCCGCAAGTGGGGCCCGAAAGGCATCATCCTCTCCGGCGGCCCCAATTCCGTGTATGACGACGGAGCACCGCTCGCCCCCAAGGAGCTGCTCGAGCTGGGCGTCCCGGTGCTGGGGCTCTGCTACGGCATGCAGCTCATCGCGCACCTGACGGGAGCGAAGGTGGTGAGCGCGGCGCGCCGGGAATACGGCCGAGCCAGCCTGAAGGTGCTGGGCGGGCGGCTGTTCCAGAGCTTCACGCCGGGCGAAGAGATCCAGGTCTGGATGAGCCACGGCGACCATGTGGACGCGCCGCCCCCCGGCTTCATCGCCACCGCCACGAGCGGCAACAGCCCGGTGGCGGGCTTCGAGCATGAGAGCAAGCCGATCTTCGCGGTGCAGTTCCACCCCGAGGTGGCGCATACGCCGCGCGGCGGCGAGCTGATAGCGACCTTCCTGTTCGACATCTGCGGCTGCCGGGCCGATTGGACCGCGGGCCACTTCATCGAGAACGAGACCGCGCGGATCCTCAAGGAGACCGGTCCCCTTGCGCGGGTCATCTGCGGCCTGTCGGGCGGGGTCGACTCGGCGGTGGCGGCGGCGCTGGTGCATCGCGCGGTGGACAACCGGCTCACCTGCATCTTCGTGGACCACGGCCTGCTGCGGCTGCACGAGCGCGACCAGGTGGAACAGACCTTCCGGCGCCATCTGGGGATCGATCTGCGGGTGGTGGACGCCAGCGAGCGCTTCCTGGGCAAGTTGGCCGGGGTGAGCGATCCGGAGCAGAAGCGGCGGATCATCGGGAACGAATTCATCGAGGTCTTCGCGCAGGAGGCCCAGTCGGTCGAGGGCGAGGTGGGCTACCTGGTGCAGGGGACCCTCTACCCCGACGTGATCGAGTCGTTCTCGCCGCGGGGCGGACCCTCGGTCACCATCAAGACCCACCATAACGTCGGCGGGCTGCCGGAGCGGCTGCCCTTCAAGCTGATCGAGCCGTTGCGCGAGCTGTTCAAGGACGAGGTGCGCCAGGTGGGTCGGGAGCTGGGGCTGCCCGAAGAGATGGTGGGGCGGCACCCCTTCCCGGGGCCGGGGCTCGCGATCCGCATTCTGGGGGAGGTCACCCGGCCGGCGCTGGATACGCTTCGCCACGTGGACGCCATCTACATCGAAGAGATCCGCGCGGCGGGACTCTACGACGACATCTGGCAGGCCTTCGCGGTGCTGCTCCCGATCCGCTCGGTCGGGGTGCAGGGCGACTTCCGCACCTACGACCAGGCGGTGGCGCTGCGGGCGGTCACCAGCCGGGACGGAATGACGGCGGACTGGTTTGCTTTTCCGCCCGAGGTGCTGGGCCACATCTCCAGCCGGATTGCCAATGAGGTGAAAGGGGTCAACCGGGTGGTGTACGACGTGAGCTCGAAGCCGCCGGCGACGATCGAATGGGAGTAGCGCCTTTCCGCAGCGCAAACCGGAGCCCCGACCAGGTTGCGTTGATCGCGCAGATCTTGTGATCCACCAGCCCGGCCGCCAGCCCTAACGCGCGCACCTCCGTCTCCGACACATCCGTCGCGATTCCCGAAGCCTTCTTGGGCCACGCGATCCACACCCCTCCCTGCTTGGATGCCGTCACCAGCTTCGGCATCGCCACGCGCAGCTCCCGCAGTGAACGCACGAAGCAGACGGTGAGATCCCGCTTGCCGCGCGGATTCGCGTGCAGCGTAGCCCCGGCGGGCAGCGAGCCCAGCGTCGCGGCGAAATCCGCGGGCGCACCCACCAGTGCGACGGTGCGGCCTGCGGCGATGCCGAGCTTCTTGGGGAGCGGCGTGCCGGAATAACCCGCTGACCGCGCGTTGCCTGCCATACCGGCGCCTCAGACCCCCTGCCGGTCGAACAGCTCGAACAACCCCTCGACCGAGTCGAGCTGCTTGAGCTTCTCCGGGATCTCCGGGGCCTGGGCGAATTGCGCGATCCTGCCGAGCACCGGGAGATACTGGTTGGAGATCTCGTTGGGCGGGGCCACGATCAGAAAGAGTGCGTGCACGGGCCGGTGATCGACCGAGTCGTATTCGAGCCCAGCCCGGTGCAGCCCGAACCCCAGCCGGAGCCGGGTCAGCGCGAGGGAGCGACAGTGGGGGATCGCGATGCCTTTACCCAGGCCGGTGGAGCCGAGCAGCTCGCGACGCTTGAGCAGCCGGGTGAGCTGCTGGGCGGACCGCTCGTCGAGCTGCAACAACGCCACCAGCTCATCGAGCACGGCATCCTTGCTGGGTGCCGAGAGCGAGAGGGAGACGGCCGACGGCTCGAGGAAGTCGCGGAGTCGGATCACGCGACAAGTCTAACTCTGGCGCGTTGCCCCCCGCCACCGCGCCAAATACCTTTCGTTCATGCGGTTACCGTTTGGCTCCGCCCCCGAGGTTCCCCTGATCCTGGCTCCCATGGCCGGGGTCTCGGAGCCGCCGTTCCGGCGGATCTGCCGGCGCTATGGGGCCGACATCCTCATGACGGAGTTTCTCTCCGCCGAGGCCATCCGCCGCGGCATCCGCAAGACGCTCGAAGGCGCCGAGTTCGAGCCGGTCGAGCGACCCATCGGCGTGCAGATCTACGGCGCGGATGCCGACGCGATGGCTCGCGCTGCCGCCATCGTCACCGAGGCCTACCAGCCCGAATTCATCGACATCAATTTCGGCTGCCCCGTGAAGAAGGTGGTGCAGCGGAACGGCGGCTCCGGCTGCCTGCGCGACCTGGACCTGGTGGAGCGGATCATTCGCGCTGTGACCGGTGCAACCCACCTCCCCGTGACGGTGAAGACGCGGAGCGGCTGGAGCGAAGCCGACCGCGACCCCGTGGGCATCGCGCTCCGCATGCAGGACGCGGGCGCCCGCGCCTTCACGTTGCACGCCCGGACCCGGACCCAGATGTTCACGGGGACGGCCGATTGGGACGAGATCGCCCGGGTAGTGGAAGCGCTGGACATCCCGGTGATCGGCAACGGCGACGTGGCCAACGGGACCGACATCTACCGGATGCAGCGCCACACCGGGTGCGCCGCGATCATGGTGGGGCGGGGCTCGTTCGGAAACCCCTGGATCTTCCGCGATGGGCGCGCCCTGCTCTCCGGCGCCGCGCTTCCCTCGCCGCCCGCCGCCGCCGAGCGCTTTGCGGTGGCCGCGGAGCACGCGCAGCTTGCGCTCCGCCTGCAGGGCGATTCGCGCAAGACCGTGATCGAGTTCCGCAAGCATCTGGGCTGGTATACCAAGGGATTGCCGGGCGCCTCGCAGCTCCGCGAACAGCTCTTCCACATCGAGTCGATGGTCGAGGCCGAGATGATTTTTCGCGATTACCTCGAGCCCGCGGTGCAGGCAGCCTGAACCCCGCGCGGTCGTGAGCCTCGTCTGGATCGCGCTGGCCGCCGCCCTCGGACTGGGCGCCGGGTGGTGGCTCGGCCGCCGCCCCAGCCTGGTTCGGCGCCCTCTGCCGCTGCCCTCCGATGGTCCGCCCCTGCTCGAGTGGATTCTGCGTGCCAATGCGGGACGCGCCGCCTGGCTCAGCGGTCCGGGCACGCAGGAGGCCGCGGTCGCGGCGCAGGGGCTGCCCGAGGAGCTGGATCGCGCGGTCCACGCGCGGCTGGAGCAGCAACGCGTGGGCGACGGCCAAGGTGTAGAGCGGCTCGAGGGCGGGACCCTGGTGTATGCCAGCCTCGACGGGCGCGCCGCCGGATTACTGCTCGAAGCCAACAGCAGCACGGGCGAGCGCGCTCTCGCCCTGCGGGATTTGGCCCGGCTCCTGGACTACGATCGCTGGCGCCCGGTGCTCGCCGAGGTCACTAAGCAACAAGACACGACGGCCGAGTCGGTGGACAGTGTGGCGATCCGGCTGGCGCACCAACTGGAGCGAATGGCCGGCGTCGAAGTATGCGTGGCGGTACCCCACGCGACGGGAGTGCGGGTGGCCGGCGTCTCGCTCCGCTCGGACCGGCGGCTGCTCGGCACCCTGCTCGAGCGGAACAGTGTGCTGGACCGCGTCGCGCTGGGCCGCGCCGAAGCCATGGCCGCGGTGCCCAATCCCCTCGGGAGAACCACTCCGGACCGGCGCCGCGGCGCCGATCCCGCCTTCGTTTGCCCCATTCCAGGCGATCACGGTCCCCTCGGCGCGGTCGCGCTGTGGACTGCGGGCGGCACCGAGCCCACTGGCCCCGCCCTCGCGGATTTCCGTCGGGCGATCGAGGCCGCCGGCCCGCGGCTCCAGAACGCCATCGAGCGCCGGGATCTGGCTGAGGCAGCCTTGCGCGATCCGCTCACCGGGCTGCTGAACCGGATGGGCCTCGACCAGGCAAGCGGACTGATCGGTACCACGGCGGCCGCGCTGATCTACGTCGACATCGACCATTTCAAGCACCTCAATGACGAGCTGGGCCATCCGGCCGGAGACTCCGCGCTCATCCACGTTTCCCGTCTGCTACTCCAGGCCATCCGGGCCCAGGACGTGGTGGCGCGCATCGGAGGGGAGGAGTTCGCCATCTGGCTCCCCGGCGCGCTGCTGGACCGGGGGCGGGAGGTGGCGGAGCGGATCCGGCAGGCCCTGTCCTGGAGCGACTGGCAATGGTCGGGCAAGCGCAGGGCGCTGAGCGCCTCATTCGGGGTGGCGGCCTGGCCGGAGACTTCCGCGACCCGGGAAGGGCTGCCGGCTCAGGCCGATGCTGCCCTGTACGAAGCCAAGCGCTCCGGGCGCGACCGAGTGGTGACTGCGGCCCTGTCACAGAGTCACATGAACGATGAGAATGGATGATCTCAACGCTGTAATGGCATGAATATGCGTGAGTTGCGTGTTTCAGCCCATGCCGCCAATTGAAGCGTTCCTGTACCTACTTGCCGCGGCCGAACCACGCCATTACGATGTGAGAACCTGTTCCGCATGAGGGGGCGACTGGTTTCGACGGGTCAGTAGAAGGTGTGGCAGCGTGCCCAGGTCCAAGTCCCTGGTAAAACCGCTTGGAAAAATTCAACTGCCAACTCTGATTTGGCGCTGGCTGCGTAAGAAGCTGAGCTAAGCTCGCTTCCCGCACCTTCGGCGACGGAGCCCGTCCGGGGCGTCGGCGTCGAATAGCAAAACCGGGCTGGCCGGCCGCGGTCCTCCGACGCGGCAGGTGAGATTTCTGGAGGTTCGTCCCGGGAAGGTTGGCCGATGACCGGTCCGGGACCACGCGAAGACAACGGCCTACGCACGTAGACGCTGTGCTGGAAGCTGGTTCGGACCAGGGTTCGATTCCCTGCGCCTCCATGTCGGTGTATTAGGTGATTAGGCAATTAGGCCATCAGGCAATCAGGCAATCAGGGGTCAGGGGCATTTCTCCTGGCCCCTGATTCCTTTTTAGCTAACGCTGCCCTAGGCAGGGCGCCGAACTTCGGTCATCTTTGCGGCATGCGGGTTCGCGCGGTCTTCCTGCTCTCGAGCTGCTTTGTAGTGCCGTCCCTCGCCGGGCAGGGCGGAGCTGCCGCGCCCCATCTGGGCACCATCGTGTTTCCGACCTCGGCCCCCCCTCCGGTCCAGGCCGAATTCCTTCGTGGCGTGCTCTATCTCCACAGCTTCGAATACCGCAGCGCGGAGCGGGCCTTTCGCGCGGCCCAGGCCCTGGACCCTAATTTCGCCCTCGCCTACTGGGGCGAGGCAATGACCTACACCCACCCGGTGTGGAACGAGCAGGACGTGAGCTCGGGACGGGGAGCGCTGGAGCGGCTCGGCCCCACACCCGAGGCGCGCCGAGCCAAGGCCGCGACGGCGCGGGAGCAGGGGTATCTCGCCGCGGTCGAGGCGCTCTACGGAACCGGGTCGAAACCCCAGCGCGATACGCTGTTCGCCGCCGCGATGGAGCGCCTGGTCCGCGAGAATCCCGAGGATCTGGAGGCGAAAGCGTTCTACGCGCTTGCGCTGCTGGGGCTCAACCAGGGCATTCGCGACACCACGACGTATCTGCGCGCGGCGGTGTTTGCGGACACGGTCTTCCGCGCCAATCCGAATCATCCCGGGGCGGCGCATTACCTGATTCATGCCTACGACGACCCGATTCACGCGCCACTGGGACTGGCGGCGGCGCGTGCGTATATCCGAATCGCTCCCGATGCCGCGCACGCACAGCACATGACGACCCACATTTTCCTCGCGATGGGGATGTGGGATGACGTCGTAGCACAGAACCGGGTTGCGGTAGCCCTCACCGCGGCGGTACCGGGGCACTACACCAGCTGGCTGGTGTACGGACTGATTCAGCAGGGTCGCTACGGTGCGGCTGGTGCGATGCTCGACGAGCTGCGACAGAGCCTGGGCGCCGGCGGTGGGCTGCCGGGCCAGCTCAGCGCGCTCGCCGTGATGCGCGCCCACCTGCTGCTCACCTCGGAAGACTGGGGCACCACAGTCGCGCGCTGGCAGCCAACCGGGCTCGCATGACC
>DATCWE010000265.1:0-24736 GCA_036566495.1 Gemmatimonadales bacterium | reverse complement strand
CAGGCGGCGCGGATCCCCGCGCCGAGGGCGAGGGCTTGCTGGCAACGTTCACAGGTGAGGAAGTGCGCCTCGAACTCTTCGCGCTCCGCCGCGCTCAGACGGTGCGCGAGGTAGCGCTCCACCAGGGCCAAATCGGCGACTGCGTCACATTTGAGCATCGGCGTCATTCCGGCCTTCCCGCGCGAGCGGCTGGCGAGCGAAGCTCCGCTAGCCTAGTCGCCGGGCGGACCGATTCGTGACCTTCCTGCTCCACCAGCAGCGAGCGCAACCGCTGCAGGGCCCGCTCCTTCCGCTTGCGAATCCTGGTCCCCGGCTGCCCGAGGTGGCGGGCCAACTCCTGCGGCGTGAGGCCCTCCACGAAGGAGAGCCGCAGGACCTCCTGGTCGGGCGCGGCCAGGCGCTGCAGGGCTGCGGCGATCCGCGCGGACTGTTCCGCGGAGGTGAGCGCCGCAAGGGGATCCGGCTCCGGACCGGGCAGGTCGCCTTCGGGCCCTTCGAGCCGCACGAGCCTCCGCTGCGCCCGCAAGAGATCCACAATCACGTGGTGCGCCACCGAGCGGGCGAAGGCGCCCAGGCGCTGGACATCCCGAAGCCGTCCCTCCCGGAGGGCCTGGATGATCCGCGTGACGCTTTCCTGCGCGACTTCCTCGGCGCTCTCCGCGTCCCGCAACGCCGAGAGCGCCATGATCCGGATCCCGGCGCGCAGCCGATCCCATTCCGCCGCGGCCAGTTCGGTCGGAGGACCGGGCGAGCCGGAGCGATTCCCAACGTCTCCATGAGTTACCGGGACGTCCATGTGGGTCTGCCGGGCGGCTGTGAGGTTCGACTTGGGTTCGGTGCGGGACACCGCGAGGTTCGTGTAACCTACCGCCCGAATGGAGCCCCAACCAGCCTGCATCCTGGCCCCTCGGGTGGCCCGAAACGCCGGGGTGCCAGGGCGGCTTCCAAGCGACCCGATGGGCTTGACCTAACCTCTTGCGAACCGCTATCTTGCAAAGCTCTGTCGGAATGAAAACCGAACGCAGACAGGATCGATGAACACGTATTCCGCAAAGCCGGCGGAGATCCGGCACGATTGGCACGTGGTCGATGCGACGGGGGTTCCCCTCGGACGGCTCGCCAGCGCCATCGCCCAGCTGATTCGCGGCAAGCACAAGCCCACCTTCACGCCCCATATGGATGGCGGGGATTTCGTGGTGGTGGTCAACGCCGCGAAGGTGAAGCTCACCGGCAAGAAGCTCGAGCAGAAGAAGTATTTCGGGCACTCGGGGTACATGGGGCACGAGAGCTTCGTTCCGGTGCGCGATCTGCTCGAGCACAAGCCCGAGCTGGTCATCGAGAAGGCGGTCTTCGGCATGCTGCCCAAGAACTCGCTGTCTCGCCAGCGGCTGCGGCTCAAGCTGAAGGTTTATGCCGCCGCTGAGCATCCCCACGTCGCCCAGCAGCCGAAGCCCTTCGCCGTCAAGGTGAGTGCATGAACGAAGATCAATTCCGCTGGCATGCGGTGGGCCGGCGCAAGACGAGCGTGGCCCGGGTCTACCTCACGCCGGGCACCGGCAAGTGGGAGATCAACGGGCGCACCCTGGGCGATTACTTCCCGCGGCCCTCGCTGGTGCAGCACATCCAGCAACCTTTCACGACGACCGACACGCTGGGCGCGTTCGACGTCAAGGCGCACGTGGATGGCGGTGGGCAGTCGGGGCAGGCGGGCGCGATGCGCATGGGAATCGCGCGGGCGCTGGTGCTGGCCGATTCGCTGCACCGTCCGAAGCTGCGGACCGGCGGGCTGCTGACGCGCGATCCGCGCGCGGTGGAGCGCAAGAAGCCGGGCCGTCCGGGGGCGCGGAAGCGCTTCCAGTTCAGCAAGCGATAGGCGGTCGAGCCGACCGAACTCACACATCGCGGGACGCTCGTCTGGGTGCCCTGAACGGGTCGGACGGTCGGACGAACGCGATGGACGACACAACCCAAGACGGAAGGACACACGGCAGTCGCATGGATCAACCCCAGGTGCAGGACCTCCTCGAGGCAGGCGTTCACTTCGGGCACCAGACCCGGCGCTGGAATCCGAAGATGCGCCGGTTCATCTTCGCCGAGCGCTCCGGGATCTACATCATCGATCTCCAGAAAACGCTCGGGCAGATCCACAAGGCGCAGGAACTCTTGCGCGGCGTGGTGCTGAAGGGAGACAACGTCCTCTTCGTGTGTACCAAGAAGCAGCTCAAGGCCCTGGTGCAGAGCGACGCGCAGAACGCCGTCTGCCACTATGTGACGGAGCGCTGGCTGGGTGGAACGCTGACGAACTTCTCGACCATCAAGAAGCAGATTCGGCGGTTGCGCGATCTGGAGCAGGGCAGCACCGAGGGCGACTTCGACAGCTACACCAAGAAGGAAAAGCTGCTCTTCGAGCGGGAGCGCGTGAAGCTCTCGCGGAACCTCGAAGGCCTGAAGAACATGAGTCGGTTGCCCGGGGCGCTTTTCGTGGTGGACGCCAAGAAGGAACGGATCGCCATCCTGGAGGCCAATAAGCTGGGAATTCCGGTGGTGGCTATCGTCGACACCAACGCGGATCCGGATGTTATTACCGTGCCGATTCCGGGCAATGACGATGCGATCCGCTCCGTCGGCCTCATCACCAAGGCCTTGTGCGACGTAATCAGGGAGGCCCGCCAGCAGGTTCCGGTGCGTGAGGCCGCCGAGCACGACGACGCCGAGACCTACAGCACCGATGGCGGCAGCGAAGGCGATACCGAGGGCGATCGGCGCCGGCGCCGCACCGGCGGACGCAAGCGGCGGCCCAAACCCGAGGCCATCGCCGCGCGCCTGAAGCACGAAGGGGAGGCCACTGAGCCGGCGCCGACGGCGGCCGGCGAGGCGAGCGCCTGAGCCGGGCAGATTCCCGAGCCGGTCGCCACCCGCCGCGCCATGGCCCCCTCGGCTGTGCGCGGCGGTTTAGTAGGTACAGCTACCATTAGTAGTTGTGAGCGATGTGCTGCTGTAATCTCAACAAGGATGTGAGGCAATGAGCACGATGGCGGTTTCTCCCAAGCAGATCAGTGAGCTTCGCGCGCGAACCAGCGCGGGGATGATGGATTGCAAAGCGGCGCTCGAGGAGGCCGGCGGGGACATGGACCGCGCCGCGGAGATCCTCCGCAAAAAGGGGATCGCCAAGGCCGAGAAGCGTGGTGGCCGGACCGCCTCGCAGGGCCTGGTGGTGATCTCCGCCGAAAACCTGGGCACCGACCTCGCCATGATCGAGCTCGACTGCGAGACCGACTTCGTCGCGCGAACCGAAGGCTTCGTTCAGCTCGCCCGCGAGCTCGGCGTCCACGCGGCGGTGCATGCCCCGCTCGGCGTGCACCCGGGCAGCGTGCTCGACGCGCAGCCCTTCGGCGCCAAGAGCGTGGCGGAGACCGTCAAGCAGCTCGCCGGCACCACGGGCGAGGCCATGGCGCTCAAGCGGGTGGCCCATTTCCGCCAGGAGAAGGGCACCGTGCAGGGGTACCTGCATCACAATGGGCAGGTCGGTACCCTCATCGAGCTCGAGGGTCCGGCGGGCGAGGCGCTGGATGCGCTGGGCCGCGAGCTCGCACTGCACATCGCTTCGGCCGATCCGGTCGGCATCAGCGACGCGGACCTTCCAGCCGAATCGCTGGAGCGGGAGCGTCGCATCGCCGAGGAGCAGGTGGCGGCCGAGGGCAAGCCGGAGCAGATCCGCGCCAAGATCGTGGAGGGCAAGCTGCGCAAGTTCGTGGCGGAGCGAACCCTGCTGGGCCAGGCCTTTGTGAAGGACGAGGCCAAGACGATCGCGGCCCTGGTGGCCGAGGCGGCCAAGACGCTCGGGGGACCCGTAACCGTGAAGGCGTTCGCTCGCTTCAAGGTCGGGGAAGCCTGAGATGGCGCTGGCCTATCGTCGCGCCTTGCTCAAGATCTCCGGCGAGGCACTCGCCGGAGAGCGCGGCGTCGGCCTCGACTACGGGGTGGTGGAGTCCCTGGCCAAGCAGATCAAGGAAGTCCACGGCCAGGGAATCCATCCGGTGCTGGTGGTGGGCGGCGGCAACATCATCCGCGGCACCGCCGCCAGCGCCGAGGGACTCGACCGGGTTTCCGCCGACTACATGGGGATGCTGGCCACTATCATCAATGCCCTGGCGCTCCAGGACGTCCTGGAGCGCGTGGGGGTGCAGACCCGGGTGCTCACCGCGATCCGCATGGAATCGCTGGCGGAACCCTATATTCGTCGCCGGGCCATGCGGCACCTGGAAAAGGGCCGCCTGGTCATCTTTGCCGGCGGAACCGGAAATCCCTTCTTCTCGACCGACACCGCGGCGGTGCTGCGGGCGCTCGAGATGGAGGCCGAGGTTATCCTCAAGGCGACCAGTGTGGACGGGGTGTTCACCGGGGACCCCAAGCGCGACAAGACCGCCCAATTCATCCCCGAGCTGTCCTTTCAGGAAGCCCTGGTCAAGAGCTACGCCGTGATGGACGCCAACGCGTTCGGGCTCTGCAAAGAAAACCAGTTGCCGATCGTGGTGTTCAACATCAATCAGCCGGGCGCCATCGGGCGCGTGCTCGCGGGCGAACGGGTGGGGACGATCGTCCGATGAGCGCTGCCGCCAGCATCCCCGAAATCGTCAAGCTCGCCCGCGAGCACATGCACAAGGCCGTGGACAGCACCAAGCGCGAGCTGTCGGGCCTGCGCAGCAACAAGGCCACTACGGCCCTGCTCGATGCCATTCGCGTCGAGGCGTACGGCAACCACGTGCCGCTGAACCAGGTCGGTCTGGTGGCTGCACCGGAGCCGAGGCTGCTGACGGTGCAGCCCTTCGACAAATCGCTCAGCCAGGCCATCGATAAGGCCATTCGGGAATCCGATCTGGGGCTCAACCCGGCCACGGCGGGAAACCTCATCCGGATTCCGCTGCCGCCTCTTTCCGAGGAGCGCCGCCGCGACCTGGTCAAGGTGGTGCACAAGCTCGCGGAGGAGGGACGCGTCGCGGTACGGCATGGTCGCACCGATGCGCTGCACAAGATCAAAAAGGTCGAGCACGTTTCCGAGGACGAGAAGACCCGGGCGGAAAAAGAGGTGCAGAAGGCCCACGACGAGCACATCAAGCAGATCGACGGGCTCATTCACGCCAAAGAAGCGGAGATCATGGAGGTGTGACCACCTCCGCGGAAGAGCTGCTGGGTCGTATCCGGATCAACGGCGGCGTGCCGGCGCACGTCGCCGTCATCATGGACGGCAACGGGCGCTGGGCGCGCAAGCGCGGGCTGCCGCGCTCCGCGGGGCATCAGGCGGGGATGACGGCGGTGCGCGAATGCGTCGAGGGGTGCCGGCAGGCCGGCGTGGAAACCCTCACGCTCTTCGCTTTCAGCCAGGAAAACTGGCACCGGCCCGCCGAGGAGATCGACGCGCTGATGGCCCTGCTGGTCGAATATGTCGAAAAGGAAGGGGCCGAGCTCAGCGGCCAAGGGGTCAACGTACGGGTCCTGGGCGAGCTCGAGCGGCTGACGCCGGTCGCCCGCGCCGCGGTGGAGGCGATTGAAGCGGAGACCGCCTCCGGGACCAGCCTCACCCTCAATATCTGCCTCTCCTACGGGTCGCGCGCGGAGCTGACCCGCGCGGCCCGCCAGCTCGCGGAGGAGGTTGCCGCGGGGCGGCTCACCCCCGCCGAAATCGACGAGACGGCGTTTGCCCGGCGGCTGTATACGGCGGGCGTGCCTGACCCCGACCTGCTGATCCGGACCTCCGGCGAACACCGGCTCTCCAATTTCCTGCTCTGGCAGCTCGCCTACGCCGAATTCCACGTGATGGCGGTGTTGTGGCCCGACTTCACGCGGCGGCACCTGTTCGAAGCGATTCTCGATTTTCAGCGGCGGGACCGGCGGTTCGGACGCGTCTCGACGCCTTCGTGAACAACCAGGTTCAGCGCGTCATGGTCGCCGCGATCGGTATCCCCCTCGCGGTGGCGGTGGTGTGGTACGGCGGGCTGGTGCTGGTAGCCCTGGTCTGCCTGATTGCCGCGCTGGGCGCTCGCGAGCTCTTCGACCTGGCGGAGCGCAGCGGGACGCGGCCGCTGCGATGGCTGGGAATGCTGCTGGCCGTGCTGGTGCCGCTGGTCACCTGGGCCGTGGCGGGCCCGCTGACGGAGCGGCTGAACTCTCTCGAGGCATTCGTGGCGGGCCTGCTGGCGCCGATCTGGCTCTGGATCCCGTGGCCCCTGGCGGCCATCCTGCTCCCGGTCGTCGTGCTCACCGCGGTGCTGCTCCGGCGCGGGCCACAGGATCGCCCGCTGGCGGCTGCCGGAGTGACCCTGCTGGGGCCGATCTATTGCGGCCTGCTCCCGTCCGCCTTGCTGCTGATCCGGTTTGGAGGCGGCCCGGATCGCTCCTGGGGCGCCACCTGGCTGGTGCTGTTTCCGCTGGCCGTGACCTGGCTCTGCGACAGCTTCGCCATGTGGGGAGGCAAGACGTTCGGCGGCCCCAAGCTCTGGCCTTCGGTGAGTCCGGGCAAAACTCGCTCCGGAGGAGTCGCGGGGCTGGTCGGGGGGGTGCTGGCCGCCGTGCTGTTCGTGCCGCTGGCGCTGGCGCCCGCCGGGCGGGCATTTCCCCTGGTGCACGCCGCGGTGATGGGGCTCGTCCTCTCGGTCGTGGCCCAGGTGGGTGATCTGGCGGAATCGCTCTTCAAGCGCGAAGCCGGCGTCAAGGATTCGAGCGCGCTCATCCCCGGCCACGGTGGCGTGCTGGACCGCTTCGATTCACTCTACTTCGTGCTCCCGGTTGCCGTGGTGCTGTATCGCGCGTTTGGGGTGCTCTGAGTGCAGGGCGTCGTGGTGCTGGGCTCGACGGGCTCGATCGGTACCAGCACGCTCAACGTGCTGCGCCGGCATCCCGATCGTTTCCGCCTGGTCGCGCTCACGGCGGGGTCCAACGCGACGCTACTGGCTGAACAGATCGCGGAGTGGCAACCGGGCTTCGCGGGGTTGGTCAGCGGGAACGGGCCGGCGTGTCTGCTCGAGGCGGCCACCCATCCGGACGCCGAGATCGTGGTGAACGCCGTGGTCGGATTTGCCGGACTGGCCGCCACGCTCGCGGCGCTGCGCGCCGGGAAGCGCGTCGCACTGGCCAACAAGGAGTCGCTGGTGGTGGCCGGTGAGCTGGTTCGAGCGGCCGCCCGGGAAGGCGGAGGCGAGCTGGTGCCGGTCGACTCCGAGCACAGCGCGGTACTGCAATGCATTACGGGAAGAGAGGGTGCCACGCGCCGGCTGATTCTCACCGCGTCCGGGGGACCCTTCCGGGATTGGGAGCCGGAGCGGCTGCGGCGGGCGAGCATCGCCGAGGCGCTCAACCACCCCACCTGGCGGATGGGCAACAAGATCAGTGTGGATAGCGCGACTCTCGCCAACAAGGCCATGGAAGTCATCGAGGCGCATCACCTGTTCGGTTTCTCCTACGACCGGGTCGAGGTGGTAGTCCATCCGCAGAGCATCGTGCATGCTCTGGTGGAGTTCAGCGACGGCAGCGTGCTGGCGCAACTGGGATTCCCTTCGATGGAGCTGCCCATTCTGTACGCGCTGACCCATCCGGAGCGGCTGGAGGATGTCGCGGTCCGTGCCTTCGATCCCGTCGCAGCGGGCGCCCTCACCTTTGAGCCGCTCCGCGGCGAAGTGTTCCGGGCGTTTCGTGCGGGGGTCGAGGCGGGCCGGGCCGGCGGCACGGCGCCGGCGGCGTTCAATGCGGCCAACGAGGTCGCGGTGGCCGCGTTCCTGGCTGGCCGCATTTCCTTCGGGAGGATCTCCGAGGTGATCGAGCAGACCCTGGCGCAGCATGAGGTGGGCTCCGCGAGCTCCCTCGAGATCGTTCAGGCGGCGGACCGCGGAGCCCGGGCGGTGGCGGAGCGGCTGGCGGCATGAGCGCTCTGCTCAGCATTCTCGCGCTCATCGTCGTGCTCGGCGTGCTCATCTTCGTGCACGAGCTCGGGCATTTTCTCGCGGCCAAGGCCGCGGGCATTTACGTGCACCGTTTCTCGCTCGGGATGGGCAAGCCCGTACGCGCCTTGACCTGGCGGCGGGGAGAAACCGAATACGCGATTTCCTGGCTCCCGATCGGTGGCTACGTCAAAATGGCCAGCCGGGAGGAAGACCCGGCGGCTGCCACGCTCGAGGGGGGACCGGCCAGCGCGAGCGTCCCCCCCGACCGCGTTTACGAGGCGAAGCCAGTCTGGGTCCGCATCATCGTGATTCTGGCGGGCGTCACGATGAACACGCTCTTCGCCTGGCTGGTCTTTTTCGGGCTCAATTTCGCCAATGGCCAGACGGTCGTGCCGATCACCCGCGTCGGCGCGGTCGCAGCGACGTTGCCGGCCGGCGCGGAGGAGCTCAGCCGGCTGGCACCGGGTGATCGCATCGTGCGAATCGCCGCTCGTCCGGTGGCTTCCTGGGACGAGATTCAGGAGACCTTTCTCTCTACGTCCGCCGATTCGTTTCGCGTCGAACTCGAGGGCAAGCCCGGCCTCACCGTGCGACTGCACCGCGATGCCCTGGAAGCGCGACTGGCCGCGGTGCAGGCGCTGCAGCCGTTCATCCCCCCGATCATGGGCGAGGTGGTTCCCGGCGGGCCGGCGGCGCGCGCCGGCGTGCGTTCAGGAGACACGCTGATCAGCGTGAACGGCCAGCCGGTCGTCCAGTGGCTCGATGTCGTCGCTCTGGTCGAGTCGAAGCCCGATGCGGACCTGAGCCTGACCGTCGGCCGGCCCGACGGCCGCAAGGAGCTGATGGCCCATACGCTGACCGACATGGTCAAGGACAGCAGCGGGATCCACAAGGTCGGCAAGCTGCGGCTGGGACCCGCCGTGCCGCAGAACCATCGCCCGCTGACGCTGGGACAGGCCGCGCTGGCCGGGGGGCGCCAAACGCTCGCCGTCTCGACGCAGATCGTGCGACTGGTGCGCGGCATGTTCAGCGGCCGGGTTTCCACCCGGGAGATCGGTGGCCCGATCGCCATCGGAATCGCCGCCGGACAGTCCGCCCAGCTCGGCATCGAAGCCTTCCTGGCGTTCATGGCCACGATCTCGGTGAATCTCGCGGTTCTGAACATGTTGCCGATTCCGGTGCTCGACGGCGGGCAATTCCTCTTTCTGCTCGGCGAAGGCGTGCTGCGCCGCCCGCTCTCGCCCAAGCTGCGCGAACGGCTCACCTTCGTCGGTCTCATCCTGCTCGCGCTGCTGATGGTGCTCGCGTTCTCGAACGACATTCGCCGCGGGTTAGGGTTGCTGTAAAGCCGGCAGGGCCCCCCGGCTCACTCCGAGCGGAGCGCTTCCAGCGGGCTGACGCGCGTCGCCCGCAGCGCCGGGGCGAGGCAGGCGATCAGGGCGACGACTCCCAGCACCGCCACCACGCCCACGAACGTCGGCGGATCCTGCGCCCCGACTCCGAAGAGCAGTCCCTGCAGGAAGCGGGTCAGCAGGAGCGCGCCCACGACCCCCGCCGACATCCCCGCGAGCGTCAGCAGCAGCCCCTGCTTGATCACCAGGCGGAGCAGACCGCTTCGCGAGGCGCCCAGCGCCGAGCGGATTCCGATTTCCCGAGTCCGCGCGGTGACGCTGCTCGCCAGCACACCGTAGATGCCGGCCCCGGCGAGCAGAAGGGCCACCAGCGCGAATCCCTGGAACAGCACCAACGCAAAGCGCCGCTGCTCGGCCGTGTTGGCCACGACTGCTTGCATGGTGGCGACGTGCAGGATGGGCAGATCGCCGTCGACCGAGCGGATCGCCGTGCGGACCGCAGCCGCCATGGCGGCGGGCTCACCTCGGGTGCGCGCGGCGAGCACCATGGCACCGTCGGCGCCGAGCCACTGCGCTTCCGGGTCGTAGATCTGGGGAGCCTGCCGCTCGTCGAGGCTCACATGGTGGACGTCGCCCACCACCCCGACGATGGTCCGCCAGGGCGCTTGGGGACCTCCAATCTGCACCCGGACGCCGAGCGGGTCGCCCCCGGGCCAATCCTGCCTGGCAAACGATTCGTTGATGAGAACGACGGCGGGGTGGTCTCGCGCGTCGTCGGCGCTGAGCATGCGTCCCCGCTTGAGCGGAATCCGCATGGCCTCCAGGTACCCTGGCGAGACGGCGTACCGGTCCGCCGACGGCGCATCGGCGGGATTGGGCAGGGGCTTCCCTTCGATCGTCACCCCGTAGCGATCGAAGTTTCCGCCCAGCGGGAGCTGGCTCGTCCAGCCGGCCTGCTCGATTCCCGGCAGGACCCGGATGGCTTCCCGGGCACGCACGAAGAAGGCGCGCACCGCGTCGTCGTTCTCGTAGCGGGGGCCGGTGGTTTGCACCTCCATCGTAAGCAGCTGTCTTGGCTCGAAGCCGGGATCGACGTCCAACAGTCGCTGCAGGCTGCGCAGCAGCAGGCCCGCGCCGACCAGCAGCATGAGCGCCAGCGCCACTTCTCCCATCACGAGGATTGCTCGCGCGACGCGGCGACGCTTCTGGCCCGTGTGGCGCCCCCCGGGGCGCAGCGCGGTAAACAGATCCGGCCGTGCCGTTGCCAGGGCGGGGATGAGCCCGAAGAGGAGTCCCGAGCTCAGCGAGAGCGCCGCACTGAATGCCAGCACGCCGAGGTCGATCCGGATGGCCTGAAGCCTCGGCAGGCTGGCGGACCCCAGGGCGGTGAGACCCTTGACGCCCCACCATGCCAGCAGCACGCCGCAGAGACCTCCCAGCAGCCCGAGCAGGACGCTTTCGGTCAGTAGCTGGCGCACGACGCGGCGGCGCCCGGCTCCCAGTGCGCTGCGGATGGCGAACTCCCCCTCGCGTTGCATCGCGCGGCCCAGCAGGAGGCTCGAGACATTGGCGCAGGCGATGAGCAGGACGAATCCCACCGCGCCCAGCACCGCCAGGAGCGCCGGCCGCACGTCGCGGGTGAGCCGGGTCTGCAGCGGGACCACCAGCATTCCGGGCCTGGAGTATTCGGTGGGATGTTCCGCGACCATCCGGGCAGAGATCAGGTCCAGCTCCCGCTTGGCTCGCTCCGGCTCGACAGCTTCCTTGAGGCGACCCACCATCCGGAGATGCCGGCAGGTGCGGCATGCCCAGGGCAAGTCGGTCTCATAGGCCAGCGGTGCCCAGAGCTGCGCCGTCGGGGAGAGCAGGCTCTCGAAGCTGCCCGGCATGATGCCGATGACGGTGTATGCGATGCCGTTCAGCGTAATCGGACGTCCGACCAGCGACGGATCGCCGCCGAAACGGCGCTGCCACAACCCATGGGAGAGAATCACCACGTGGTGCTGCCCGCGGATATTCTCGGCGGGGGTGAAGTCCCGGCCGAGTCCGGGGCGCACCCCCAGCACCGAGAAGAATTCCCGGGTAACCCGCTGACCATCGAGTCGCTCCGCTTCCGCGCCGCCCTGCAGGCTTGGCTGCCAGGAGCTCATGACCGCGATGGCATCGAAGGTGGTGGCCAGCCGTCGCACGTCCAGGAAAGTGGCGTAGCCCGTATTGGTCCCCTCGCCGTCATCGCCGAGCTCCGAGACCGTCATGAGTCGCTCCGGATGAGGGTAGGGGAGCGGACGCAGCAGCACCGGATTGATCACCGAGAACACGGCCGTCGTCGCCCCGATGCCGAGGGCCAGGGTCAGCACCGCCAGCGCGGTGAAGCTGGGACTGCCCAGCAGCTGGCGCAGTCCGTAACGAATATCGGAGAGCAGGGTTTGCACGAGTGAGTCTCCGGATCGGGGTGTAGAAGACGAAGCTTGACGGCTCCGCGGTCTGGCGCGGCGGAGTGCGACCACCGCCTTGAGCAGCTCGCGGGTGTGCCGCAGCGTGCCGGCCTTGCCGTAGACCTCCTCGAGGTCGCCGAGCACGAATTCGCGCTCGCCCGGGGGGAGCAGGGCGGCGAGCCAGCGCAGGGGATTCACGGCGCCTCCCAGAGGGGAGCGAGTCCCTGACTGAGTTTTCGCAACGTCACCAGGCAGCGCATCAGGGCGCGGCGGCCGGCGGCGGTGAGGGCGTAATGTTTCTTGCGGCGACCGCCGCGCTCCGGCGTGGGCTCACCGACATGGGCGGTCACCAGTCCTTTGCTCTCCAAGCGCAGCAGGGTCTTGTAGACGGTGCCCAGGCTCACGCTGCGGCCGCCGTGGCGCTGCAGCTCCTCCCGGACCGAGACGCCATAGCCGGCTTCGCCCAGCCGAAGCAGGACCAGCAACACCAGTTGCTCGAACTCGCCGAGATGGGATGCCAAGGGGCCTCATTATGGTGACAAAGTCAGTGATATAGACACACCCAGGTCGTGGAGCGTTGCACCAGCGGGCCGGGAAGTCCATCCGGGACGCTTTTCTGTCGACAAATTCGACGCTTTGGACGCATTCCCATTCGCCTGCAAGACCTTGCCGCGCAGGGTGTGCTGCCGCGCGAGCCCTGAATCGTTTATTACTCTTTGACAATGTTGATTCGAATGAACGCGGCTCTGCGCCGAGTCCCCCGTTGGGCCATCCTGGCCGGGAGTCTGCTGGTAACGGCGCTGGTCGCGTGGTTCGATTACCGCGCGGGCGAAGGGATTGAGATCGCGGTGTTTTACCTGCCGCCCATCGTTGCCGTAGCGTGGCATCTGGGGCGCTCGGCCGGGGTATGGTTCGCGGCCCTGACCACCGTGACCCGCATTGCGCTGGAGTGGCTGAGTCGTGGGCCCGCGACCCACTACCTGGTGTGGAACAGCGCGGCACAGCTGCTCTTCTTTCTCTTCATTTCCGGGCTGGTCTCGCTGCTGGCGGAGCAGACTGTCGAGCTCCGGATCCTGGCGCGCGAGGATCCGCTCACCGGGATTCCCAATCGGCGAGCCTTTTTCGGGGCCCTGGACCGCGCGGTCGAATGGAGCCGCAGGCAGGGCATGTCCTGGGTGCTCGCCTATCTCGACGTGGACAACTTCAAGAAGATCAATGACACCATGGGGCATGGTGTGGGCGACGAGGTGTTGAAGCGCGTGGCGCGGATCCTCCGGGAGGGAACCCGGCGCGTCGACGTCGTGGCCCGGCTGGGCGGTGACGAGTTTGCGCTGCTGCTGCCCGAAAGCGATGCGGAACAGGCCGAGACCATCGTCAACAAGCTCTTGTCGCTGCTCGATGAGGGGATGCACCGGGAGGGCTGGGAGGTCACCTTCAGCATTGGTGCGGTGACCTTCGCGGCGCCCCCCGACTCGATCGACGCGGCCGTCGCGATGGCGGATGCCTGCATGTACCGCGCGAAGGCGCGGGGCAAGGCGGGGGCGGTGTTTCGGGTCTGGCCCGAGCAGGCTCCCTTGCCGCTGCCCCAGGGTGTCCCCGCCGTGGCTCGCAGCGGGCGCTAAAGCGGCAGCAAGAGGAGGCCAGTTGCTGGAGGCGAAAGGGGAGCTTATCTTATTGGATTCCTAGAGCTTACGTATTCACTGAGACGGATGTAAAAGAGGATAAGCTGGCATGGCGTACGACAAGCAAAGCGTGGCGACGAAGTACCGCCTCCACGACGAGGATACCGGGTCTGCCCGGCTCCAGGTTGCTCTGCTGACCGAGCGCATCAACTCGCTCACCGACCATTTCCGGACCCACGTAAAAGATCATCACAGCAGGCGCGGCCTGCTCAAGATGGTGGGGACCCGGCGTCGGCTGCTGACCTACCTCCGAAACGCCGATCTCGAAACCTACCGCGCTCTGATTCAGGAGCTCGGACTCCGGCACTAGCCGGCCCCCGATGCGCGCGGGCGTCCCGCCAAGAGCGTGGGACGCCCGCTTGGCATTGCAAGCGGACCGTTCAACCAAGGTAGTCAACGTGCACACGATCGATACCACCTTCGCAGGGCGCCCGCTCCGGATCGAAACCGGCAAACTGGCCAAGCAGGCCTCCGGCTCGGTCTCGGTGCGTTACGGCGACACCATGGTGCTGGCCGCCGTTACCGTTTCGCCCAGCGTCTCGCTGCTGCCCTTCTTTCCGCTCACGGTCGAGTACCGCGAAAAGACCTACGCCGCGGGCAAGATTCCGGGCGGCTTCCTGAAGCGGGAGGGCCGCCCCTCCGACAAGGAAATCCTGGCGGCGCGGATCATCGACCGGTCGATCCGCCCGATGTTCCCGGAAGGTTTCAAGAACGAGATCCAGGTCTTCGTCACGGTGGTTTCCGCCGACCAGGAAAACGACGCGGACATTCTCGGCGCCTATGCCGCCTCGCTGGCGTTGTCCTTGTCGACGATCCCCTGGAACGGGCCGCTCGCCACGGTGCGGGTGGGCCGGATGGAAGGCAACTGGATCCTGAATCCGACCTTCCACCAGCTCGAGTTCTCCAGCATCGACCTCACGGTGAGCGGCGGCGCCGACTCGATCATCATGGTCGAAGGCGGAGCCCTCGAGGTGTCGGAAAGCGAAATGCTGGATGCCCTCAAGGTGGCGCAGAAGGGCATCCGCGAACTGGTGGCGCTGGCCGAGCAGCTGGTCGCCAAGGAGGGCAAGCCGAAGATGGAGTGGACCCAGGCCCTCTCGGACGAGCTGCTGGGCAAGCGGGTTCGCGACCTGGTCGAGAAAGACATGGCCAAGGCGATCAACGCGAAGGACAAGGCCGCGCGGTCCGCCGGACTTGCCTCGGTCAAGAAGGACGTGGTTACCAAGCTGGCACTCGAGTTCCCCGATCGGGCCCGGGAAATCGCGCACGAAATCGAAGAGATCGAGTATCGCGTCATGCGGTCGCAGGTGCTCGACAAGGGCGAACGGGTCGACGGGCGCGATCCCGATACGGTGCGCCCCATCAGCATCGAGACCGGCCTGCTGCCCCGCGCGCACGGCTCGGCCCTGTTTACCCGCGGGCAGACCCAGGCGCTGGTGGCGGTCACCCTGGGCACCAGCGACGACGAGCAGCGCATCGACTCCATCGACGTCGCCGGCGAAACCACCAAGTCCTTCATGCTGCACTACAACTTCCCTCCCTACTCGACGGGCGAGGTGAAGATGATGCGCGGCACCAGCCGCCGCGAGATCGGGCACGGCGCCCTGGCGGAACGCGCGCTGCAGCCGCTGCTGCCGGCCTTCGACAGCTTCCCCTATACGCTTCGCGTGGTTTCCGAGATCCTCGAGTCCAACGGCTCGTCCTCGATGGCCAGCGTGTGCGGAGGCTCGCTCGCGCTGATGGACGCCGGGGTTCCGCTGCGGGCGCCCTGCGCCGGCGTGGCCATGGGACTCATCAAAGAGGGCGCCAAGGTGGCAATCCTGACCGACATCCTCGGCTCGGAGGACCACCTGGGCGACATGGACTTCAAAGTGGCCGGCACCGAGCAGGGCATCACCTCCATCCAGATGGACATCAAGGTCGCAGGCATCGATCTCGCCTTGATGGAAGAGGCCCTCGCGAAGGCCAAGCGGGGCCGGCTACACATTCTGGGGGAGATGAAGAAGGCCCTCGAGGCGCCGCGCGCGGAGCTGTCTCCGTTCGCGCCCCGGATCTTCACGATTCAAATCAAGCCCGACAAGATCGGTGACGTGATCGGTCCCAAGGGGAAGACCATCCGCGGCATCCAGGACGCCACCGGCGCCAAGATCAGCATCGAGGACAGCGGTGTGGTCACCATTGCCGCCGTGGGCGGTGAGGCCGGCCAGAAGGCGCGCGAGATGGTCATGGCCATCGTCGCGGAGCCCGAGGTGGGACGGGTGTACGAGGGCCCGGTCAAGAGCACCACGCCCTTCGGCGCCTTCGTCGAGATCATCCCCGGGGTCGAGGGGCTGCTGCACATCAGCGAGCTGCAGCACGGCCGCACCGAGAAGACCGAGGACGTCGTCAAGAAGGGTGACATCGTTCAAGTGAAGCTGCTCGAGGTGGACGACCGCGGGCGCATGAAGCTGTCACGCAAGGCGCTGTTGCCCAAAGAGTAGCCGACGGCTCTCAGCTCACCGCCAACGGCTGACGGCGCGGTTGGACCAGGAACCCCTCGATGAAGGGCTGCTGCGGTCGGTAGCCCCCAACGGCCTGACGGTGCTCTCGGAGCGGCTTCCCGGAGTGCGCTCGGCCGCCGTCGGGATCTGGGTCCGCTCCGCGAGCGCACACGAGCCCCCGGAACTCATGGGGGCCGCCCACCTGCTGGAGCACCTCGTCTTCAAGGGCACCGAACGGCGCAGCTCGAAACAGCTGGCCGAGGAGCTCGAAGTCCGTGGCGGCTCGCTCGACGCCTACACCTCGCGCGATCATACCAGCTTTCAGGCCCACGTACTCGACGCGGATGTCCCGCTGGCGGTGGAAGTGCTCACCGACCTGGTGCGCCATCCGCTGTTGCGGGAGGAGGACCTCGAGCTGGAGCGCAACGTGGTGCTGGAAGAGATCAGCAGCATGCTCGACACCCCGGACGATCTGGTGTTCGAGCTCCACGCCCGCACGCTCTGGCCCGAGCATCCCTACGGTTATTCGATCCTGGGGAGCCCTGACAGCATCGCGCGGCTGGATGCGAAGTCGCTCACCGCGCTGCACCGGAGCGGCTACTATCGCGGCAACTGCGTGATCGCGGCCGCGGGGCACGTCGACCATGAGCAGCTGCTGACGGTGCTGGAGCGGGAAGGCTGGTTCGAAGGCGGGCTCGAGCCGGCGCGGGCCGCGGTGGCCGCGGTGCCGGCCCGGCGCGGTGTCGCCCTCTCGGAGACCCGCGAAGCAGCGCAGAGCAACATCGTGCTCGGGACCGATTGCTTCGATGCCCGCGATCCACGCCGCTATGCGCTCGCCATCCTGAGCAACCTGCTCGGGGGCGGGATGTCCAGCCGGCTGTTCCAGCGGATCCGCGAGGAGCTGGGCCTCGCCTATGCCGTCTATGCCTTCCACCACCTGTATCAGAGCGCCGGCACGATCGGCGTGTATGTGGGCACCCATCCCGGCAGCGCGGCGGCCGCCGAAGGGGCCATCCGGGAAGAATTGAGCCGGCTCGCCCGGGAAGGCCTCTCCGCTGAGGAGCTGGCGGCCGGCCAGCGACAGCTCAAAGGCCAGATCATGCTGGCGTTGGAGAGTCCCTCGAGCCGCATGCACCGCCTCGCGGGGACCGTGCTGCATGCCGATCGCTATCGCCGGCTCGACGAGATTCTGACGGAGATCGACGCGGTTACGACCGAGTCTATCGCCGCTCTTGCCGCGGAGTATTTTGATCCGGAGCGATGGTGCGTAGTGCGCTTGGGGCCGGGGGGCGCGGTAGGCGATTAGGCAATCAGGCAATCAGGCAATCAGGATCAACGGGGAGAGCGTCGTGATCATCGGAGTGCCCAAGGAGATCAAGACCAACGAAAACCGCATCGCCCTGGTGCCGGCGGGGTGCGAGCTGCTCACCGGACAGGGCCATCGCGTATGCGTCGAGCGAGGCGCGGGGCAGGGCAGCGGATTCAGCGATGAGCAGTTTGTCGCCGCCGGCGCCGAGATCGCGGAGACCGCCGAGGAGGTCTGGACCGCTGCCGAGATGATCATGAAGGTCAAGGAGCCGATTGCGGTCGAATGGCCGCGGATGCGGCGCGGCCAGGTCATTTACACCTATTTCCACTTCGCTGCGGCCGAGGAGCTCACCCGGGCCGTGATCAAGTCGGGCGCCATCGCGATAGCGTACGAGACCGTGCAGCTGCCCAGTGGGGAGCTGCCGTTGCTCACCCCGATGTCGGAAGTCGCCGGTCGGATGGCGGTGCAGGAGGGTGCCAAGTACCTGGAGAAAGTCCACGGCGGGCGGGGGGTCCTGCTGGGAGGTGTCCCGGGCGTGGCTCCGGCCAAAGTCGCGATCATCGGGGGAGGGGTGGTCGGGATCAACTCGGCCAAGATGGCGGCCGGATTGGGCGCCAACGTGACGATCCTGGACATCTCGCTGGAACGGTTACGCTATCTGGACGACGTGCTCCCCGCCAACGTGAAGACCATCTATTCCAACCGCTTCAACATCCTGGATGCGATCGAGCGCGCCGATCTGGTGATCGGGGCGGTTCTGCTTCCCGGGGCCAAGGCCCCGCACCTGGTCACCCGGGCCGACCTCAAGCGGATGCAGCCTGGAGCGGTGATCGTGGATGTGGCGGTCGACCAGGGCGGCTGCGTCGAGACCATCAAACCGACCACGCACGAGAACCCGACCTATTTCGTGGACGGCATTCTGCACTACGCGGTGGCCAACATGCCCGGAGGCGTGCCGCGCACCTCCACACTGGCCCTCACCAACGCCACGCTGGGCTACGCCGTGCGACTGGCCCGCAAAGGATGGAAGCAGGCCTGCAAGGACGACCAGGCGCTGGCGCTCGGCCTGAACGTCGTGGAAGGGAAAGTGGTGTATCCGGGCGTGGCGGAGGCGTTCGGGCTGGAGCTGGTGGCGGTGGATGCAGTGCTTTGAGCGATGGGCTGGGGGCTCCACCTGAGATGCTCACCATCCAGATTGCCCGTCTCCCCCACGGCGAAGGGCTTCCGCTGCCGAGCCGTGCCACCGAGGGCAGCGCCGGCTTCGACATCGCGAGCGCGGACGCCGGTGAGCTGGCCCCGGGGACCCGCCGCCTGTTCCGGACCGGGTTTGCGGTCGCCATTCCTCCCGGATACGAGATCCAGATCCGTCCGCGCTCCGGCCTCGCGCTCAAGCACGGCATCACCCTGCCCAATACTCCCGCCACGATCGACAGCGACTATCGGGGCGAGCTCCAGATCGCCCTGATCAACCTGGGGGCGGAGCCCTTCGAGGTTCAGCGGGGGATGCGCATCGCCCAAATGGTGGTCGGGCGGGTCGAACCGGCCGAATTTACGCTAGTGAGTACTCTCCCACTTACGGGTCGGGGAGAGGGAGGGTTCGGGAGCACCGGCGTGCACGGCTAGGGGCGAACTTTGGCCGCTTGTGGAAGTCTAAGCAGGCCATTAGGATAGCCTTAGTCCCACCCCGGTGCGACGGTGTCGATATTTAATTCCTGGAAATTCGCAAACCTGCTTCCCGCTAACGAGATTGCGGTCGATCTCGGTACGGCCAATACGCTGATTTATGTGCGCGGCGAAGGCATCGTGCTGAACGAGCCTTCGGTTGTCGCGCTCGAGCGCACCACCGGGAAGATCAAAGGCGTCGGACTCGAAGCCAAGCGCATGCTGGGGCGCACACCCGACGGCATCATCGCGGTGCGGCCGCTCAAAGACGGCGTGATCGCCGACTTCGACGTGACCGAAAAGATGCTGCGCTACTTCCTCAAGACCATCATCGACAAGCACATCTTCCGCGTCAAACCCCGCGTGATCGTCTGCGTTCCCTCGGGGATCACCGAAGTGGAACGCCGTGCGGTGCGCGACTCCGCAGAGACGGCCGGCGCCAAGCAGGTGCTGATGGTCGCGGAGCCGATGGCCGCGGCGATCGGTGTCGGGCTCCCGGTGGAAACGCCGACCGGCAACATGGTGATCGACATCGGCGGTGGCACGACGGAGATCGCGGTGATCGCGCTCTCCGGGATCGTGAGCGACACCTCGATCCGCACCGGCGGCGACGAGCTGGACCAGGCGATCGTGCAGTTCATGCGCAAGAACTACAACCTGCTGATCGGTGAGCCCACCGCGGAAGCGATCAAGATCAAGATCGGCTCCGCCTATCCCACCGGCGAAGAGCGGGAGATGGAGGTGAAGGGCCGCGATCTGGTCTCGGGCATCCCCAAAACGGTGCGGGTGCATTCCAGCGAGATTCGCGAGGCCATTCAGGAGCCGGTGCAGCAGATCGTCGACGCGGTCCGCCGCGCGCTGGAGATCACTCCTCCGGAGCTCTCGGCCGACATCGTGGATCGCGGCATCATCATGACGGGCGGCGGGGCGCTGATCCGCGGGCTCGATCTGCTGCTCCAGCAGGAGACCGGATTGCCGATACATCTCGACGAGGACCCGCTGACCTGCGTCGTGCGCGGCACCGGCCGCATTCTGGACGATTTCGAGAAGTATCGGAGCGTGCTCACCTCCTGACATGAACCGAGCGTCGGGCCGCGCTACCTCACGGAGCGACACCCTCCTCTTCCTCGGTTGTCTGGTGCTCTCGGCAGGCGCGCTCGTGCTGCCCGAGCGCTGGAGTCTTTCCCTCGCCAACGGATTGCGTGAGACGGCGCTGGCGCCGGTGTTGTGGGTCCAGCAGCGCGCCGTCGAGGGCCGCACCAGCCGCTCCCGTTTTCAGGCGCTGCAGGCGGAGCGGGATTCCGCCATCCTGGCCTCCCAATCCCTGAGCGAGCTGGCGACGGAGAACGAGCGGCTGCGCGCGTTGCTGGCCTTGCGGGCTCGGACCTCAAGCGTCACGGTGCCCGCGGAAGTGCTGCACCAGGCGGCGCCGACGGACGGCCGCACCCTGCTTCTCGGGATCGGAGCGGGCACGGGGATCCGGGTGAGCGATCCGGTGATTTCCCCCGAGGGGCTGGTCGGCGTGCTGCTCAGCGTGGGCGGGAAGACCACGGTGGCGATGACCTGGGCCCACCCGGATTTCCGGGTAAGCGCCGCGACTGAAGACGGCGTAGTCCTGGGCATCGTGGCGCCGTCGGTCAACACCGAGGCGAGTGAGACGTTTCTGGAATTCCGCGGCGTGGCCTATCGCGACACCGTCGCGACCGGGACCCTGGTGCTGACGTCGGGGTTGGGCGGTGTGTATCCGCGCGGGATCCCGATCGGGCGCGTCGCGGGAGTGCGCAAAGAGGAGCTGGGGTGGGAGCGGATCTATCGCTTGGCGCCCTTGGCCAATCCGGGCCACCTGGCGCACGTGCTGGTGCTGCGGGTCCCTTCTGCGAGCGACTCGCCTCCGTGAGCCAACGGCGCGATTCGGGCCAGCTGCTCCTCGGCTTCGCGCTGCTTGCGGCGCTGCATTTCTATGTCCGACCCCGGCTGTGGGATGGGCGGGCGGCGCCCGATTTCATGCTGTTGGCGCTGATGCTGGTCGCGCTCCGCGCCCGGCCGGGCATCGCAGCGCTCACCGGGTTCATCGTGGGGACGGTCAACGACGTGCTGACGCCGGCAAGCTTCGGCGCGGGCGCGCTGGCCCATACCGTGGTCGGTTATCTCGCGGCGTGGGGGAGAGCGGTCTTTTTTCCCGATAACCTGCTGGTGAATGCGGGCCTCTTCGCCGCGGGCGTCATGCTCCGCAACACCCTCATGCTGCTGGCGAGCGGGACCCCCGCGGGGCAGCTGTCGGCTGGATTGCTGGTCTGGGCCCCGCTCCAGGCGCTCACCACGGCTGCGGCGGGAGTCGTCATCCTGTTGCTGTTCCGCAACTGGTTTGCCATCCGGATCGAAGTATGAACGGACTCAGCGCGGATCGACTGCGGGGTCGCACGGCACAGGCACAGCTCGTGCTGGGCATCGTGTTCGTCCTGCTGACGGGCGCATTCTTCCGGGCCCAGGTGCTCGAGGTCAAGGACTACCGGCTGCAATCGGAGAAGAACCGGCTCCGGCAGGTACCGCTGCTGGCCCCGCGCGGCGCGATCCTCGACCGCAACAATGCGGTCATCGCGGAAAACGTTCCCGGCTATACCGTCAAGCTCTTCTCCCCTTCGGCCGACTCCATCCGGGCGGTACTGGGCCGGCTGGCCACCCTGGTCCCCCTCGACACGGCGGAGGCGCGCACCATTGTGCGGCGCTTCCAGAGCGCCCCCTATCAGCCGACCCTGCTCTTCACCGGCGCGCGCTTCGAGACCGTCTCGAAGCTCGAGGAGCACCGCTATCTGTTGCCTGGCCTGGTGATCCAGACCGAGCCGCGGCGGATCTACAGCGCCGGCGCTGCGGTGGCGCACCTGGTGGGCTACGTCGGCGAGGTGAACGAGGACGAGCTCAAGAAGGGGCGCTTCGCCGGATCGCGGATGGGCTCGATCGTGGGACGGGACGGGCTGGAGCAGCAGTATGACTCGATCCTGCGCGGCATCGACGGCGTACGCTACACCGAGGTGGATGCGCGGGGCCGCATGGTGCGGGAGGAAGTCTCTTCTCCATCCCTGGCGCCGATCGCGGGGGTGCTGATCAAGACCACCATCGACCTGGGCCTGCAGGAGTTCATCGACAGCCTGTGGAAGGCCGCCTTGCCCGAGACCCGGGGCGCCCTGGTGGCCATGACCCCCGACGGCCAGATCCTGGCGCTCTATTCGGCGCCGAGCTTCGATCCCAATGAGTTCATCGGCGGGATCAGGCAGGAGTTGTGGTCCGGCCTCACCAACGACGAAGCCAAGCCCCTGATGAACCGCGCCATCCGCGGGACCTATCCCCCGGCATCGCCGTTCAAGCTCGCGATGGCGGTGATGGCGCTGCGCCGCGGTGCGATCGACTTCGATACCCACATGCCGGAGCCCTGCCGCGGCGGCTTCCAGTACGGCAATCGCTTCTTCCGCTGCTGGAAGAAGGAGGGGCACGGCTCGCTCAACCTGACCGACGCGATCGCCAGAAGCTGCGACGCCTACTTCTATCAGCTCGGACTCCGGCTCGGGCTCCCGTTCATTCTGGAGGATGGCAACAAGCTCGGGTTCTCGGAGCGCACCGGGATCGATCTCGGCAGCGAGGTGAAGCCATTCCTCCCCGCGAGCTCGGCCTATTACGACCGGGCCTACGGGCCGAGGGGGTGGAGCAATGCGGTGACGCTCAATCTCGCGATCGGGCAGGGAGAGAACAACCAGTCCCTGATGAGCATGATGCGCTTCTATGCCGCCCTGGCGGGCGACGGCAGCATCCATTCTCCCTACCTGGTCCAGCAGCCCAAGACGCCCGGTCGCTCGCTCGGGCTGACTCCCTCGCAGCTGCAGGGCCTGCGGGCCGCGTTGGCCAAGGTAGTCGAAAGCGGTACGGCGGCCGCCAGCGGCGGTCGCGAGATCAACGTGGCGGGAAAGACCGGGACGGCGCAGAACTCGCACGGCAAGGACCATGGCTGGTTCATCGGCTACGCGCCGGCCGACGATCCCAAGGTCGTGGTCGGCAGCATCATGGAGTTCAAGGAGCACGGCTCGGGGGTGGCGCCGTACGTGGTGCAAGTAATCCGGCGCTACCTGACCGAGCTCGACCCCGCGATGGGCCGCGCCCGGGTGAAGGTGCCCGTGGTGGATGACTCGGTATCCCAGCCGATCGCGATCCCCGATACGATCCCCCGATGAGACGGCAAGGCCTCGATCGTCCGCTGGTCCTGGTTGCGCTGGCGCTGGCGCTGTTCGGGGTGCTGATGGTGTATTCCGCGGGGCAAACCGACGTGCCCAGCGTGGCCCGCAACGCGTGGACCCGGCAGATCGTCTGGATCGGTGTCGCGATGGCGGCCGCCGCGGTGGTCTTCAGGGTGAACTTCCGCCTGCTCGAGTGGGCCGCGCCGTTCGTCTACGCCCTTGGCATCCTGCTGCTGGTGCTGACCCTGCTGATCGGCACCGGCTCGGGAACGGCCGCCGGAAGCAAGAGCTGGCTCGCCATCTCGGGGCACAAGATCGGGCAGCCCGTCGAGCTGGCCAAACTCGCCACGGTCTTGCTGCTGGCCCGCTATCTCTCCTCGCTGCGGGAGCCGCCCCACACACTGCGCCGGCTGGTCGTGCCGGGTCTGATCGCCGGAGTCCCGCTCATCCTCGTCATGGGGCAGCCGGACCTGGGCAGTGCGATCGTCTTCATCGGCATCCTGTTCGCGATGCTGTTCTGGTCAGGCGTGTCGCCCCGCCTGCTGCTGTTGCTGGCCTCCCCGGCGATCAGCCTGTTGCTCGCCGCCGACACCCGGTGGTGGGGCGCCTGGATGCTCATCCTGTTTCTGCTGTTGGTCCTGTGGCGCTCCTATGTGGTCGAAGGGGTGCTGATTTACCTGGTGAACTCGGCGATGGGGGTCGTGGCCATCCTCATCTGGAATGGCCTCAAGGACTATCAACGCCAACGCCTGTTGACCTATCTCAATCCGGAGAGCGATCCTGTCCATGCCGGGTATCAGGCCATCCAGTCCAAGGTGGCCATCGGCTCCGGTGGATTGTTCGGCAACGGATTCCTCAACGGTCCCCAGAAACGACTGGCATTCCTGCCGGAGCAATACACCGATTTCATCTTTGCGGTGGTGGGGGAGGAGCTGGGCTTCCTCGGGGTCCTGACCGCGCTGAGCCTTTTCCTGGTCCTGTTCATGATTCTGCTCAGGATCGCGCGCCGCGCGACCGATCCGTTTTCCAGTCTGGTGGTTTTTGGCGTGCTGGGGCTCCTTTTCACCCACTTGTTCGAGAACGTGGGCATGACGATCAACGTGATGCCCATAACCGGGATCCCGCTGCCATTCTTCTCATATGGTGGCTCGTTCATCCTGGCCACGGGGCTTGCCATGGGGCTGGCTCTGCGGGTGGCCTGGGACTCGAGGCTTAGCGGGTATGCCGATGTGTGACAAGGACTTAGGCGGCAAGGTCTGGCGAGATGCGAGCTATTGCGCCAGATTGACGCTGCTCGTGTCCTTCACCTCAAGCCTATGGCCGTGATGGCGTGGTTCAAGAAGGAGCGCAAGCCGAGGATCTCCCAGCGCACCAAACTGGAGATTCCCAAGGATGCCTGGGAACGCTGCGAGAGCTGCGGCCATGTGGACATCCGGGAGCGGTTCGAGAAGGCCCTCAATGTCTGCTCAGAATGCGGCCACCATCGCCGGTTCACGGCCGAAGAATATGTCGAGCTGCTGACCGATCCCGGCACCTGGCGGGAGTTCTACGCCAACCTCCGTTCGAAAGACCCGCTGGGCTTCGAGAGTTATTCCGATCGGCTGGCCAGCGCCGAAAAGAAGGCAGGATCTTCCGAAGCGATCTACACGGGTTTCGGGC
>DATCWE010000406.1:0-16976 GCA_036566495.1 Gemmatimonadales bacterium | reverse complement strand
CGGGGCTCGGAGGGGGAGTGCGCCGCGGCGGCGGAACCGGGGCCGGCGCGGGGGCCGGGGCCGGACGGTCATTGAGTGCTGCGGTCGAATCGGCGGGCGGCAACTGGATACTGCGCGCCGTGCTGTCGGCCGCCGCGTAGTCGTCCGTCTTGCGCCCGCAGCTCGCGAGCACAGCGGCGCCGGCCAGGATGCTCAACACTTGTCTCATCATTTCCTCCTGGGCTCACTCGAGCTGTGCGTGAAAATGGATCAGGGAAGGGCGTGATCCTGCCTAGTGGAGTGGAGACGAGACGCGGGGCAACTATCGCACTACTAAAGCCATTTGCGGAGGAATCCTGGGGTGAGGCTCTGCAGCCATCCGGCGAGGCGGGTGAACTCGCCGGTAACCAGCAACAAGCCCACGGCGATGAGCAGCACCCCGCTGACCCGCTGCACCCAGCGCATGTAGTGGCGGAAACGCTGGAACCAGTCGAGAAAGGTCTCCACCGCGAAGGCCGCGAAGAGAAAGGGGACCGCGAGACCCATCGAATAGGCGCCCAGCAGGACCATTCCCCGGCCCACGCTCCCTTCCGTGGCAGCCAGCCCCAGGATTCCGCCGAGAATCGGTCCGATGCAGGGAGTCCAGCCCGCCGCGAACGTCATTCCGACCAGCACCGAGCCGAGGAATCCCACCGGTTTGCGATCCAGGTGCAGCCGGGCTTCCTGATCGAGAAAGCCGAGTTTCAGGACCCCGAGACAATAGAGCCCGAAGAGGATGATCAGCACGCCGCCGACCCGCTGGAACCAGACTTCGTAGTACTTGAGCACGCGGCCCAGCGCAGTGGCGCTCGCGCCGAACAGCATGAAGACCAGCGTGAAGCCGAGCACGAACAGCAGGGCGTGCAGCATCGCGATGCGGCGCCGGTCGGCCATCTCGTTGAAGGTGAAGCCGGTGATGAAGCCGAGATAGGACGGGACCAGCGGCAGCACGCAGGGCGAGAGAAAGCTCAGCAGGCCGCCGGCGAACGCGACCAGGATGCCGAGGCTGGGCGCATCGCTCATGGCGGCGGGCTCGCGGCGGGCTCCGGGGGGAACCATGCGGCCGGCGCGAGCTCTGCCGGAGGCTCCTCGTCATCCGCGCGCTTGGGGACCAGCGCGAGCAGCTCATCCAGCGCTTCCAGCGGACCGCTGCCCACCTCGTCGAGCAGCCACTCGAACTGGCCGCGCTTCTTCCCTTTGACCGTGAGCACGAAGCGCGCGGTATAGATCCGGCGCCGATCGCCCTCGATCCGAGAGAGGATCGCGGTGCCGAAATCCTGTCCTTCGCGCCGGACCACGCGGAACGCCCAGATGCGGTCGAGTGTCTCGACCGGGATCGCGGAACGCAGCGCCTCCGCGAGGCGTTCCCAGCCGGGACCCGCTCCGGGCTCACTCGAGAGCACACTCACTGGGCGCGACACTTCTCGACGTAGGATCGCAGCACGTGCATGAAATCCTGGGCATTGGTGACCACGCCGTAGGCCTGATGGGTGCCTCTATCCTTGAGCTTGCTGACCACGAACTCGGTCTGGTCGACGCAAATCGTCATCAGGGGCTCCGGGAAGCCCCGGTGGGTGTGAAAGGCCGGCAGCAGGTTGCCGACGGCGATGGCGTGCAGCGCCGTGGCGACCAGCACCGCGCCGGTGGCCCGCACCGTGTGGGCGCGCATCGCGTCCTGGGCGGCCAGCGCATCGGTGATCACGCCCGGCAGGGGCCCGTCATCGCGGATGGAGCCCGCCATCACGAAGGGGATCCGCCGGGTGACCAGGGTGTGCATGATCCCGCTCCCGAGCAAACCGCTCTCGATCGCGCGCTCGATCGATCCCGCAGCGCGTACCCGGTTGATGGCCCGCATGTGGAGGCCATGGCCGGCGGCGGCCGGCTTACCTCGCTCCGTCATCCCGAGCGTCGTACCGTAGATCGCCGCTTCGATGTCGTGCACGGCGACGGCGTTGCCGATCAGCGCCGCCTGCACGTATCCGT
Organism: Gemmatimonadales bacterium; assembly: GCA_036566495.1. Lineage (GTDB taxonomy): Bacteria > Gemmatimonadota > Gemmatimonadetes > Gemmatimonadales > GWC2-71-9 > JABFSM01. Next base: position 14,975 of record DATCWE010000406.1, on the reverse strand, counting down.
GGTGCGCGAACCACTCGAAGTCGGCCCGGGAACGGGCATGCACCAGCGCGGGACCGATCACCCAGATCAGGTAGCCGCCGGCGCGGCGCTCCGCCTCCACCCGCTCCGCCATCGCATCGTAGCTGACCGGCCGCTCGCGGCTCACTTCGGTGGCCATGAAGCGAAACTCGTTGGGGCTCGCTGCGACGCCCAGGAACCCCGCTGCGTACACCACGATTCCCTCGGAGCCGTCTTCCGCCAGTCCCATGGCCACCGGCTCGCCTTGTTTGACCAGGCGAGGCTCGACGGTCTCCACGCCGGGCGCCCGGCGCACCAGGACACCATCCATGCGGGGACGCGTGGGCATCAGCCAGCGCGAGGCGACGTGCAGATAGGTCGGCAGGTTCGAGGTCGAGAAGAAACCCTCCGGCAAGACGCCGTCCGCGGGCGCCGGCTCGAAGCGTGCCTCCGGCGCCCCCGCAAAAGGCGGGCGGGCAAAATCGGGGGAGGGTGTGCTGGATACGGGGGACATTGCAGCGGGGGAAGGTACTATGTTTTTGCCCATGAATGCACTCGCGCTGCTCCTGCTCACAGTTGCCCCGCAGGGGGATACGCTGACGCGCCGCGACACCACCAAGCTGCCGGATCTCGAGGTGCGGGTGACCCGCGCCGAGGAGACCCGCTCCCGCATTCCCATGGCCGTCGGCGTGGTGGCGGGGACGCTGGTGCGGCGCGCGCAGCTCACCAGTGGGCTGGACGAGTCGCTCAGCCGCCTGCCCGGTGTCGTGGTGCTCAACCGCTACAACTTTTCGCTCGACCAGCGCGTCTCGCTGCGCGGCGCCGGCAGCCGGGCCAACTTTGGGCTGCGCGGCATCAAGGTGCTGATCGACGGCGTGCCGCAGACGCTCCCCGACGGACAGACCCAGCTCAGCAACCTCGAGCTGGGACTGGTGGACCGCGTCGAGGTGCTGACGGGCTCGGCCGGCGCGCTCTACGGCAACGCCTCCGGCGGAGTCTTCGCCTTCGCGACCGAAACGCCGAGCGCGCCCTGGGAGGCGCGGGTGCGGGCCAGCGGCGGGAGCTTCGGTACCCGGAAATGGCAATCCGTGGCCGGGGCGGCGCGCGGCCGCACTCGTGCCCTGGTTTCGCTCTCCCGCTTCAGCACCGATGGCTTTCGCCAGCACAGCGCCGCGACGGCGTGGCAGTTCGCCGGAAAGGCGGACCTGGCGCTGGACCAGCGCTCCAGCCTCGGCGTGCGCTTTGCCGCCTCCGACGCGCCACGCGCGGAAAACCCCGGTGCCCTCACCGCGGCCGAGTACGCCGAGGCCCGCGACAGCGCGGCGGGGAGCAATATTCTCCGCGGAGCCGACAAGCAGGTGTCCCAGCAGCAGCTCGCGCTGCGATACCACTGGGTCGACGGCGGCGGCAGGGAACTCGACGCGACCGCGTTCGGACTGCTGCGCGACCTGAAGAATCCGCTGGCCACGCCACCACCGACGCCGCCGACCTCCGCGAGCATCGGCACCTACAATCGCATCGACCGCCGAGTGGGCGGAGTGCGGGTGAGCGGGACCCTGCCGCTGCTGGGCCGCGGACCCGCCTTGCGGCTCACCGCTGGACTCGACGCCCAGACCATGCGCGACGACCGCCAGAACGAGCGCAGCGACGCCGGCGTTCCGACCGGCCAGCTGCTGGCCGATCAGCGGGAGACCGTCAGCGAGGTCGGACCCTTTGCGCAGCTGCACTGGGAGGCGGGCGCGCGGGTCGCGCTGCTCGCCGCGGTGCGTTACGACCGGCTGGCCTTCCGGGTCAGGGACCGCCTGCTCACGGACGGCGTGGACAACAGCGGCGCGCGCATCATGCGGAACGCCAGCGGCAGCCTGGGAGCGAGCGTCCGGGCGGCCTCCGCGGCAACGCTCTACGGAAACCTCGCGACCAGCTTCGAGTCGCCCACCACCACCGAGCTGGTCAACACGTCCAACGGGACCGCCGGCTTCAACAGCGACCTCGGCCCACAGCGCACCGTCTCCCTCGAGCTGGGGGTGCGGGGACAGCTCGGGACCGCGCTGGAGTACAGCCTTGCGGCGTTCACCAGCCGGATCTCGGACGCGATCATCCAGGTGCGCGAAGCGGACGGCCGCGCCTTTTTTCAGAATGCGGGCAAGGTCAGGAACCGCGGGATCGAGGCCGGCGCCGGCGTATCGCCCTGGCGCTGGCTCCGCTTCCAGGGCGCCTATACCTTCGCCAGCTACACCTTCTCGGAGTATCGCATCCGCAACGGCGCGACCACGGACACCCTGGACGGCCACCGGCTCGCCGGGGTGCCCAAGCACTTCTTACGTGCGACGCTCACGCTGCAGCGCGGCCCCGTCGTCGCCGAACTGGATCAGCTCACCGCTGGAGCGGTGTTCGCCGACGATCGGAATACAGTCGAGGTCGCTGGCTGGGGACGCGGTGTGACGTCGCTCCGGCTGAGCGCGTCCGCGAACTGGGGCGGGCTGCGCTTCGAGCCTTTCGGCGCGGTCAACAACCTGTTCGACAAGAAGTACGTTGGATCGGTCAACCTCAACGGCGCGTTCGGCAGGATTCTGGAGCCCGCACCGGGGAGAAACGGCTACCTGGGCATGGAAGTGGCCTGGGCAGCCCCGCGATGATCGCGCCGGCTCCGGTTACCCTCGAGGGCCATGGGATCCGGCTCGAACCGCTGACGCTTGCGCACCAGGGCGACCTGGCGACCGCGGCCTCGGATGGCCAGCTGTGGGACCTCTGGTTCACCTCGGTGCCCAGCCCGGAGCAAACCGAGGCCTACATTGCCGAGGCGTTGAAGGGACAGCAGGCCGGTCACATGCTGCCCTGGGTGGTGCGAGAACGCAGCTCAGAGGCGATCGTGGGGAGCACGCGCTATCACGATATCGTCGCCCCCATCGATCGCGTGGAGATCGGCTATACGTGGTACGCGGCCAGCTGGCAGCGAAGCCACGTAAACACCGCCTGCAAGCTGTTGCTATTGAGCCACGCGTTCGAGACCCTGCGCTGTGCGGTGGTCGGTTTGCGCACCGACAATTTCAATTTCGCCAGTCAACAGGCTATTGCCGCCCTCGGCGCCAAGCGAGATGGCGTGATCCGGCATCATCACGCCCGGCGGGACGGCTCGGTCCGGGACACCGTGATGTTCAGCATCCTCGCCGGGGAGTGGACGGACGTGAAGCGGCACCTCCTCACCCGGCTGGCGCGTTTTCCGCGGCATTCGGGTTCGCCCTAGCGGCGGGAGAGATCCCGCACGGAACCGTCGCGCATGGCTAAACGGGGCCACCTCCCGGTGCACATGGGCGCGGAGGAATTCTCCCAGCTCCTGGCGGCATTGCATGCCCTGGCACCGCGCTACTGCCTCGAATGGGGAAGTGGGGGCAGCACCCGCGCGGTGCTCGAACAGTGTCCCTTCATCCAGCGCTACGTTTCCATCGAGCATGAGCAGAGCTGGTATGAGCGCGTGCGGGCCCAGGTCACCGACCCGCGGCTGGAGCTGCACCTCGCCCCGCCCGCAGTTCCGCTGCCGCCACGATCCCGGCTGACCTCCCGGCGCCGGCGCTGGGACGCACACGCGGAACTGGATCGATCCGCGCTGCAGCGCTACATCGACCTGCCTGCCGGGCTCGGCGTTTGCTTCGACTTCGTGCTGGTCGATGGAAGGGCGCGCCGATTCTGCCTGAGCGCTGGCTGGCAGCTGCTGCGGCCCGGTGGCCTGCTGGTGCTGCACGACGCGCAGCGGCCCCAGTACCGCGACGTCCTCTGCTCGCTGGGGCGGCCGGCGTTCCTGGAGCCCTGGCATCAAGGACAAATCGCCCTGCTGCGCAAGCCGGAATCCTCCGGCGAGTCGACCTGACCATTGGCGCGCCCTCGTCCAAATCGCACCGACTCGGGCGTCATCGAGCCAACGGAGTCCAGTTCGCGCTGCCACCCGGAGGAGCGACATGCCGAGGCTGATTGTGTTCAATCAAGTGACTCTGGATGGGTACTTTGCCGGCGAGCATGGCGATCTCAGCTGGGCTCACACCAGCGACCGCCCGGACGCGGAATGGAAGGCGTTTGTCGAGGAGAACGCCAAAGGGGGCGATGAAGGCCGCGGGCACCCGGAGCTTCCGCAACGGAAGAGTGCTGCTGCGTTACACGCCGGAGGCCTGAAGCAGACTCAGGGCGCGGGGGCGTTGAGGTCCACCCACTGCCCGTTGCGCAGCACCTCGATCCGGGTCACCGGGTGTATTTCCCACAGTGTCGCGCGGTGGAATTTCTTTCCGGCGCAATTGGAGCTGCATTTGCCGCGGATGTGGTCGGGGTGGACGGGGTCCAGCATCAGGAAGCCGGTCACCCGCACCCGTGCTGCATTCGCCTCGTTGCGGGGAGCGGTCGGCCGGCGCCGCACCGCGAGCCCGGCGACCGAGTCGGGATTCCAGCCCGCATTGTTCCGCTTGGTGCGCGGCGTCGGCTCGACCACTACGGCGCGGTCTTCGGTTTCGCTCGGATCCGCCACCAGCGCCACGTGCCAATCAGTATCCAGCTCGGCCCAGCTGTGGCAATTGGGTGCCTCCCCGGGGCGCTTGGTGGGAGTCGGCGGACTTCCCGTCTGCACCCTCAGGACCTCGAAGAAGCCCTCGACCGTGAGGGGTATGCCCTCGTAGGGCAGCACCAGGGCTGAATCCGACGGCTCCCAGTGCTTCCGGTTCGTGAAGCGCCAGAGGGCGGTGTCCGGCAGCGAACGGATCGCGTCCACCGACACGAGGTGACTCGAGTCTGGGAGGTCGGCGCGGTTCTTGTTGAGGTTGGTGCCGTCGTCGGCGACGGCATCGCCGGTCGGCCCGCAGCTCACGGTGGCACTCTGCACCCGGATGGTCGAGCGCAGAATGGGCGGCTTGGTCCACGCCGAGTCGATCGCGGTAAACGCCGCGCCACCTGGGGCAGCGCCCATCAGTGTAGCCGCGCCGGCGGCGATGGCGGCCAGGCTCCGCACATAGACCTCTCCGACCCAGCCCGCCTTGCCATCCATCGTGCGAACCGGGAGCCATCCCGGCTTGGGATCGACGCTGCGCGCCAGCAGGGAGTCACCCGCCTGCAGGGTCCGGAGCCGGTCCCCGGTCATAGAGGGCGAGCGGCGGAGATAGACCCAGGTCGAGGCGACGTAGTCCTGGGAGGACAGCGGCTGCGCTTCGCCCGCCAGCAGCCCGGCGACCGCGAGCGCCAGCATCGGGACCGACAACCGCTGCGATCGGTTCCCCAAGGTGCGATGGCGACCGGCGTTCATAGTGGGGCTCGCTGGAAGGCTGCCTATGAATCGGGGTCGCGCCGGCTCATGTCAAGACTATGACTACTCCTAGTCCCTGACCACGGCAATCAGCTTGCCGCCGCCGCCAACGACGGTTGACCGGGGGAGCATTTCGACTGATGTTGCCGCCATGCCGTGGCGGACGACCGCAACCCTCCTGCTCCTCAGCGGCATCGCTCACGCCCAGGCTCCGACGCGCCCTCGCGCGCCGGGCGCCCCGCCTCCGGTCAGCGCGACCGGCGATTCCGCTCGGGCCACGATCCCCTTCTTTGCCCTGGGCGATTCTCCCCTCGCCCTTCGGGGCGAGGTGCGGCCCGGCGTGTTCGTCTCCGCCGTCGGCCGGCGCGCCATCGCGATGGGGACCGAGGATGGCCGCTTCGAGCTGTGGTCCTGGCCGATCAAGTGGCTCCATGACCTGGAGCTCTTCTTCCGGATTCCCAAGTACGTCGAGCCGATCCCGGGCCACAGCGTCGCCGGCCGGATGGTCCAGCGCCCCGAAGGCCTGACCATCGAGTACGCCTACGAGCAGTTTACGGTGCGCCAGCACGTGTTCGTGCCGCTCGACCAGCCCGCGGTGATCATGCTCCTCGAGGTGGACGCGGTGCGGCCACTGGACATCATCGCCCGCTGGACCCCCGACATTCACTTTGCCTGGCCGGCGGGGCTCGGCGGCCAGTACCTCATCTGGGAGGGGAACGCTCAGGCGTTCCTGTTCTCCGAAGGCAAGCGGAAGCTCAACGCCTTCCTCGGCTCGCCCGCGGTTACCCAGGCCTCCGACGTTCCGGCCCACATGCTCGCCGCGGAGCGTCCCCAACTGGTGCTGGGCATCGGTGGCGAGGGAGAGCGCTACACCGCCCCGAGCCTGGGCGAGCCGCCCGGTCGGGGGGTCAACCTGCGGGTGGCGTACATCCCGATCGTGCTCGCCGGCGGCGAGATGCCGCGCGACTCCGCCCTGGCGCTGTACCGGCGCCTGATAGCGCCGGGTGCCGCCGAGCGGGAGTGGCGCCGGCGGGTCGCCCACGCGGACAGCATGCGCCGGACCCAGCTCGTGCTGCAGAGCCCCGACACGCTGCTCAACCGCGCCGTGGAGTACGCCAAGGTCAACCTGGACGAGAGCCTGGTCTGCAATCCCGATCTCGGATGCGGCCTCGTCGCCGGCTATGGCTTGTCGGGCGGCGCGTCGGACCGGCCGGGATTCGGATGGTTCTTCGGGGGCGACGCCGCCATCAACTCGTTGGCCATGACGGGCGCGGGACAGCAGGCCCTGGTGCGCGAAGGCACCCTTGGCTTTTTCGCGGGTTATCAGCGCCCCGACGGCAAGATCACCCACGAAATCTCGCAGGCGGCGGGGAAGATCGCCTGGTTCAGCGAATACCCCTACGCCTTCTATCACGGGGACACCACGCCGTTCTGGATCCTGGCGTTCGGCGAATACTGGAAACAGACCGCCGACACCGCGCTGTTACGCGCGCTGTGGCCCAACCTGCGCAAGGCGTACGACTGGTCCCGGCGCACCGATACCGACGGCGATGGCCTGATGGAGAACCCGGCGGCCGGTGCCGGCGCGCTCGAGGTCGGCGACCTCCAGATCGGCATTCTCTCGGACGTGTATCTGAGCGGAGTCTGGCTGGCGGCGCTGGACCGCTTCGCACGCATGGCGCTGGCCATGGGCCAGCGGCCGCTTGCCGACAGCGCGCGCGCCATCCGGGCCACGGCGTTGCGCACCCTGGAGTCGCGGCTCTGGATGCCGGCCCGGAAACAGTACGCCTTCGCGCTGCTGCAGGGTGGCACGGTGAACGAGAATCTCACCGCATGGCCCGCGACGGCGATGGCGTTCGACGCATTCGATCCGGTCCACGGCGCCGAGATGGCGGCACGCCTTGCGTCGAGCGACATCATGACCGACTGGGGGGCGCGGCCGCTCGCCGCGTCGAGCCCGTTGTTCGATCCCCTGCATTACAACAACGGCGCCGTATGGCCGTTCGTCACCGGCTGGGTGTCCCTCGCGCAGTACCGCTATCACAACGCGCCGGCGGGGCGCTTCGCGCTGGATGCGATTGTCCGCACGGGATTCGATGAAGCAAGGGGCCGGAACTCCGAGGTGTTCTCGGGCCGCTTCTACAAGCCGCTGGACACCGCTGTTCCGCAGCAGTTCTTCGCCACCTCGATGGTCATCACCCCGCTGCTGCGCGGGCTGCTCGGCATCGACGTGGACGCGCCGGCGCGCCGGCTGACCCTGGCACCGCACCTCCCGCCGGAATGGGACTCGGTCACCGTCGCGAACCTTCCCTTCGGCGGCGGAACGCTGAGCGTCCGGATCACCCGCAGCGGTGCCGGGATGCGCGCCGAGCTCCGCCAGCAGGGGGCCGGCGGCCCCATCGCGGTAGCCTTCAGCCCCGCGCTTCCCCTCGGAGCCCGCACGGCCCTGGAAAGGACGGAGACGCCCGGCGACGTCCATGCCACCGTGCGCGGTGTCCTGCGCGACCGTCTCACGCTCGAGCTACCCTATCGGAACGGGTGGAGCATTGCCCCGCCGGCACATCGGCCGGCCCCCGGCGACCGCTCGGCGGCAGCGCGCGTGCTCAGCGAGCGGCTCCTTGCGGGGAGATACACCGCGACCCTCGAGGGGCAGGCAGGGCACAGCGAGCGATTCCGGGTTCGCGAAGCGGATCGCTGGCGCGAGCTGGAGGTTAGCTTCCCCGCGGGCGGCGCGAATTCCGACGGCTACACCACGACGACCCTGACGCTCCCTTCCTCCGGACCCCGGGACGGCATGACGGCACCGCGCATCGTCCGAGCGCCCTTCGGCCGTCTTTCCGACGGCACCCAGGTGGACGGCTATGCCATTCGCAATGCGCGCGGCACCTCGCTGCACGTGACGGCGTACGGGGCCATCATCACCGCGCTGCGGACCGCGGACCGGGGGGGCCACTTCGACGACATCGTCCTGGGCTTCGACAGTCTCGCGGGATACCTCCGCGACCCGCCGTACTTCGGTGCCGTCGTCGGCCGCTACGCCAACCGGATCGCCAAGGGCCGTTTCTCCCTGGCGGGCCGAACCTATCAGCTCCCGGTGAACAACGGCCCGAACTCGCTGCATGGCGGGACGCGAGGCTTCGACAAGGTCGTCTGGAGCGCGAGGCCGTTCGAAAACGACACGGCTGCCGGCGTCGTGCTGAGCCACACCAGCCCGGACGGCGACATGGGATACCCGGGCCGCCTCGAAGTCCGGGTGACCTATACACTGACCGACCACGACGAGCTCGTCGTGGACTACGACGCCACGACCACCAAGCCCACGCCGGTCAACCTGTCGCAGCACAGTTACTTCAATCTGGTCGGCGATGCGAAACGGGACATCCTGGGGCACCTGCTGCAGCTCGAGGCGAGCCGATACACGCCGGTCGACTCGACCCTGATCCCGACGGGCGAGCTCGCGCCGGTGTCGGGCACGCCCTTCGACTTCCGGACGGCCACCGCGATCGGAGCCCGCATCGGCGCGGCCGATGAGCAGCTGCAGTTCGGTCGCGGCTACGACCACAACTTTGTGCTCGACCATGGCGGTGGCCTGCAGCACGCCGCGCGCGTGGTGGAACCGACCACCGGCCGCACGCTGGACATCTCCACCGATCAGCCCGGCATCCAGTTCTACGCCGGCAACTTCCTGGATGGATCCATCCGCGGGAAGGGCGGCAGGGCCTACGCCCATCGCTTCGGCTTCTGCCTCGAGACCCAGCACTATCCCGATTCCCCCAACCACCCGGGGTTCCCCTCGACCATCCTGCGACCGGGAGAGCGCTACACCACGCGGACCGTTTTTCGCTTCGGGACGACGGAATAGCCTACCGGACGATCAGCTCGGTGATGCCGCTCTTCGCCGGGAGATCGTGCTCGAGCAGGACCCTCACCTTGGAGGTCACCACCGGCTCGATGCCGAGCACGTTGCGCGCCGACGCGAGCGGCCGTTCAGGCACCCGCGAGCGCACTCGCGCATCCTGCCAGGCATCGTCTTTCCAGAGCTGCAGGGAATACTCCCGCGGCGCCTGGATCCCCCGGTCGTCTCCGTAGAGGTACAGCTCGATGGTGCGCACCGTGTGCGGCCCGCCGAGGTCGATCTCCACCCAGTCGCGCGGGTTAGGGGACGAGTAGGCGGTCCAGCGGTTTCGGGAGTACCTGGTAAAGGCCACCTGCAGGTCGTTGACTTGCTCGACGCGATCGGACGGCCCGGTAAACGACGCCGACGCGCGCGGGTATGCGGCGCTCCCGGCGTTGAAGGCCAAATCGCGTGATGCGGCGGTCGCCCGGGCCAGCGGAAACGCCGCGGGCCCCCAGGCCTCCAATTCCGTCAGTCCCACCGCCGCCCCGCCCCGCGGCCGCAGGATGACCCGGATGCGCTGGGTGGAGACCGGCGGGAAGGACACTTGGTTGGCTCGGCGCCCTTCGGGACGAGCCGGATCGCGCCGCTGGGAGGGAATCTCCACCCAGCGGCCGTTCCGCCACAGCTGCAGGTCGTAACGTGCGGGCGCGCGAACCGCCCCGCTGGTCCCGTCGTCCAGCAGGTACAGCGCGACCCGCTGAATCCGCCGCGCGATCCCGAAATCCAGGGTGACGGTATCCTGGGCGTTGCGCGTTCCGACGGTCGTCCAGCGATTGGCCGGCGCGGCGTGATACCAGTAGCTGCCGTCGATCAGATAGCTCGGAGGATGCTGCGGGGCGGCGTAGGATACCTCGATCCAGGGGTAGGCCCCGCGCCCATTGTTCACCGCGAGATTGACCAGCCGCGCGGGGCGCGCCGTGGGCCGCGGAGGGCCCAGGTAGGCAACCAGTCTTCCGAGCGCCGCAGCCCGGGCGATGACCCGGCCCTCGGCGAGCAGGAGAAGACCACGGCCCTTCCCATAGCGCGTCCCCTCCCGGTCCCACAGCACGCTGAGGCGGCGGCCGTGGTAGTGCAGATCGTCGAGCGCGAAATAGGGCCACTCGCTCGGGGCGAGCGGATTCACCTCCACGCTGTCGTCGGCTCGCGGGCGCAGGCCCACCAGCCCGGTGATGACGAGGTTCACATAACCCGAATGGAAGTAGTGCTCGCTGTGATAGGGCGTGTCATGCCCACTCCACGATCCGTTTTCCGGGTTCGCGGCCTCGGCGATGTAGGGACGAGCGTCCTTGCGCTGCGTCCGGGTGTAGGTCGAGAAAAGAGCCATCCAGTCGCGGGCGCCCACCTCGTTCTGTCGGTATCCGTTGAGCAGATTCGCCATGGCCACCAGAGTCTGGGTCGTGGCATACGGCCACGAGTTCCCGCTCCACCAGCAGCACTGTGGTGAGACGTAGAACAGGGGATCGTGCCGCTCGGTGGTCAACGGGCCGAAGGGCGCCTGAAAGCCCGCCGTATCGCGCAGGAGGCGCCAGGCGCGCTCGTATCCCCTGCCCGGCTCGGGGAGATTGAATTGCCACGGCACGTAGCCGATCAGCTCCCGGCCGTGCGGATCGCCGGCATGCGTGCCGCTGTCGTAGGTGCGGGTCAGCGCGCGAACCCCAGCCTTCTCGTCATGGGCCGACTGGTGCAGGAAGAAGCCGCGCCGTTCGTCCCACAGCTCTTCCTGCACCCGGCGCCGCAGCGCAGCGGCGCGGGCCCGGAAATCTCGCGCCGTCACCGAGTCGCCGAACAACGCCGCGGCGCGCGAGATGGCCTGCGCATCCGCGAACAGATAGCTGTTCAGCGTGGGGCGGTACCCCTCGGCGCCAGCATCGATATCCTCGGTTTGTCGGCTGTTGATGTTGCGCTCCATGCCGTCGTGCAGGCCGTCCCAGCGGAACAAGCGGTGTCCGGCGTCCCAGTGTTCCGCCACCCATCCGGCGTATTGCCGCTTCAGGTACGGGAGCAGCCGGTGGAGCAAGCCGGTATCCGCGAGGACCTCGTAGGTCTCCCACACCGCCGCGCCGTACCAGTTGCTGTAGCTGCGGGGCTCTGCGCCCGGCGTCTCGAACCAGTAACGCGCGAAATCCTCGATGATGCCAGGGTCAGCGAGCCAGCGAATCTCCTCCATCTGGTGGCCCAGCGGACAGCTGATGGCGCCGTAGGCCCCCGACCAGAAGGGCCGGTCGATGAATTCCGAGAAGGTATAGCCCGTTTCGGGTGAGCCGTAGGTGAGGTGCTTGGTGGTCAGCTCCCAGCGGTAATAGTAGGTCGCGTCGATGGCGGCATCGGGAGACTCGAACGCGGGAATGCGGGCCGCGTACCAGTTGAAATCGCGATTATCCCACCAGGTCTGGCGGGCGAACAGCACGCGCTTATCCAGCACCTGGGCCGGAACCGGCCGGGCAAGCAGCGCCAGCGAAACGAGCGAGCAAATCGCCAACCCGGGCGACCGGCGGGACCGAGTCGTGATCATGGATCCATACGCACGGTGACCTGGCGAGCGGCGCGGTGGCCGCTCTGGATCGCACCGGAGTCGCGGGCCGCGGCGTCCCGAGACGCCGGCGCCGATGACGAGGACGTCGGCTTTCACGCGCTCATGCTGTCGCTTCGATCTTGTAGATCTCCCGGCGCCCGTAGTCCACCAGGTCATGGTAGCCTTCCATCAGGCGCTCCATCTCCTTCATGTCCTCGCTGTTCTGGCCGGTGCCCTGCATCATGCGCTCGAACTCGTCCACGCTCGATACTTCCATTTCGGCCACGATGGTCCAGTAACGCTCCCCGCAGAAGTCCGTCATCACCCGCATTTTCGGCATCCCGGCCTTGCGGCCCAGCTTATCCATGGCGATGAACTTCTCGACCATCGGGCGCACTTTGCCGGGCTTGCAGTACATGATCTCGCGGACGAGCAACATGGCATCTCCTTGGTGGTTTCCCTTCAGGACGTCGCCGAGGGGGGGATTGTCACAATCCCCCAGCGGGGCTTGTGGTAGCGCTCCACCTCCACGCCGGCGTCCTGCATCCGCTTCAGGTACTCCAGGTCGATCTTTCCCGAGCCGGCCCAATCCAGCATGACGTCACCTGGACGCCGGCGCGCGCCCGCTCCGCCAGGGCGTCGGCGAAGGACTCGCCGATCCGTCCCGACCAATAGATATGGGTCTCGAAGGTGATCGACTCGCGGGCGGACCGAATCGGCCCAGCACGACCCCATCGCGCGCACGAAGCGCGGATTGCGCACGCCATACAGGACCGGGATGGCGTGCTCGACTTTTCGCTCGCCGGTGAGGAAAAGATTGACGCCGAGCAAGGTGAGCAGCGCCGCGGTGAGCAGGACCCCGAGGAGCATGGCGCGCCCGCCTAGCTGTCCAGCAGCACGGCCACCGGGTGGAGTGACTCGATGCGGGAGAAGCTGACCTGGAGCATCACCGTGATTGGCACCGCCAGCAGGGTGCCCAGCGGTCCCCAGACCCAGCCCCAGTAGAGCAGGCTGACGAAAATGGCGACCGGGTTGAGCGGCAGATGCTTCCCCAGCAGATGGGGCGTGACGAAGTTGCCCTCGAGCAGATTGATGAGCACCATGCCGCCCACCACCAGCAGCACTCGGCCGGTCTCCTCGAAGGTGACCAAAGCCGCCGTGCCGATCACGGCGGCGGTCACCAGCGCGCCGATGTAGGGCACGAAGTTGAGGCAGCCCGCCACGACGCCCCACAAGAGAGCGTTCGGCAGACCCATGACCAGCAGGAACCCCCACGCGGCCAATCCGACCCCGGCGCTGGTGAGCGTATTGAGCAGCATGTAACGCGACATCTGGACTTCGATCTCGGTGAGCACCTCTTCCATGTTGGAGGCGCCGGATCGGGTTCCGATCAGATCGGCAAGCTTCTTCCGGAAGGTGGGCAGGGTAGCCAGCAGGAAGTAGGTCAGGAACACTACCGTGATGACGGTGGCGATCGCGCTGGCGGTGCTGCCGGTCACTCGCTGCAGCAGACCCGGCGACTTGACCTGGACCGTTGGCGTTTTTCCCCCCGCGCTCGGCGCGGTGGCCTGCTCGACTTTCTTCGCGGTCTCCTCGAGCGGGCGAATGATGCGGCGGACCTTGGTTTGCGCTTCCGCGAGGGCCTCGGGCGCCTTCGCGATCCAGTCTCCCGCTGGTCCGGCCAGCAATACGGTCCCCGTGATCAGGGCGGCCAGGGTTCCAAATACCAGGAGCGCGGCCCCGACGGCGTTGGGCACCCCCAGCTTGCCCAGCGCGCGAACCGGCTGGTCCAGGAGCAGGGTGAACAGTGTGGCAATCGCTACGGGAAGCAGCAGCCCGGCCCCCAGCCGGAGCGCGGCCGTCAGCAGGATCACGAAGATCGCGAGCAGCAACATGGTGGTGACCGGAAGACCGGGGATGCGCCGCGCGGCTGGGGTCATGGTCTCGATTGCCTCCAAGGTCTGCCCAAGAAAAAGAGGCGCGACGGATCGCGCCTGCCGATCCATATCGCCCCTCTGACTCGTGGGCCGAGCGCCCGTTCGTCCAGGTCGCCGCGGAGCTCCGCGGCTTGTCACCCGATTCGAAGCTACCCGGGTGAGACCAGGCTGTCCAGCACGGTACCCCGCTGTGACGCGCCGGGCCACCGATAGCGCGTGCCGCGAACCTACGGCATTCTCGGCGGGCCCGGAGCCCGGAACATCGCCACGAACAACTCCACCACCCCCCGGCTCGGCTCACGGCGGCGGCACAGCCCGATCGCGGTCCGCACCGCGAGCGGCTTGAGCGGCCGGTACACCACGCCGCGCCAGCGGAGCCGGGCGAGGCCGGCGGGCGCGATGGACACTCCCATGCCAGCCCCAACCAGCCCGGTGACGGTAAACCACTCGAGGGCTTCATGCGTGACCCGCGGAGAAAAATCTCCTTCCCGGCAGACGGCGGCGATCTGATCGTAGAGCGTGGGAGCGATCTCGCGCGGAAACAGAATGAATGGTTCGCCACCCAGCTGGTGCGGCGCCACGCGCGACCGCACTGCCAGCCGGTGATCCACCGGCAGCACCGCGATGAACGGCTCCCGCAAGACCACCTCGGTCTCGAGATCCCCGTCGTCCGGTGACTCGCGCAACAGCCCCACGTCGATGGTTCCCGCGCGCAGCGCGGCGAGCTGAGCCCCGGAATGCATCTCGCGCAGCTCCAGCTCCACCTCGGGATACCGCTTGCTGAAGGCGCGAAAGAGCTGCGGCAGCTCCGTGAACACCACGGACGAGGCGAACCCCACGATCAGGCGGCCCGCGACGCCCCGGCCCACCCGCCCTGCGCTGTCCACGCCGGCGGCGAGCTGCGCCAGCGTGCGGCGCGCGGTCTCCAGGAAGACGGTGCCCGCCTCGGTGAGAGCGACCGCCGGTTGGCGCCGCAACAGCGGCGAGCCGACCAGCTGCTCCAGTCGGCGGATCTGCTGGCTCAGGGGCGGCTGGGCCATGCCCAGCCGGCGGGCCGCGCGGGTGAAGCTGAGCTCCTCGGCCACCGCGACGAAGTAGCGCAAGTGGCGAAGCTCGACACTGTTCCCCATATCAGAATCGTCTGGGCATAGTCATGCAATAATATTGGACATATAGGAGGCAAGCGGCAACCTTTCAGGACATGAGCAGCCTGCTGGCCGTCCTCGCCACCCTGTCGGTCTTCGCTTCCCGCGACACGACCGCGGACTATCACTTCGACCTGGCGCGGCACTTCTTTGCCTCCCCGGCGGCCGAGCGGGCGGGGCGGCCGCTGTTGCAGCGGCGGGAGGCCGC
>DATCWE010000364.1:0-6094 GCA_036566495.1 Gemmatimonadales bacterium | reverse complement strand
GAAGCGCTACCGCGACCGCCTGAAGACCTATCAGCAGGCGGTGGGCGAGCGCGACGCGGTGATCGTGGTGCAGGGCACGGTCGAGGAGATCCCGGTCGTGCTGGCCGCCATGGAGTACCGCTTCATGGGCGGCTCGATGGGGTCGGTGGTGGGAGAAAAGGTGGCCCGGCTGGCCCGGCGCTCGGCGGACAAGCGACTGCCTCTCGTGCTGGTCTGCACCTCCGGCGGTGCCCGGATGCAGGAGGGCGTCCTCTCACTGATGCAGATGGCCAAGACGTCCGCCGCGATTGGTGAGCTCAAGCAGGCGGCCATACCCTTCATCACCATCCTCACCAACCCCACGACCGGCGGCGTCTCCGCCTCGTTTGCCATGCAGGGCGATGCCGTGCTGGCGGAGCCCGGCGCGGTGATCGGATTTGCGGGACAGCGTGTGATCAAGCAGACCATCGGGCAGGATCTGCCGGACGGATTCCAAACGGCTGAGTTCCTGCTCGAGCACGGACAGCTCGACGATGTGGTGCCCCGGGGAGCGCTGCGGGAAACCACCGCCCGGCTGATTCGCCATATGCTGGGCCAGGGGGCGGCGGTGGCGGCCGCCGCAGCGAGCAGCTGAGAGCTGATAGCTGTCAGCAGTTCGCTCCTATGACTCTCAGTTACGCCGGCGCCCTCGAGTACCTCTATCCGCGCGTCACCCAGATCAAATTCGGGCTGGACACTACCCGCGCGCTCCTCGCCGAGCTGGGTGATCCACACCTGGTCATGCCCACCGTGCACGTAGGGGGTACCAACGGGAAGGGCAGCGTCACCGCGCTGATCGCGGGGGCATTGCGTGCCGCCGGCTGGCGGGTGGGCACCTACACCTCGCCCCATCTGGTTTCGTTTCGCGAGCGGATCGTCGTGGACGGCGAGCCCATCGGCGAGGCGGCCGCGGCGATGTGGGTCGAGCGACTGCTCCCGCTCGCGGACCGGCTGGGTGCTACCTTCTTCGAGACCACCACCGCGGTGGCCTTTGCCGACCTCGCCGCGCGCGGCGCGGAGATCGGCGTCATCGAGGTCGGACTCGGCGGCAGGCTCGACAGCACCAACGTGGTGCGCCCGCTCGCCAGTGTGGTCACCAAGATCGAAATGGACCACCAGAAGTACCTGGGTGAGACTCTCGCGGCCATTGCCCGCGAGAAGGCGGGAATCGCGAAACCGGGCGCGCCGTTCGTGGTGGGAGAGCCGAGGCCCGAGCTTGTCGCAGAGTTGCGCGCCGCGGCGGAGGCGGCGGTACGAGAAATCGAGCCGGGTGCCCGGCCCGATGTGCGAGTCGTGCCGCCCGAAGCGGAGTATGAGGGTCCGCTGGCGCTGCTGGGCCGCCACCAGCGGCGCAATGCCGCGGTCGCGCAGGCGGCGCTCGAGGTTTTGCCGCCGCCCTACCGGCCGGGACTGGCTGCTCTACGCGACGGATTCGCCAGGGTCACGGTGCCAGGCCGCCTCGACCGCCAGGGCAAATGGCTGTTCGATGTGGCGCACAATCCGGATGGCATCGCGGCGCTCTGCCGCAGCGTCGAGGAGCTGGCGCCCCGGCGCCCGATTCATGCGCTGGTCTCGATACTCGGCGAGAAGGCCTGGCCGGAGATGCTGGTGCGCCTCGATCAAGTGGTGGACCGCGGCATTCTCACGGTTACGCCGAGCGCTGCCGGGCGGCGCTGGGATCTCGATTGGCTGCGGCAGTGGCTCAAAGATCCCCAGCGTCCCCCGGCCCGCGCGGCCTGGCAGCTGGTTCCCGATTTCTCGGACGCATTGCGGCGGGTGCAGGAGGGTGCGGGAACGGTGCTGGTGACCGGCTCGTTCCACACGGTGGGAGATGTGATGGCGGAGCTGGGGCTTTCCTTATTGTGAGGACGGTGAGCACAGTGCGGACAGTGATGGTGGTTCCTTTGACCCTGGCCCTTCTGGCGGCGTGCGGCGGCGGCGGCGATGCCAAGGCCGGTTCCGCGGCTACGCGCGACAGTGCCGGGATCACGATCGTCGAAAACGCCGGTCCGGCCTGGGCGGCGGGTCAAGGCTGGAAAGTGGTCGACAGCCCGCTGGTCGATATCGGCGGCAAGGGCGGCGATCCCGCCTACGAGCTGGATCAGGTGCGTGGGCCGGTCCGCTTGACGGATGGGCGGCTGGTGATCGCCAATGCGGCGACCAGCGAGGTGCGCTTCTACGACGCCGGCGGCAAGCACCTCCGCTCGTCTGGTCGGAACGGAAGCGGACCGGGAGAGTATCAGCAGATCGCCGGCCTCTGGCGGGGGCCGGGGGATTCGCTCTGGGTCGCCGACCTGCTGGTGCGCAGGCTGACCGTCCTCGACAGCGGCGAGGCCAAGGCGGGGCGCCTGTTTACGCTCGGCGCCCAAGGCAGCCTGATGCCGACCAACGGCAAGGTGGACTTTGCGATTCCGACCGGCTTATTCGCTGACGGCTCGGTCGCCGCGATCTCCCAGACCTTTGCCATCAATCAGAAGCGAGAAGGGGTGTTCCGCGACAGCATGAGCGTCATCCATTATGGCGCGGACGGAGTAGTCCGGGACACCATGGGTCGGTTCCCCGGCGCCGAGATGGAACAGATCACGCTGACGTTCGGCCCGCAATCCGTGTCCGCGCCCACGCCGGTCCCGCTCGGCAAGCAGACCGCGGTGGCGGTGGGTGGCAGCCGGATTTTCGTGGCCCAGAACAACGGCTGGGAGATCGAAGTGCGCGGATTGGACGGCAAGCTGCAGGTGCTGTCGCGCAGCTCGACAACCCCGGGTCGGATCACCCCCTCCGATGTTGCGGCGCACCGGAAAGAGCAGCTGGACGCCATGGAAGCGCTCCCGCAGATCCGCAATCTGCCGGAGGCCATGAAGAAGCAGTTCACCGCGCGGATCACCGAAGCCAAGTATCCGGCCACTTTCCCGTTCTTCGCGGCCCTGGTCGCTGACGAAGAAGGCAACGTCTGGGCGCAGGAAGCGACCTCTCCCGTCGTCAAGGCGGGGCGCTACGCCGTGGTGGACTCGACGGGGCACTGGCTGGGCGTCGTCGCCATGCCCGCGGACTTCCGGCCAACCTACATCGGGGCGGACGCCATTTACGGGGTCTGGAAGGACGCGGAGGGGGTCGAGCACGTGAGGGGGTACCGCTTGCGGAAGGGATAGGCGCTATCGCTTATCTTTGCCCGATGCCATCCCAGGCTCTCCCCGGCTTCCGGGACTTCTTTCCCGCGGAGCTGGCGCTCCGGAACCACATATTCGATGCGATGCGACGAGTGGCCCGGCGCTACGCGTTTGAAGAATATGACGGGCCGCCCCTGGAGCCGCTGGAGCTCTATTCCGACAAGAGCGGCGAGGAAATCGTCGCGCAGCTCTACAGTTTTACCGACAAGGGCGGCCGGGCCGTCGCGTTGCGTCCCGAGATGACCCCGACGCTGGCGCGCATGGTGGCCGAGCGTGCCAACGGGCTCAAGAAGCCGATTCGCTGGTTCTCGATTCCGCAGCTCTTCCGCTATGAGCGGCAGCAGCGGGGGCGCCTCCGCGAGCACTTCCAGCTCAACTGCGACCTGATCGGGGAGCCGGGACCGCTGGGCGACGCCGAGGTCATCGCGCTGGCCATCGACGTGATGCGGGCCCTCGGCCTGGGTCCCGCCGACGTGCGGGTGCGGGTATCGGACCGCCGCATGCTGACGGTGCTGCTGGAGGAGATCGGCATCGGGGCGGCGCGGCAAGCCCTGGCCTTCCAGGCGATCGACAAGCTGGGTCGCTCGGAATACGCTCCCCGGCGCCGCGCGCTCGAAGCGGCGGACACGCCCGCCGAGGCCATCGCCGCGCTGGAGAGCCTGCCGGAGATCCGCAGCTGGGCCGATCTCGAAACCCGCTTTCCGATGGCGGCGGGCGCGGCCACGCCGCTGCGCGAGTGCGTAGCCGCACTGGAATCCATGGGGCTCGGCGATTTCATCGACCTCGACCTCACCATCGTGCGCGGGCTGGCCTACTACACCGGCACCGTCTTCGAGCTGTTCGATGCCCAGCGCTCGCTGCGGGCCATCTGCGGCGGCGGACGCTACGACGACTTGTTGCAGCGCGTGGGCGGCGTTGACCTGCCGGCGCTGGGGTTCGGGATGGGAGATGTGGTCCTGGGCGAGCTGCTGAAGGAGCGGGGCCTGGCGCCGGCCGCTCCCGCCGGCACGGACACCTTTCTCATCGGTGCAACGCCCGAAGACCGCCAGGCGCTCCTGGCCATCGCGCACGAGCTGCGCGAAAAGGACTTCCGGGTGGAATACGCGCTGGCCAGCGACAAGGTGGGCAAGCAGCTCAAACTGGCCGACGCGCGAGGGGCCGGCTTTGCCGTGCTGCTGGGTCCCGACGAGCGGGCCCGCGGGATGGCGGTGCTCAAGAACCTGCGCGACGGGTCGCAACGCGAAGTGAAGCTGGCGCGGCTCAGCGACGAGCTGCGCGCGGCGCTCAAGCTCCAGGCAACCATCCAGGCGGATCATGGCTGACACCAAGGCGTTAACACCTCGGGCCCAGGACTTCAGCGCCTGGTACAACGAGGTCATCATGCGCGCCGAGCTGGCCGACTACAGTCCGGTGCGCGGCTGCATGGTTATCCGGCCCAACGGCTACGCCATCTGGGAGCAGATGCAGGCCGCGCTCGACGGCATGTTCAAAGCCACCGGCCACCAGAACGCCTACTTCCCGCTCTTCATCCCGCAGAGCTTCCTGGCCAAGGAGGCGGAGCACGTCGAGGGCTTCGCGCCCGAGCTTGCGGTGGTGACCCACGGCGGCGGCAAGGAGCTGGAGGAGCCGCTGGTGGTGCGGCCCACCTCGGAGACCATCATCTACGCGATGTTCTCCAAGTGGATCCAGAGCTGGCGCGACCTCCCGCTCCTGATCAACCAGTGGGCCAACGTGGTGCGCTGGGAGCTGCGCACCCGGCTGTTCCTGCGCACCACGGAGTTCCTCTGGCAAGAAGGGCATACCGCTCACGCCACCGAGCAGGAAGCGGAAGTCGAAGCCCGCATGATCCTCGGCTTGTACCGCCGCTTCATGGAAGAGTGGATGGCCATGCCGGTGCTGACCGGGGCCAAGACCGACAGCGAGAAATTCGCCGGGGCGGTGCGCACCTACGCGCTGGAGGCCCTGATGCAGGACAACAAGGGTTTGCAGGCGGGCACCAGTCACCATCTGGGGCAGAACTTCGCCAAGGCCTTCGACGTCACCTTCCAGACCGCCGAGGGGGGACTCGACCACGTCTGGAGCACCTCGTGGGGCGTCTCGACCCGCCTGGTGGGCGGCCTGGTGATGACCCATGGCGACGACGCCGGCATGGTGATCCCGCCTCGGCTGGCGCAGTGGCAGGTGGTGATCGTGCCGATCTGGAGGAGCGAAGAGGAGCACGTCCTGGTGGCCGAGGCGTCGCAGCGCATCGCCGCGGAGCTGCGCGCCGCTGGGCAGCGCGTCCATGTCGATCTGCGCGACGGGATGAAGCCGGGCGCCAAGTACTACGAGTGGGAGGGGAGGGGAATTCCGCTGCGACTGGAGCTGGGTCCCCGGGATCTCGGCAACCAGTCGGTGATGCTGGCGCGGCGGACCGGCGGGCCGAAAGAGGCGCTTCCGATGGCCGGACTGGCGGCGCGCCTGGCGACCGAAATGGACCGCATGCAGCGGGCCCTGTTCGAGGCGGCGCTCGCCCGGCGCGAACAGAACTCGCTGCGGGGGCCCAAGTCCAAACAGGAATTCATCGACTTCATCGCGGGCAACGGTGGATTTGTCTACGCGGGCTGGTGCGGCGACCCGGCGGTGGAAGCCGAGATCAAGGAGCAGACCAAGGCGACGATCCGGGTGATTCCCGACGCGGAGTTCCGCTCGCCCGAAGCACCGACGACCTGCATCTGGACCGGCCGGCCCGCGACGGTCGAAGTGGTGTGGGGGAAGGAGTATTAGCGGCCGAGCGGTAAGTCCGGTGGAGGCAGATCCGCGCCAGGTCGCGCTGTTCGAGGACGCCGGATTGTCCCGGCGCAGCGACGGGACCTTGCTGCTCGGCGAAGTATCCCTCGAAGCGATCGCTCGGGAGGCGGGGACGCCCGCGT
>DATCWE010000299.1:0-6587 GCA_036566495.1 Gemmatimonadales bacterium | reverse complement strand
GGGCACGTCCTCGCCGAGACCATGCTGCTGGGCTTGGCGGGCGGGGCGGTGGGACTGCTGCTCTCGTTTTGGGGGGTGCGCTACGTCACCCACTTGATCGACAGCGCAATGCCGTTCTGGATCCAGCTGGGGACCGACTGGCGCTTCCTGCTCTACATCCTGCTGCTCTCCCTGCTGGTGGGGCTGGCTTTCGGGCTGGTGCCGGCGCTGCGCGCTGCGCGGATCGACTTGAACGAAACTCTCAAGACCGGTGCCGCCGGGGCCACCGCCGGGCGCCGCGACGGCCGGATGCGGGGCGCGCTCGCGGTGGTCCAGATCGCGCTCGCGCTGGTGCTGCTCGCGGGGGCGGGCCTGATGATCAAGTCGTTCCTGTTGGAGCGGCGCACCGAGGACCTCGGCTATAACCCGCGCGGCGTGCTGACCGCCCGGTTGCAGCTCGCGGCGCCCCGCTATCAGCAGCCGGGCCAGGTGCGCCTGCTGGAGGAGCAGTTGCTCGAACGCTTGGCCGTCCAGCCGATGGTGGAAGCGACGGCCGTCGAGCGCCCCATTTTCCTCAACTCCTTCATCGGGCAGTTCACCCGGATTCGTCTCGAAGGTGAGGCGACACCGGTGCCGATGGGACGGGGCCCGGGCCACGGCAATGCGGTCAGCGCAGACTACTTCCGCCTGATGCAGATCCCCCTGCTGGCCGGTCGCGGCATTCTGGCGACCGACCGGGCCGGGACGCCGGGGGTCGTGCTGGTCAATCAGCGCACCGCGTCACTGCTGTGGCCGGGCGAGCCGGCACTGGGCAAGCGGCTGCGCCTCGACGAGGCCGGGGCCTGGCTGACCGTGGTCGGCGTGGTCGGCGACGTCGCCAACCACCCCTTCGGCCGGGGCGCCATTCCGCTGCTCTACACCTCCGCGGCGCAGGAATCGGCCGGCCCGTTCCGGCTGATGATCCGTTTCCATGGAGACCCCACGGCCGCCGCCACAACGCTCAAAGCGGTGGCGCGGACCGTGGATCCCGACGAGCCGGTGGAGGACGTGATGACCCTCGAGGCCGATCTGGCGGAGCAGGTCTCGCCCGTCCGCTTCATGGCGATGCTGCTGGGCGGCCTGGGCGGGATTGCGCTGGGGCTGGCCGCCTTCGGGATCTACGGCACCATGGCCTATCTGGTCACCCGGCGCACCCGCGAGATGGGCATCCGCATGGCGCTCGGCGCGGATCGGGCCGGGCTCCGGCGCTTCGTGCTGCTGCGCGGGCTGCGGCTCACCGCGATCGGAGTGCTATTGGGGATCCCGGCGGCGCTGGGCCTGACCCGGCTGATGCAGGGTGTGCTGTTCTCCGTCCGGGCCGGTGATCCGGTGGTCCTCGGCGCGGTCGCGCTCGGGCTGACCGGCATTTCCCTGCTCGCTGCCTGGCGGCCCGCGCAGGCCGCGACGCGCGTCGACCCCCTGGTGGCCCTGCGCAGCGAGTAGGAGGTAGCGGGGAGCCGGAAGGAGATATAGTCTCCCTGCTCGCGCGCTCCGATTCGCTCGCTCCTGAGGAATATGATCCAACTCCAGAACGTCGAGAAGTTCTTCCAGACCGGACCCACCCGGACGTGGGTGTTGCGCCAGATCACCCTCGGGATCGCGGAGGGTGAGTTCGTCACCGTCATGGGCCCAAGCGGAGCGGGGAAGTCCACTCTGCTCGGCATCCTGGGGATGCTGGACGCGGGCTGGAGCGGGAATTATGAGTTTCAGGGATATCCCGTTCACCAGCTCAAGGCCAAGCAGCGGGCGGAGCTCAACCGGCAGTCCATCGGATTTGTCTTTCAGCAGTATCACCTGATCGACGACCTCACGGTCTACGAGAACATCGAGACCCCGCTCTCCTATCGCGACGTGCCCAAGGGTGAACGGCAGGCGATGGTGGCCGATATCCTGGACCGCTTCCAGATCGTAGGGAAAAAGGATCTCTACCCTAACCAGTTGTCCGGCGGCCAGCAGCAGCTGGTGGGGGTTGCGCGCGCGGTGGTCGCCAAGCCCAAGCTGATCCTGGCCGATGAGCCCACGGGTAATCTCCACTCCGCACAGGCGCGCGAAATCATGGAGCTGTTCCGGGGACTCAATCGCGAGGGCACCACCATCGTGCAGGTCACGCACTCGGAGGAGAACGCGAAATACAGCAACCGGATCGTGAATCTGAAGGATGGGTGGATGGTGAACGACTAGGGCCGCCTGCGTGACTCCTCTCGTCATCATTGCCGACGACCAGTCCGATGTTGTCGAAGCCCTCCGTCTGTTGCTCAAGGCGGAAGGCTACCGCACCGCGACGGCCCATGTGCCCGAAGGGGTGCTCGCCCTGCTCGAGAAGGAACAAGCCGATGCCGCGCTGATCGACCTCAACTACACCCGCGATACGACCTCGGGCCGCGAGGGGCTCGACCTGCTTTCCCGCATCCGCGCCCTCGATCCCACCCTCCCCGTCATCGTCATGACCGCCTGGGGCAGCGTCGAGAAGGCGGTGGATGCCATGCGGCTCGGCGCCCGCGATTTCATCGAGAAGCCCTGGGATAACGCCCGGCTGCTCACTACCCTGCGCACCCAGGTCGAGCTGGGCCGCGCACTCCGCGTTACCCAGCGGCTCGAGCAGGAAAACCAGCTGCTGCGCCGCAGCGGGCTGCCCGACCTGATCGCCGAATCGCCCGCGATGCGCCCCGTGCTCGAGCTGATGGAGCGGGTCGCGCCGAGCGACGCGAACGTGTTGATCACCGGCGAGCACGGCACCGGGAAGGAAGTCGTTGCCCGCTGGATCCATGCCGCGAGTCGCCGGCGCGACAAATCCCTGGTGGTGGTGAATGTCGGCGGGCTGTCGGAGGGCGTGTTCGAGAGCGAGCTGTTCGGGCACGTCAAAGGCGCCTTCACGGACGCCAAGGCCGACCGCGCCGGCCGCTTCGAGCTGGCCGATGGCGGAACCCTCTTTCTCGACGAAATCGCCAACATCGCGCTGGGGCAACAGGCCCGCCTGTTACGGGTCCTGCAGACCGGCGAGCTCGAGCGGGTCGGGAGCTCGCAGACCCGACGGGTGGATGTGCGCCTGATCGCCGCCACCAACGCCGACCTGCGGGCCGAGGTCGCCGCGGGCCGTTTCCGCGAAGACCTGCTGTTCCGGCTCAACACCATCGAGATCCGGCTGCCCCCCCTGCGCGAGCGCCGCGAGGACATCCTGCCGCTCGCGCAATACTTCCTGCAGCGGCATTCGGCACGCTACGCCAAGGAGCGCAGCGGCTTTTCCGAAGAGGCGCTGCAAACCATGCGTGGCTACGACTGGCCCGGCAACGTGCGCGAGCTCGATCACGCGGTGGAGCGCGCCGTTTTGCTCGCCCGGCTTCCGACCCTCCAGGCTGAAGATTTGGCGCTGGCCAGCACGGTTGCGCGGGGGCCGGCCCCCGCCGTTTCGGGCCAGAGTCTCGAAGCCCTGGAGCGCGACGCGATTCGCCAGGCCCTCGCGCGCCACGACGGCAATGTGAGCCTCGCGGCCAAGTCGCTCGGGCTCTCGCGCAGCGCCCTCTATCGAAGGCTGCAGCGGTACGGGCTCTGAGCCGCAGCGAGGGCGGTACCTTTCTCCCGTGAAGCTTTCCCACGACCGCAAGATCCTGCTGCTTGCTCTGCTGGCCGGCTTGCCCGCGCTCGCAGCGGCCGCCGTGCTGCTCTGGCTGGTGCCGGCGTCGGACCTGCTGCGCGGCACCGTGCTGGGCGCCCTCGTCCTCCTCTGGCTGATCGCGGCACGCGCCGCGCAGCTCCGCGTCATTCGCCCCTTGCAGGTCATCGCCAATCTGCTCGCGGGACTCCGGGAGGGGCACTTCACGCTGCGGGCGCGGGAGGAAGAGAGCGACGATGTGCTCGGCGCCGTGCGCCGCGAGGTCAACACCCTGCAAGAGACCCTCAAGGAGCAGCGGCTGGGCGCGCTCGAGGCCGATGCGCTGCTGCGTCGGGTCATGGAAGAGATCGACGTCGCCGTCTTCGCCTTCGACGCGGATCGCGCCCTTCGCCTGGTCAATCGCGCTGGTGAGCGGTTGCTCGGACAGCCCGCCGAGCGGCTGATCGGGCGGACCGCCGCGCAGCTGGGACTCGAGCAGACTCTCGAGGGCGAAACGCCGCGCATCCTCGAGCTGGTAGTCCCCGGCGCGGCCACCGGCAAATGGGAAGTGCGCCGCCGGCCCTTCCGCCAGGGCGGCCTGCCGCTGGACATGGTAGTGCTGGCGGACATCAGCCGCGTGCTGCGGACCGAGGAGCGCCAGGTTTGGCAGCGGCTGGTGCGCGTGCTGTCCCACGAGATCAACAATTCGCTGGCTCCCATCAAGTCGCTCGCGGGCACCATGACCAGCCTGCTGGACCGCGCCCCCCGCGCCACCGACTGGGAAACCGACCTGCGCAAAGGGCTCGAGGTCATCGCCACCCGATCCGATGCCCTCAACCGCTTCATGGCGTCGTACGCGCGCCTGGCCAAGCTGCCGCCACCCACGCTCGGCCCGCTCGACGTGGGCGACTGGGTGCGGCGTGCCATTCACCTGGAGACCCGCTTGCCGGTGCGGCTGATCGAAGGGCCTCCCCTCACCATCCGCGCCGACGGCGATCAGCTCGACCAGGTCCTGATCAACCTGCTGACCAACGCGCTCGAGGCGGCCCGGGAGACCGGCGGCGGGGTGGAGGTGAGCTGGGCGGCGCGCGACGGGATGGTGGAAGTCGAAGTTCGCGATGAAGGGCCCGGGCTCCCCTCGCCCGGCAATCTCTTCGTCCCGTTCTTCACCACCAAACCCAATGGGTCCGGCATCGGCCTGGTCTTCTGCCGCCAGGTCGTGGAAGCGCACGGCGGCGCGGTCACCTTGCAGAACCGCGCCGACCGCAAGGGGTGCGTGGCCCGCATCCGTCTGCCCAGGGAGGCCTAGTGGATCCCGAAATCACCCTCGGCGGATACCTGACCAAGCACGAGCGCGCGCCGGCGTTCGGCGGCAGCGACGGCCAGGCGTACTCGGTGGCCGTCTGGGTCGATGCGGAGCCTGATGAGCGCGGCCGGTACGGCGCTGCGCTGCTCTTCGTGCGCTGGAACGCGGGCGGCGACCGCCCCATGGGCACGGTCGAATCACCCGCCCTGGCCTGGGGCCGTTCCCCCGAGGAAGCCGAGGAGCGGCTGAAGGTCCTTTCGCTCTACGACGTGAAAGCCGCGCTGGACGCCGCCATTGCGGCACGCCCGGAAGACTGGTGAGCGCCACTCCGCTGACCGGGCTGGTGCTGGCGCGCGAGGGCGGACAATTCCGCATCGCAACGGACGCCGGCGACGTCGCCGCCGTGTTGCGGGGCAAGGCGCGGCGCGACGCGTACGATCGCGTCGTGGTAGGCGACCGGGTGACCCTGGATGACGGCGGAGAGCGCGGCATCTACGGGATTACCGGCGTCGCGCCGCGGCGCAACCTGCTGGAGCGGCGTACCCCGCTCGGCCGCGGGAACCGGCCGGTCGCCGCCAACCTCGATCGGGTCTACGTGGTGACCGCCGTCGCCGATCCTGCCCCGGTGCCGCAACTGATCGACCGGCTTTGTGCCATCGCCGAGGCCAATGAGATCCCGGTGGCCATCGTGCTCAACAAGATCGACCTGGAACCCGGGACCGAGCTGGTGGAGCGCTACGCGCAGGCGGGTTATCCGGTCTATTGCGTCAGCACCAAGACCGGACTCGGGCTCGAGCCGCTCTTTGCCGAGCTGCGGGGCAAGGAATCACTGCTCACGGGGGCGTCGGGCGTTGGCAAATCCACGCTGCTCAATCGGCTGCAGCCCGGGCTGGCACTGCGCACCCGTGAAATCAGCGAGCGCATCCGCCGCGGCAAGAACACCACGGTGGCCGCGGTGCTGGTGCCGCTCGAGGGCGGCGGGTGGCTGGTAGATACGCCGGGCTTCAGCGACGTCGGCCTCTGGGGTATCGAGCCGCGCGAGCTGGCCCGCTGCTTCCCCGAGCTGCGCGAGCCGCTCGGGCGCTGCAAGTTTGCCGATTGCTGGCACCGCACCGAGCCCGGCTGCGCCGTGCGCGAGGCGGTGGAACAGGGAGCCATCCATCGCGAGCGTTACGCGAGCTACGTCGCGCTGCTCAATGAGCTTCAGGACGCCCCCAAAGACTGGGAGTAGGACTGAGTGACCGGTAACTGGTGACCGGGGGCCCGTAACGAGTGACCAGTGACCAGTACTCGTTACTGGTGAACAGCGTCGAGCGCGGCCCTGAGTCCCTCCAGGACCGCATCCGGCTTCCCATCCGCCCAGAAGTGCACGTAGTACACCCGCGGCAACTCGCCGATCAAATGGCTGTGCATGGCCGTCGCCGCGATCCCGTGTGCGCTGAGCGTATGGATCAGGGGCGCCACGCTGCCCTCCAGCACCGCGAAGTCTCCCGCGCCCACCATCCGATCGGGAGACACCAGTTGCAGGTTGATCGGACTGCCGTAAGCCAGCGCCGGGACCAGGGTGCGGCCGTGGAGGGTCACCACGCCGGGCACTAGTACAGGAGCCAGCTGCGCCACCGCGCCGCTCGCCCGTCCGCGGATTCCCAGCGCCCGGAATACCACGGCGGTGTC
>DATCWE010000242.1:0-3700 GCA_036566495.1 Gemmatimonadales bacterium | reverse complement strand
CGAGCGGAGCGCTCATGGGTTAGCTGCCTCCAAGTCTAGCGGCGTCGATCAGCCCACGCATGGTGCGAACTGCCTCCGTCATCCCGGTGAGCACCGCGCGGCTCACGATGCTGTGGCCGATGTTGAGCTCCTCGATCTCCGGGATCGCTGCCACCGGTTGCACATTGACGTAGGTAAGTCCGTGCCCCGCGTGTACCGCAAGACCGAGGCCCCTCGCGTGGCGGGCTGCCTGCGCGAGCTGTTCCAGTGCCGCGGGACTTTCCCGCCAGGTGTGGGAGTACTTGCCGGTGTGCAGCTCGATGGCCGGCACGCCGAGCCCGCGCGCCCGGTCGATGGTGGCGCGATCGGGGTCGATGAACAGGGAGACCCGGATCCCGCTCTCGCTGAGCCGCTGGATGGCGACCGGCAGGCGCGCATCGCCGCTGGTGAGGTCCAGGCCGCCCTCGGTGGTGATTTCCTCGCGCCGCTCGGGAACCAGCGTCGCCTGAAACGGCCGCACCCGGCAGACCCGTCCCAGCACCGACTCGGCGAGTGCCAGCTCGGCGTTCAGCACCGTGCGCACGGTGCGAGCCAGCCCATCCAGGTCGGCGTCCTGGATGTGACGGCGGTCTTCGCGCAGGTGCGCCGTAATGCCGTCGGCGCCGGCGGCTTCCGCCAGCTGCGCGGCGGCAACCGGATCGGGCTCGTCGGTGCGGCGGGCCTGCCGCAGGGTGGCGACGTGATCGATGTTGACGTACAGCCGCATGGGCGCTCGTTGCTCCGAGGGTGGGCGTCCGGTTAATTTTGCTGCTGAAGTTGCTCCCGTTCCGAGAGGGATTCCCGATGCGAAATCTGCTGCCTGCGGCCCTGCTCCTGGCCACTGCCTGTGGCGGCAGGACCGGAAGTGCGCCGACCGCACCGGTAGCCTCGTCCGCCGAGGCGGTGACCGCCTTCATGCGCGCCGCCGCCGACAGCAATCTGACCCGAATGGCCCAGTTGTGGGGCACCGAGCGCGGCCCGGTCAGCGAGGTACCGCTGGATAACTATGAGAAGCGCGTCGCCGTAATGCAGGCCTACCTCCGCGGCGACAGCGCCCGGATCGTCTCCGACATCGCGTCGACAGAGGATCCGAACCGCAGGCGGCTCACCGTGGCCCTCTACCGGGGCACCTGCGTCAAGCAAATCCCCTTCACGACGGTGCGGATCAAGAGCGGCGGCTGGATCGTCGAGTCGGTTGACCTGAGCGCAGCCGGGAACCCGGCCCGGCCCTGTGAGCCCGGCAGCGAATAGGGCGGGAGCAGCCGGCCTCACTCGGTAAGCTCCAGCAGGATGCCGGCCGTGGCTTTCGGGTGGAGGAAGGCGATCCGTCGTTGGCCGGCGCCCAGCCGCGGGGCGTCGTCGATCAGCCGGTATCCCGCCGCGCGGCAGGCTGCCAGGGCGGCGTCGAGATCGGGGACGCGGTAACAGATATGGTGGATGCCCGGGCCGCGCCGGGCCAGGAACCGGGCGATGGGGCTTTCCGGTTCTGCCGAAGTCAGCAGCTCGATTTCGGTTTCGCCGAAGGGAACCGATACGATGGTGGCCCCATCGGCGGTCTCGGGAGGTTTGGGCGAGAGCCCCAGTACGTCACGATAAAACGCAAGCGCCGCCGCGAGATCGGCTACAGCCACGCCGACATGAGCGATCCGGGGCTTCTCAGTCATGGAGAAGAAGGTAACAGATGCAAAGGACAGACATGAGCGCCAACGGCGAGATCACCCACCTGAGCGACGACACGTTTTCGGGCGAGGTGGAGCAGGGTAAGGGGCTGGTCGTGGTGGACTTCTGGGCGGAGTGGTGCGGACCGTGCCGCGCCATCGCGCCGGTCCTGGAGCAACTCGCCACGACGCACGCGGGCAAGCTGCGCATTACCAAGCTCAACGTCGACGAGCATCCGCGCACCCCGATGAAGTTCAACGTGCGGTCGATCCCGACGCTCCTGTTCTTCAAGGACGGCAAGCACGTGGATACGGTCGTCGGCGCGCTGCCCAAGCCTGCCCTCGAAGCGCGGATTCAGAAACACCTCGCCGCGTGATCGCGTGCGCGGCGGCACGCTGTATGTCGTCGCGACCCCACTCGGTCATCTCGGTGACCTGAGCGCCCGGGCGGCGGAGCTGTTCCGCAGTGTCCCGCTGGTCGCCGCCGAAGACACCCGCCGGACCCGGACGCTGCTCTCCCACTTGGGCGCGCGGCCTCGCCTGGTGTCCTACCACGCCCACTCCGCCGCCGGCGCCGCCCGAACGATCCTCGCCGCCCTGGCAGCCGGCGAGGACGTCGCGCTGGTCAGCGATGCCGGCACGCCCGGCATCAGCGATCCCGGCGCGGCCCTCGTAGCAGAGGTGCGGAGCGCCGGACATGGGGTGGTCCCGCTGCCAGGACCCTCCGCCGTCACCACGGCGTTATCGGCCGCCGGGCTTCCCGCCGACCGGTACCTCTTTCTCGGGTTCCTCCCGCGGAAGGGCGGCGAGCGCGCCCGGCTGCTTTCGCGCATCATAAAGGAGGAGTGGACCACGGTGCTGTTCGAGGCCCCGGGTCGAGTCGGCGACCTCCTGGCGGAGCTTGCCGCGGGCTGCGAGCCGGAACGCCACGCCATCGTGGCGCGCGAGCTGACCAAGATTCATGAGGAGTTTCGGGTGGGGACGCTGGCCGAGCTGGCCGCCGCATTCCGGGACGATCCCCCCCGCGGCGAGTGCACCATTCTCATCGCGGGGGCGCGAGCGGCCTCTGATGGCGCGGATGTCGAGCGGGGTCGGCTGGCGGCGGCCCGCTTGCTGGCCGCGGGGGTGTCCCGGCGGGAAACCGCGAGTCTGCTCAGCGATCTATTTGGGGTGCCCCGCAATGAGGCGTACAGGATGGTGACCAGTGACCAGGTACCAGTGACCGGTGAGCCGTGATGCGGCCGCTCGGGTTCGTCTGGTTCCTCTGTGCCGCCGCTCCCGCGGCGGCCCAGGCGCCGCTCACCATCGGCCGGCTGCACTACGATGGCGGCGGTGACTGGTATGCCAATCCGTCGAGTTTGCCGAATCTGCTGCAGGCCATCGGCGCGCGAACCACCCTGCCGGTCCAGCCCCGCGAGAAAGTAGTGACGCTGGCCGACGCGGATCTGTGGCAGGTGCCCTATCTCTATATGACGGGGCACGGCAACGTGCGCTGGAGCGACGCGGAGCTGACCACGCTGCGGCGTTACCTGCAGCAGGGCGGCTTCCTCCACGCCGACGATAATTACGGCATGGACGAGTCGATTCGGCGGGAACTGGCCCGCCTGTTCCCGGATCGGCCCCTGGTGGAGGTCCCGCTCGACCATCCCATTTATCGCTCGGTGTACCAGTTCCCCCAGGGGATCCCCAAGATCCACGAGCACGATGGAAAGCCGGCCCAGGGCTTCGGCATCTTCCTGGAGGGGCGGCTGGTGGTGTACTACAGCTACCAGAGCGACCTCGGCGATGGCTGGGAAGATCCCGAGGTGCATCGCGATCCCGCCGAGAAACACGAGGCCGCGCTGCGCATGGGAGTCAATCTGTTCGTCTACGCAGTAGGCGGTGGCGCACCGTGAGCGACTCCCGCACTGCTCTCGCCCTCCGCGCTGTCGGGCGGCCACTGCGCCGTCGGTTCGCCTGGCTCGCCTTGCTCGGCGCGGCCGCCGGCCTGGGGTTGGTACTGGCCCTCGCGGCCTGGAGCGCCC
>DATCWE010000176.1:0-20703 GCA_036566495.1 Gemmatimonadales bacterium | reverse complement strand
GGAGGTCCAGCCAGCGCTGCTCGGAGCGACTTGCGGCGGCGAGGCCAAGCTCCGCAAAACGGCGCGAGCCGCGATCGAGCAGGGCCGCCATGCCGAACTTCTGAACAAACCGCGTCAACTCGCCCTTGGAAGCGGGGCGTTCCAGCAAATCGACGAAATGGACGCGAACCCGCCGCTCCGCGAAGAAGCGCAGCGCCGCGCGGGTCTCCGGACTCTTCTTCACGCCGAAGATCTGCACCTCCACGCGCGTTCAACTCCGGAAGGCGGGACCGCGTAATCTAGCGGTGGCTCGCCAGCCCGCGGAGCCGTAGATTCCCCGTTCTACCTTTTGCAGCTCGGAGGCTGGTCATGCGCTTGACTCCGGCGGCCCGCGCCCTAGGCGTTGCGGCCGCTCTGTTCCCGCTTGTGGCCCACCCCGCCGGCGCGCAATCGGACACCTGGGCGTTGACCAACGCCAGGATCCAAACCGTGACGCGCGGCGTGATCGACAAAGGTACCGTCATCATCCGAAAGGGCCTGATCGAGGCAGTGGGGGCCTCGATTGCCGTACCTCCGGATGCCCGGGTGCTCGATCTTGGCGGCAAGACGATATCCCCCGGCCTGCTCGACCTGACCTCCTCGCTGGGCCTTCCCGCGCCGACCGCGGGCGGCGGTGGAGGAGGTGGCGGCCCAGCGCCTGCCCCGCCGCAGGGCGGACCTCGTCCGGGACTCGATCCCGAGCGGGAAGCGGCACGGGAGCTCAAGGTTCCGCCGGGAGACATCAAGCCGATTCGCGACCTCGGGGTGACCGCGGTGCTGGTTTCCCCCTCGCGCGGACTCTTTCGCGGCGCCTCTGCCCTGGTGCCGCTGCGCGACAGCGTCGGCCCCTCCGACATCATCCGGGCTCCGGTCGCGATGCACATGGGCTACCAGGGCGTGGCGGGCGACTACCCGGGGACGCTGCTCGGTGTGATCACCTACCAGCGCCAATCCTTCTATGACGCCCAGCGGCAGTCCCTGCTGCTGGAGCGCTACAAGGCCAGCCCGCGGGGCATGCCGCGGCCCGAGAACGATGCCAGCCTCGACGCGCTGGTTCCGGTGGTGCGCGGGCAGCTGCCGCTCTTCATCGAAGCCAACAACGAGAACGAGATCCGGCGGGCGGTGAGGCTGGTGAAGGAATTCGATCTCAAAGCCACCATCGTGGGCGCGACCGAAGGCTTCGAGGCCCTCGATGCGCTGAACGGCAGCACCGCGATCGTCTCGGTCAACTTTCCGCAGCCGGCGCAGACCACGCGCTGGTCTTACCGGCTGAGCCAGCGACGCGCCCCGGGCGACAGCGCGGCCTCCGCGCGCGAAGCCCAGAAACTGATCGAGGGCAACGCCGCGGCGCTGCACCGGTCGGGTATCAAGTTCGCTCTGGCCTCGGGCGGCTCCCGTGATTTCATCCCCAACGTCCGCAAGGCCATCGCAGCCGGACTTCCCGCAGGCGTGGCGCTGGAAGCCGTCACCATCCGCGCCGCGGAGCTGGCCGGTGCGAGCGACATGCTGGGCAGCGTCGAGGCGGGCAAGATCGCCAACCTGGTGATCAGCAACGGCGACATCCTCAGCGACTCGGCCAGGATCAGCGGCGTGTTCGTCGATGGAATCCGTTATGAGGTGGCGCCGCCCCCTGCCCGGCCAGCGGCGGGCGGAGCTGGAGGCGCTAATACGCCAGCCGCGCAGATCGGCGGGAGCTGGGCGCTCAACATGACTTCGCCCCAGGGCCCGATGGACATCACGATGGTGGTGACCCAGAACGGCAGCGCATTCAGCGGTACCATGACCAGCATGATGGGAACCAACGACATCAGCGAAGGTCAGATCGCCGGGCGCACCGCGACGTGGAGCATGACATTGCAGGTGGGCGGCCAGTCCATCACCCTCAACTATCGGGGCGAGGTGGACGGCAACAAGATGACCGGCACCGCCGAGCTGGGCAGCTTCGGCAGCGCCACCTTCACCGCGGAGCGGAAGCCATGATGCCCCTGCTGATGTTCGTTCTGGCCGCCCAGGCGCCGGCCACCCCCCAGGCGCCCGCGCGACCGGACAGCGCCGCGCCGGTCCTCAGCATCCCGATCCCGCCGGCGGCCACGCTGGTCGCGATCACCAATGCGACCATCCTCACCGCCAGCCATGGCACCATCGAGAAAGGCACCATCGTCATCCGCAACGGCAAGATCGCCGCGATCGGCAAGGACATCGCCATTCCGGCGGGGGCGCAGCTGATCGACGGGAACGGCAAGTACGTCATGCCGGGCATCATCGACGCCCACTCGCATAGCGCCGGCGAGGCCATCAACGAGGGTAGCCGCTCGATTACCGCGCAGGTTCGCATGCAGGACGTGCTGCGGGAAGACGCGATCGGGCTGTATCGGGAGCTGGCCGGCGGGGTCACCACGCTGAACATCCTGCACGGCTCCGCCAACACCATCGGCGGCCAGAACGCGGTCGTCAAGATTCGCTGGGGCCTGCCGATCGACTCCATGCTGCTGGCCGGCGCCCCGCCGGGCATCAAGTTCGCCCTGGGAGAGAACGTGCGGCAGACCAACGGGCCGCAGATCCCCGGCCGCGCCCAGCGTTATCCGCGCACCCGCATGGGACAGGAGGAAGTGCTGCGCGACGCCTTTACCCGCGCCCGGGAGTACCAGGCGGAGTGGAAGAGCTACGACGCGGCGAAGCGCGCGGTGAAGAAGGGCCAGCTCGAGCCGATTCCCCCCGCGCGCGACCTGCAGCTCGACGCGCTGGTCGAGGTTCTCGAGGGCAAACGCCTGGTGCACGCGCATTCCTACCGGTCCGACGAAATCCTGATGCTGCTCAAGGTGGCCAAGGATTTCGGCTTCCGGGTCGCCTCCCTGCAGCACGTGCTGGAGGGCTACAAGATCGCGGACGAGATCGCGGCGGCCGGCACCGGGGCCTCGACCTTCGCGGACAACTGGGCCTATAAGCTCGAGGCCTATGACGCGATCCCCTTCAACGCCGCGCTGATGGCCGAGCGGGGCGTCAAGGTGACGATCAACTCGGATTCGGATGAGCGCGCGCGGCGGCTCTATCAGGAAGCCGCCAAGGCGATGAAGTACGGCGGAGCCTCCGAGGAGGAAGCGCTCCGCATGATCACGCTGAACGCGGCCTGGCAGCTCGGCATCGACAAGCTGACCGGTTCAATCGACGTCGGGAAGGACGCCGACCTCGCCATCTTCAACGGCCATCCCTTCGCCCCGGCCAGCCGGGTCGAAATGACCCTGATCGATGGCCGGGTGTTCTTCGACCGTACCAAGGCGCCCACGCTGGAGAACCTCATCGAGATGCTCAAGCGCCGCCCGCGTCCCAATACGACCAGTGGAGGTGCCCAGTGAACCGGCTCATTCTTGCGGGCACGTTCGCCGCTGCGTTCGCCGGCCCGCTTGGCGCCCAAGCCCGGCCCGCTGCTGCCCCGTCCGTGTATGCCATCACCAACGCGACCCTGGTCCCCGTGGTCGGCCCCAAGGTGGCCAACGGCACCCTCGTCATTCGAGACGGCAGGATCGCAGCGGCCGGCGCCGGGATCGCGATTCCCGCGGGCGCCACGGTCATCGACGCCAGCGGGCTCTTCGTGTATCCGGGGATGATCGATTCGGGCACCCGGCTGGGTCTGGTGGAAATCGGCTCGGTCCCGGGCGGGCAGGACACCCAGGAGCTGGGCCAGTTCAACCCGCAGGATGACGTGCTCACCGCGGTCAACCCGCACTCGTCGCACATCGGGATCACCCGCGCCAACGGCGTCACCAGCGTCATCACCTCCGCCGAAGGCGGCCTGATCCAGGGCACCGCGGCGCTGATCGACATGGACGGCTGGACCCCGGAGCAGATGGCGGAGAGCGGGCGGGTCGCGATGGTGATGACCTATCCGCGCGTGGGCGGCGGCGGGCGCTTCCGCGGGGGCCGCGGCGGCCCCAATCCGGGCGACGCGGCGGAAACCCAGAACCGCCAGGTCCGCGAGCTGATGGAGTATCTCCGCAACGCGAAGGCCTACAACGAGCGGCCTAATCCAGTGCCGCAGAACCTGGCCTATGCCGCACTGGGTCCCATGCTGCGCGGCGAGGTTCCGGTGATCTTCGACGTGCAGACCGAGGGACAGATCCGCGGCGCGCTCGCTCTGGCCGACAGCTTCAAGCTCAAGCCGGTGCTGCGCGGTGCGACCGAGGCGTGGATGCTGGCCGATACGCTGGCGGCCCGGAAGGTCCCGGTCATCGTGGGACCGATGGTGGCCACGCCGGAGGGCGACGCGCCCTACGATGCCATCTACGCCCTGCCCGGCGTGCTCGCCAAAGCGGGCGTACAGATCGCCTTCCAGACCAACGACGGAGGCGAGGGCGACGCCCGCAACCTGCCCTACAACGCGGCGCTCGCCGAGGCGTACGGGCTCGACCCCGACGAGGCGCTGCGCGCGGTGACTATCAACCCGGCCAAGATCTGGGGAGTGGGCGACCGGCTGGGCAGCTTGGAGGCCGGCAAAGTGGCCAACCTGTTCGTGACCACCGGCGACCCGCTCGACGTGCGGAGCGTCGTGAAGCACGTGTTCATCCGCGGGCTGCTGATGCCCTGGGACGACCGCCACACGCTGTTGTACGAGAAGTTCCGGGCCCGGCCGAAACCGTAGCCGAGGCCGAGGCCGGCCCGTGACGCTGCGCCCCGTCCTGCTGGTCTGGCTCGGCGCGCTCGCCTGGCAACAGCCCGGCAGGCCGCCGGCCCCGCCACCGCCGGCCTGGCGCCCCCTCGTGGGCGAATACGGGCCGGACAGCTCCACGCGGGTCATGATCCTGGAGCGCGACGGCGCCCTGATCGCGCGATTCGACTCGACGCATGAAGCCCTATTGCGCGCCGGCGGCCCCAACCAATTCCGCTACGCCGGCGGAGTCCTGCGCTTCCGGCGGGACGCGCAAGGCCGCGTGGCGGCGGTTGCCCTGCTGGATTCGATCTGGCCGCGGCGCGCCCTGGGCCCTGAGGAAGGTTCGGTCTTCCGGATCCAGCCGGTCCGCCCGATTGAAGAGTTGCGACGCGACGCCCTCGCCGCCACCGCTCCCGTGGAATCCGGCCAGTTTCGTGCGACCGAGCTGGTCGAGCTGAGCACGCTCGACCCGACCATCAAGCTCGACATCCGCTACGCGACCTCGCGCAATTTCCTGGGGACACCGCTCTACACGCAGGCCCGCGCATTTCTGCAGCGCCCGGCCGCGGAAGCATTGGTCCGCGCCCACCGAAAGCTCAAGGCGATGGGTTACGGGCTGCTGATTCACGACGGCTACCGGCCCTGGTACGTTACCAAAATGTTCTGGGACGCCACCCCGCCGGCCCAGCACGAGTTCGTCGCGGATCCTGCGACCGGATCACGCCACAACCGCGGCTGCGCGGTGGACCTGACGCTCTACGAGCTGCGCAGCGGCAGGCCGATCGACATGCCGGGTAGCTACGACGAGTTCTCGCACCGCTCGTATCCGGCCTACCCCGGGGGAACCTCGCGGCAGCGCTGGCACCGCGAGCTCTTGCGCAGGAGCATGGAAGCCGAGGGCTTCACAGTGTACTCGGCGGAGTGGTGGCACTTCGATTTCAGGGACTGGAAGAGCTACCGGATCGGGACGATTCCGTTCGAGAGACTAAGCCCCTAGCGAGAACCGTCCGGCAAGAGCGGTCGAAACCAGGGCGGTTCCGGGAGGCGCAAGCAGCCGCCTCCCGGTCCGGCCCACAGTGTCATGCGGTGCTCAGCGCTCCGTCACCTCATTGAAGAATCGCTCCTGGGCGAGCTTCCCGTCGGCCCAGTATGGCGCTGGGAGCGCGGCCGGGTAGGTTGAAGAATGCTCCGCGCCATTCGTCCACTGCAGCCGGCCGACTGGCCGGCCGTCCGTGCGATCTATGAAGAAGGCATCGCCACCGGCCACGCGACCTTCGAGACCGAAGCTCCTTCCTGGGAGCGCTGGGACGCAGCGCACCTGCAGGATTGTCGCCTCATCGGCCTGAGCGACGAGGCCGCGCTCGGCTGGGCCGCCTTGAGCCCAGTTTCGAGTCGCTGCGTCTATGCGGGTGTCGCCGAGGTGAGCGTCTACGTTTCGGCGCAGGCCAGGGGCCGGGGCGTCGGGCGCGCGCTGCTTGCCGCCCTGGTGGAGGCCTCGGAGCGGAGCGGACTCTGGACGCTGCAGGCAGGCATCTTTCCCGAGAACATTGGAAGTGTGCGGCTGCACACCAGTTGCGGGTTCCGGGTGATCGGACGACGGGAGCGGATCGGTCAGCTCAAGGGTGAGTGGCGCGACACCTTGTTGCTGGAACGGCGGAGCGGCGTGATCGGTGGTGTCCTGGAGGCCAATGCAAAGACCGACCAAGCACGGTGAGCGACATCGCAGCGAGCGAATCGGCTGGCTGCGTGCGGCTGTACTGGGGGCCAACGACGGCCTGATCTCCACCAGCAGCCTCGTCGTCGGGGTGGCTGCTGCCGAGCCGACCCGGGCGGCCGTGCTGCTCGCCGCCGTCGCCGGCCTCGCCGCCGGCGCCCTCTCCATGGCGGCGGGCGAGTATGTCTCGGTCAGCTCCCAGGCCGACACCGAGCGCGCCGATCTGGCGCGCGAGCGCGGTGAGCTGGCGACTTCACCCGAAGCCGAGCGGACTGAGCTGGCGGAGATCTACATGGCCCGCGGCCTCGATCGCGATCTCGCGGTCCAGGTTGCCGACCGACTCATGGCCCACGATGCCTTGGGAGCACATGCCCGGGATGAGCTCGGCATTCATGAGGTGACCCGGGCACGACCCATCCAGGCGGGGGTGGCTTCCGCGGCATCCTTTGCCGTCGGGGCCGCACCGCCCGCGCTGCTGGTGGCGCTGTTACCGGTCGGGGCCCTCACGCTTGCCGTGGCAGCGGTCACGCTGACGCTGCTGCTCGTCCTCGGCGGCGTGGCGGCGCGTCTCGGCGGCGCGTCACTCACGCGAGGAGCCCTGCGCGTCGCGTTCTGGGGCGCGGTCGCCATGGCGTGTACCGCGGCCGTCGGTCGGCTCTTCGGCACCTTTGTATGAGCAGTGTCCCGCCCACCTCGACTTCGAGTCGTGATGGCACGCCGGGCGCACCACCCCGGATCGAGTACTGAGCTGTGTTCATCCCGGTACTGCTTTCGATCCTGGCCCTGAGGCCTGACTCGACGTGCACGGGTCCGACGACGGCGCCGCGGCTCGATCACGTCGTGCTCGCCGTCAGCGACCTGGATGCGGCGAAGCGGCGCTTCGCCGCCCTCGGGTTCCGTCTGAAGCCGGGCCGCCTGCACGCCAACAATCTCCTGAACTCCCATATCAAGTTTCGCGACGGCTCCGAACTCGAGCTCATGACCGTGGCGGGTCCGGCCAGGGATCGGATGGCCGAGGAATACCGGGCGCTCATCGCCGCGGGTGATGGGGGGGCTTACGTCGCCCTGCGAACCGCGGATCTCGAGGCCGTTGCGGCCGCCGCGCGGCGGCTTCACCTCGCCCCGCGCCGCGCAACCTCCGGGAGTTGGGAATTCCTCAGCTTTCCGCCCCGCTCCGATGCCGGTGCGGTGTTCTTCGTCGCGGGGGGCGAGCGCTCTCAGGACCCCGACTCGCTGGTGCGCCATGCCGATGGATCGCTTCGCCTTCAGGAGGCCTGGGTGGAGGCTGGTCCCGGATTGACTCGGCTGCTGAGCGCGATCGGCGTCCGCACCTGCAGCACCGCCGCCGGACCTGGCGGACGGAACGGTCGGCGTCGAGCGCTTGGCTCGGGCTCCCTCGTCATCGTCCCGCTGGCGAATCCGTCGCGGCTGCCCCGGGTGCTCGGGGCCGTGCTTGCAACACCCGATTCCAGTGAGTACCGCGGCAGGACCCGGTCCGCCCTTCCCTCATTCTGGCTCGGGTACCGTTAGCGCGAGGTGCCGCCAATGGACGCCGTTCGGACCAGATTCAGCGGTCGCTCTGCAGGTGGGAAAGCGCAAACCGATCTACCTGAACCCGCACCGCGAGCACTTGATCATGGATGGAGTACTCGGCACGGATTACTTCCTGCGCGGACCACTGACCCTGGACCTCCGGATCGTCGCGCCGTGAAGAAGCGGCCGCAACCGTCCCACCGCCCCGAGCCCGCGGAGCTCGGCGAGGCGCTCGGGAAGGCGGGCGGGCTATGGAGTCAGCTCGTGTCGTACATCGGCGACCACTATCCGCCCATCACGGAGGCGTGGCATTTCACGGGCCCGAAGCCAGGCACCGCGCTACGCGGAAGGGCGCGGTCTTCGCCTGACCGTGATAACGTCGCAGGATGTCGACGCAGTGCAACGGCTCGCGGCCGCCAAGATGGCCCGAACATCATGAGGGAAGGCTTGCCGCCAATCGCGCTCGGTCTCCTGCTGCTGCTTGTCTCCCTACCCGCCGCGGCGCAGTCGCCCGCCACATCGCGTTGCCAACCCACCTTGGCCCCTCGCGGCGCCGGCCCCCAGGTGGCGGACACCGCCTTTGATCCCCCGCTGGTGCGGCAGGCATTCCCGCCGGACCAGGGTCCGCTGGTGTTGATTGATGAGGCCCACTTCAATTTCCACACGCGGGAGGGTCGCTACGCCCCATTCGCGCGACTGCTGACACGCGACGGGTTCGTGGTGCGCTCGCTCCGGGAGCCGTGGACCCGGGCCGCCTTGGGCTCCGCGAAGATACTGGTGGTGGCCAACGCGCTGGCCGAGCGCAATGCGCGGGGCAACTGGACCTTGCCCACGCCTCCAGCGTTCCGGGAAGCCGAGCTCGCGACCGTGAGAGACTGGGTCGCCGATGGCGGAGCCCTGCTGCTCATCGCCGATCACATGCCGTTTCCCGGCGCCAATGAAACCCTGGCCGGCGCCTTCGGGATCTGGTTCAGCAACGGCTTCGCGACCGACAGCACTTGCAGCGCGGACGAATTCGTCTTTCGGCGCGCCGACGGCACCCTCGCCGACGGACCGATGACCCGGGGTCGCCAACGGAGCGAGCGGATCGATTCGGTGCGCAGCTTTACCGGGCAGGCATTTCGGGTGAGCGGATCGGCCCAGCCGGTTTTGACCCTGGGGCGAGGCAGCGTCGTCCTCCTGCCGACCTCCGCATGGGTCTTCAGCGACAGCACACCGCGCCTTGCGGCCGAAGGTCTGCTGCAGGGAGCCGCCGTCCTGCACGGCAAAGGCAAGGTTGCGGTCTTCGGCGAGGCGGCGATGTTCTCCGCCCAGGTCTCCGGGATCCAGCGCCGGCCGATGGGAATGAATGCTCCGACCGCAGCGCAGAATGGGCAATTCCTGCTCAATGTGATGCACTGGCTGGCGGGCTTGCTGGACCAGCAATGACCGGCACAAAGTCGGCGGACGGCCGGGACCGGATGAGCGCGGCTCGGAGCTCTGCTCAGACCTCCGCCGAGGCGGAGCGACAGCTCAAAGGGTTTATCGGCAAATTCGACCCCAAGCAGCAGGGCCTGATCCGAGCCGTGCGAAAGGCGTTGCGCAAGCGGCTCCCCACCGCCGACGAGCTGATCTACGACAACTACAACTTTTTCGTCATCGGCTACGGCCCCGCCGAACGCCCCAGCGACTGTATCGTGTCGATGGCCGCCGGGGCAAGCGGAATAGGCCTGTGCTTCATCCACGGCGCGACGCTTCGCGACCCGGCCAGGCTCCTGCTCGGCTCCGGCAAGCAGACCCGCTTCATTCGGCTCGCATCGGCAAGCGTGCTGGCGCGCCCCGAGGTGGAAGCTCTGATCACCGCCGCGGTCGCCCAGGCCAAGACGCCCTTGCGAGCGAGCGGACGCGGCAAGCTGGTGATTCGTTCGGTGTCGGCCAAACAGCGTCCGCGGCGGAAGTCGGCAAAGTGACCTGGAACCCGTCCGGATCTGGCGCGTGACGGAACACCGTGCCAGAATTCCTCCCGCCGTACGATCGGTCCTCCGTCTCTGGAAGGTCACAATGCCACGCCGCTTCGCGCTCGGAATGCTGCTGCTCGCTGCCTGCACCATCCAGCGTACCCCCCGTCCCGGTCCCCTGCCCGACGACCATCAGGCGCATATGCGGGCCGCGGATGTCGCGCCGCCCGCGACCGACGGCTCGCTGCCCGCGGCACGGCGACAGGGTACCAGCGGCCTTCCGGCCAGCAACCTGTCCGCGCCGGCGCGGCTCTCCGCCAGCCCGCGTCACGGGGAATGGGTCAAGGTTGCGCTGGAGCCCGGGTCGGCCGACTCGTTGATGGCCTGGGTGGTCTATCCGGCCGCCCGGCAGAAGGCGCCGGTTGTGGTGGTCGTGCACGAAATCTTCGGGCTCTCCACCTGGGTGCGAGGCGTGGCGGATCAGCTTGCAGCGGAAGGCTTCATCGCGATAGCGCCGGATTTTCTCTCCCGGGTGCGCGGCGGCCCAACCTCGGTCGAGCTCGCGGCCGACTCGGCCCGGCGACTCATCGGCGGGGTCAACAGCACGGAGCGCAATCGCGTCATCGTTGCCGCCGCCAACTGGGCGATGATGCAGCCGGCAGCCACCCAGAAGTATGCGGTCATCGGGTACTGCTGGGGCGGGCAGACCACCTTCATGCACGCCATCCACGGCGGCGTATCGGGCTTCTCGGGCGGCGTAGCCTACTACGGATTGCCCTACCTGAGCGGCGGCAGACCAGCCACCGCGACCGAGCCCGCAGTTCCCGGCAGCCTGGTGGCCGATTCGATCGCCAAGATCCGGGTCCCGATGATGCTGCTCAACGGCTCCAAGGACGCCCGCATCGCCACGGCGATGCCTGCGCTCGACTCGATGATGAAGGCAATGGGCAAGACCTATTCGGGCGTGAACTACGAGGGCGCGGTGCATGGGTTCCTGCGCGCGCAGGACGACCCGAAAGCCCAGCGCGATGAAGCCGAGGAACAGGCCAACCTGGCGGCCGCGAAGGACGCCTGGCCCAGAACCGTAAAGTTTCTCAAGGAGCGCCTCGGCAAGTGAGCGGGGCGCCGGAGCCGCTGGACTACTTGATCAGATATCCGACCAGCGCACCGAGGGCAAAGCCCCCGGCGGCGTGCACCACATACCCCGTGGTTGTGCAGGTCGAAAAGCCCCCCTCGTTGACGTAGTTCGAGATCGCCGTGCAGACGACGATTCCCGCCGCAGCCCCGATAACGCCGCCTATCAGCGCGTGCCGCGCCCGGTTCCCTTGCAGCGGCGCGGCTAGGCGCAAAGGCTCGGCGAGAGCCGAGGAATTCGGGAGGGCGCGCGGCGTGAGGGTGCGACTCCGGAGCAGGCGTGAAGTCTCGCTGACCGGCCCGATCGAGACCGCGGAGTGGGCGCGGCCTCCTCGAAGGCTCGCCTGGAACTCCCGCCCGCTCTGCGCGGCCGCCGGCCGGGCCACGAACAGCAGGCTCACCACAATTGTCGTTACACAGGTGCGCATGGGAGTTCGCCCTCGGGTCGACCGGCTCTGTGGAGCACTGCAAAGCTAGCCGGCGAGCAGCCTGGAGCCAGATCGATGGGGCGGTGGTGCGCAGCGGCGAGCCGAGCCGCGCAAAAAGCGGGACGAAACGGAGTCAGTCGATGTAAAACCGGCCCTGACTAGACCGCCGGGCCACCACGGATCTCCCTCACGTTCACCGCGCCAGAGGGAAGCGTACAGTACCACGCCCGCTCGACCGTCACCGATTCGACCGGATAGATGAGACCACCCTGGCGCAGAATGTCCTGCAGCCTGACTTCGACCTCCACGCGATCGACCGGCGGCCCTGCCAGACTGTGGCGGCCGGCTTTCAGTGTGCGCATCTCCATGGTCT
Organism: Gemmatimonadales bacterium; assembly: GCA_036566495.1. GTDB lineage: Bacteria > Gemmatimonadota > Gemmatimonadetes > Gemmatimonadales > GWC2-71-9 > JABFSM01. Next base: position 8,921 of record DATCWE010000176.1, on the reverse strand, counting down.
CCTGCCAGTCGGGCGACGCGGATTCGGCGAATGCGAGGCCCGGACCAATGTGCTCGGCCTGGACGAGGTGGCCCTGCCCGTACACGTCGATAACGGCCTCGCTGGGATTGGCGTTCGCCGAGAGCCGATAGACACCGAGCGTATCCGTCGGCATCAGCGCTTCGCGCACCGCCTCGCGGTACAAGCGTTTGTCGCCGTCGAGGCCGTGCTGCTCGAGCAGGCTTTCGAGGGCGGCCTGAGTGGCAGCATCGCGGACAGGCATGGAAGACTCGCGTGAGTCGAAGTATCAGAAGTGTAACGCCGGAAAGCAGTTGGGTCCAACCAGCGGGCGCTTGGGACGATCCGGTAGCACGCCTCAGGGCATGCTGCGCGAGGACGACAGAATAGCACGTTTCTGCATGCGGGCGCGGACTTCCGCTGCCGCGGCCCACAACCGTTGCCGGCTCTGCAGGGACTGGAATCTGCGCGGGGTGGGTCGGCCCGGCCCGCGATCGTCCAGCAGCGTCAGGCATATGGCGCTCAATCCGGAAATGATGGCGGCGAAGGCATAGAAGGTGGGATCGCGCAGTGAAACCGGCCCGCGCGGCGTAAGCAGGCCGAACGCGGTGATGTATCCGAAGCTCGTGATGGTCCAGCAGAGCCAAGTGCCCAGCAGACCGGCGCGCTCAACCGGCCGCAGGATACCATGGAGCGTCCCAGCCACCGCGCCGGCCAGCAGCGCCACGCCCAGGAGCCCGAAAAAGAGCGCCAGTCCGCGATTCGCGCCGGCCAGCAGCATCAGCGTGGCGAGAATGACCAAGACGAAGAGTCTGCCGGCCACACCTCGGCCCATGCCGAAAATGAAGGTGGCACCGCGATAGGTCGGACGCAGGCCGGCCGGCAACCGTTCCTCGAACTCCAGCATATGCTCCAGCATCGGTTGCGTCCCCCACTCCGCCCGGGCGGTTACTCCGAGGAGACGCCGGGCGGAGCGGGGGACGCACCAAGCCAACGCTTGGCGCTTACTGAGCAGCCGGCTTCCGCCCCCGCACAAACGCACCCATGAAGCGCCCCTCGATCGCGGTCGCCACGGCCTCGACGTCGAGACCGGCGCCTTCCAGGAAGGCACGCGCGTCATCGATCCGGTAGACCCGGGTGGGCTCGATCGCGACGTCCGTGAATCCGCTGGAGCGCAGCATCTGCTCGAACTCCTCGACTTCCAGCGCCCCGGCCACACAGCCGATCCAGAGCTCCATGCTGTGGCGCACCTCGGCCGGCACCGCGCCACGGACTACCACGTCGGATATCGCCAGACGCCCGCCGGGCTTGAGCACCCGGAATGCCTCCGCCATGACTTGGCGCTTATCGGCCGAGAGATTGATGACGCAATTCGAGATGATCACATCTACCGAAGCATCCGGCAGGGGGATGTGCTCGATCTCTCCTTTCAGGAACTCGACGTTCTCCAGGCCGGCGTGGCGCTGATTGTCTCGCGCCAGTGCGAGCATCGCATCGGTCATGTCGAGCCCGTAGGCCTTCCCGCGCGGGCCGACGCGGCGCGCGGAGAGCAGGACGTCGATGCCGCCCCCGCTGCCGAGGTCCAGCACCGTCTCGCCCTCGCGCAGCTCAGCCAGCGCGGTGGGATTCCCGCAGCCGAGCGACGCCAGCACCGCCCCCTCGGGGACGGCGCTCGCTTCGGCCTCCGAATAGAGGTTGGAGCTGATCGGATCGGCGCTGCCTCCGCAGCAGCTCGACGCGCAACATTCGGCCTGCTTACCCTGGCGCACCCGCTGGGCCGCTTCGCCGTACTTTTCCCGCACCGTGTCCTTAATGCCGCGCTCCGTCACAACTCCTCCTGGGTAATTGGTCAGCAACAGTTCTTGAGCCACGCCCTGCCGGGGGCGCAACAGTCGGTGAGTGCGGCGGCGAGCCGCTCCACCTGCTCCTGGTTGAGCCGGTAGTACACCCAGCGACCCTCGCGCCGATCCAGCACCAGCCCCGCGTCCTTGAGCACCCCGAGATGGAAGGAGAGCCGGGACTGCGCGGCGCCCACCGATTCGGTCAACTCGCAGACGCAGCGCTCCCCTCCCCTCAGCAGATCGAGCAGGTGTAACCGGGTCGGGTCCGACAGCGCATGGAACGCGCGGGCGGAACGCTCCAGATCGGGGGCGAGGGTCCTGGCCATGGCACAACATATCAAGATTTTTTGATGTGTCAAGAACCCTCAATCCTGAAGCTTCTTTCAGACAGTAGATTGCCGTGATGGACAACCCCGAACGGATCCGCACGCGCATTTTCGAGGGGCACGAGGCCCTGACCCAGGCCGTGGCCGAGCGGATCGCCGAGCTGATCAGGGCACGGCAGGCCCAGGGGAGCCGGGTGGTGCTGGGTCTGGCGACCGGATCCACCCCGCTGGGGGTTTATCGCGAGCTGATTCGGCGGCACCAGGAGGAGGGACTCAGCTTTCGCGGGGTGAAGACGTTCAACCTGGACGAGTACTACCCGATGGACCCGGCGAGCGTCCACTCCTACCGCCGCTTCATGGAGGAGAATCTCTTCCGGCATATCGACATCGACCCGGCGGACGTGCACCTGCCCCGGGGGGATGTGCCGCGCGAGCGGGTTCCCGCGATGTGCGCCGAATACGAGGCCGCCATCCGCGATGCGGGCGGGATCGACCTCCAGCTGCTGGGGATCGGCAAGACCGGGCACATCGGCTTCAACGAGCCCGGGTCCGGCGCGAAGAGCCGTACCCGCCTGGTCACCCTCGATACGATTACGCGGCGGGATGCAGCGGGGGATTTCTTCGGCGAGCCCTACGTGCCGCGGGAGGCCGTCACCATGGGCGTGGCCACCATCCTCGAGGCGCGCGAGATCGCCATCCTGGCCACCGGCGAGCACAAAGCCGCGATCGTGCGCCGCGCGGTGGAGGGGGAAGTCGACACCGAGGTCGCGGCCACCTTTCTGCAGCGGCACGCGGACACCACGTTCTATCTCGACGCGCCCGCCGCGGCGGAGCTCACCCGGGTGGCCACACCGTGGCTGCTCGACGAGGTGGAATGGACCGATGCCCTCGCCGTGCGCGCGGTGGTCTGGCTCTCTCGGACTGCTGGACGGGCCATCCTCAAGCTGACCCATCGCGACTATGTCGAGCGCAAGCTCTCGGCCCTGCTGGCGCGCTTCGGCTCGCCCGGCGCGGTGAACGGTTTCGTCTTCAACGTGTTAGGCGCCAAGATCCGGGGCCGCTCGAAGCTGCCGCGCAAGGCGCGGGTGGTGTGCTTCTCGCCGCATCCCGACGACGACGTCATCTCGATGGGCGGGATGCTGCACAAGCTGGTGCAGAACGGGAACGCCATCACCGTGGCTTACATGACCAGCGGGAACATCGCGGTGTTCGACCACGACGTGCGCCGCTACGTGGACTTCCTGGAGCGGCTCGACGCCGCGCGCGGACTGGGCGGGACTCTGGTCCCCACCCTCGCGGCCGAGGTGCGCCGGTTCCTGGAGCGCAAAGCACCGGGGGAAGTGGACATCCCCGCGGTCGCCGACATCAAGCGCCTGATCCGGGAGGCGGAGGCGGTCAGCGGGATCGAGACCCTCGGCCTGTCCCGTGCCGAAGCCCGCTTCCTGAACCTGCCCTTCTATCAGACCGGCCAGGTCAAGAAGGACCCGATCGGGCCGGCCGACGTGGCGATCGTTCGGGCGCTGCTGGAGACGGAGCGTCCCGACCTGGTCTTCGTGGCCGGCGACCTCTCCGATCCGCACGGCACGCACCGCATGTGCAAGGAAGCAGTGGATCGCGCCCTGGATGGCCTGGCCAAGCAGCCCGAAGTCTGGCTCTACCGCGGCGCCTGGCAGGAGTGGTCGGTCACCGAGGCCACCTGGCTGGTGCCGCTCTCTCAGGAGGAGCTCGCGGTCAAGATCCAGGCCATCTTCAAGCACCAGTCGCAGAAGGATTCGGCTCCTTTTCCCGGGCTGGACGACCGGGAATTCTGGCAGCGAGTCGAAGCCCGCAACAAGGAGACGGCGGAAACCCTCAATCGCCTGGGGCTGGCGGAGTACTTCGCGATGGAGGCATACGTAGTTGCTGGACCAAGTGCTGGATGAGCTCCGCCGAGCTCGCCAGCAGCTTCCGGTCGTCGGCGGGAAGCGCGGCGAGCACCGCCGCAAGCCGGACGACCCGCCTGCGCCGCCCCTCTTCCATGAGCCGACGGCCGAGCGCCGTGGCCCGGACCTTGAGCACGCGGCGGTCCGTCGCGTCGCGGACCCGCTCCACCAAGCCCTCGCGTTCCAGCTCCCGGACCAGCCGGGATATCGTGGGGGGCTGCACCTGCTCGGCCGCGGCGAGGGCGGACATGGGCAGCGGGCCTCCGAACACCAGCACCGAGAGAGCCGAGAGCCGGGGCCCCGACAGCCCGCTGGCGCGGTCCTCAACGCGGATGGCGCGCAGCAGCTGAATGGCGGCGGAATGGAGCCGATCGGCCGCGGCCACGGCGGCGGGAAGCGGCTCGGGTTGACGGGAGCGCAGCGGCATGATAGAATTGATTAGCAAGGCTAACTAAATATAATCGGCCCGGGCCGGAAAGGAAGCCATCATGTCCACCGCCACCACTACTGCCGGCCTGCTCCAGGGCATCGGCCAGATCGCCATTCGCGTCCGGGAGCTGCCCCGCGCCGTCGCTTGCTACCGCGACGTGCTGGGCCTGACCTACCTGTTCGAGGCCCCCTCCCTGGCGTTCTTCCAGTGCGGCGGCATCATGCTGATGCTGAGCCCGGACGCCGAGACCCCGGAGTTCGACCACGCCGCGTCGATTCTCTACTTCGATGTCGTGGAGATCCAGGAGGCCTACCGGACGCTGAGCGCGCGGGGGACGCACTTCCGCGACGAGCCCCACATCGTGCACCGGGCCGGCGCGAAGAACCTCTGGATGTCCTTCTTCGACGACGGGGAGGGGAACGTGTTCGCCATCCGCGAGTGGCGGGCCGCCTAACGGCCCAGCGCGGGGGTATATTCCCCCGACTTCCATCCAGAGCTTTCGCGTGCTCGGCGTTCTCCTGTTGCTGCAGACCGCCACGACAGCGTCGTGCGCCACTCCGGCCCTCTGCCGGCTCCTCGACCAGGCCGAAGCGGTCAACCGGCAGGCTATGCTCGCTTCCGGGGGCTACCGCGCCACGGTGGAGACCGAGAGCGCCATGCTCGGGCGCCGCGAGGGTCGCATGGAGGCGGCCACGCTGCTGCAGCAGAGCAGCGGGCTGGCCAGCTGGTCGAACGACGTGGGCTTCGACTATCACGTGGTCGGATCCCGCAGCTACTCCGGGTCCATTCCGCTTTCCCGGCTTGCGCTTTTGCGGGTGGGCTGGATGGTGCCGACCCTCGCCGGGATGCGGATGCTGCTGATTACCCAGAGCGGCACCGGATCGACCAGCTACGCCCAGACCCTGACCGGAGCGCTCGCGCCGGAGATCGTCGTCCACCCCCTCGCCACGGACCGGGAGAACTTCTACCGCTACGACGGCGGCCAGCTGGTGCGGCGCAGCATCGATCACACCGAGCGGTCGGTCCTGGCGGTCGAGGTCATGGCCCGCTCGGACCTCACTCGCGAGGAGACCCTGTTCGAAGGGGAAATGGACCTGGATCCGCAGAGCCACGGCATCGTCCGGCTGCTGGGGCGATTCCGGGTGTTTGGACAGGTCAGACGCACCGGCATGCTGCGCTTGCCGGACTTCGAGCCGGAAGCCACCCAGGTGGACCTGATCAGTCAGCGGCTCCCCAACGGCACCTGGGTGCCCCAGGTGCAGCGCTACGAGGTCGAATCGGCTTCCAAGCGGGAGGTTGGCTTCGGGGCGGCGCGGCGGATCATCTCACGGTTCTATCGGGTCCAGGCCCTGGCGCCGCGGCCCGGGGGCGGCGGCATCGGTGCCTCGACCATGGGCTATCAGGTCACCAGCGCGCCGAGGGATTCCCTGCGGGGCTTTCACGGCTGGGAGCACCATGCGGGCCACGCTACCGAGAACGCCTCGAGCAGCGACTTCAGCCGCTATCGCCCCGACCGCCTGCAGCCCACCGGCAAACCGCTGCTGCTGATTCAGGGCTTCCAGAAGCGGGACTTCGTCCGCGTCAACCGGGTCGAAGGCCTGTTCACCGGTCTCGCGACGATGGTGCGATTGCGCGACGCGGCGCCGGGGGTCTTTCTCCATGCCACCGGGGGCTACGGCTGGTGGGAGAAAACCTTCCGCGGCTCGGGCGGGCTGGGATGGGAATCGCAGCGCTGGACGGTGGATGCGAGCGGAGGCCGGACCCTGGACGTCACCAACAAGTTCCGCAATCAATTCGACAGCCGCGCCCTGAGCGCCCTGGTAGGACGAGACGCCTGGGACTACCTGGATCGCTACGAGGGCGGGATCTCACTAACCCGCTCGCTGGAGTCGCAGGGCAGCATCGTCCGGCTGGAGGGGGCCCGGGTGAAGGAGTCCGCCGTCTCCCGCCACCTGACGAGCTCGCTGCTCGGCGGCAAGCTGCGGCCCAACCGGAACATCGCACCGGGGAGCTACTGGCGCGGCCGGCTCACCGTGGACTGGAACCCGGAGGTGAGCCCGCTATTTGCCCATGACGGCATCGGATTCAAGGCCGAGCTGGAGCAGGGCAGCGGCGACCTCGATTACACGCGGGTCGAGGGCCGCGTGGTCATGCGCAAGAACCTGACCAAGCTGTTCCTCATCGCCCGGGTGCATGCGGGCGCCGTGTTCTCCAATGCACCACCGCCCCAACAGCTGTTCGAGCTGGGTGGACCGGCCGGGCTCCCCGGCTACGAGTACAAGGAATTCGCCGGTGACCGCGCGGTTCTGTTCCGGACCCGGCTGACTTATCCCCTGGCCCTCCTGGATCTGCCCTGGCGCATCAACGCCCACCTGACGCTGCCGGCGCTCGCCCCGGCCATTTCGCTGGGATTCCAGGGCGGCTTCACCGACACCCGGAATGCCGCCGGGACGGCCGCGGTGCGGGCGCTGGGCGACCGGTACGACTACAAGACCGGGGAGCTGGTGCTCGACCCCCTGAGCGGCGAGCCGCTGCCTGCCTCGATCGTGACCGACAAGCTGCGCACCTCGGTGGATCTGCGGGTGGGTTTCTTCGGAGACGCTCTGGCGGTGGGGCTGGCGCGCGCCCTGGAGCGCGACCGCAAAACCCGATTCATCTTCGCCTTCGGACGGCAGTTCTAGCGCGGCATTGCGGAGCCCGGGTTAGAAATTCAGATCGAGCCCCAGCGTCCATACGATGCTGGCCTGCAAGCCGCCGCGCCGCAGCGGAACCAGGGCGTTGCTCACCAGGATGGGCCCCCCGGGCGTGCGGAACTTGAAGCCGAGCGAGCCGTTGACCCGGTGATCCCGCAGGTCGGGAATGTTGGTGGGCTCGACGGAACGCGCGAAGGGGTACTGAAAGAAGACCGTGCCGGGCAGCTGCAGTCCGCTCTTCCGCGTTTCCCATTCCGAGATCACATCCACCGCCAGGGTGGCCCAGCCGGACAGGGGCTGGTCGAACCCGCCGGTCAGCAGCAGGGCATCGTTGCGCTGGCTGCCGCCGCGCCACAAGTAACCCGCGTTGAGGTGCGGCGAAAAATCGCCGAAGCGGCCCGAGGCGATAGCCATCCCGCGCAGCGCCAGGTGGCCGGCCCCGCTGAGGTCGGCCTCCGAGCCGGTGGGCAGGCGCGCGTCCGCCATCAGGGACACCCCGAAGCGCTCGTTCCGCCGCAGGTTGGTTTTGATCCGGAGCGCGATGTCACCGAGCCCGGTGTGGGAGCCGAAGGTGGCGGCATTCGCGGTCAGCCCCGGGTTTTCCGGCGTCCCGGTGAAAAAGTGCACCGCGGTCGGCCCGCCGAAGGGATAGATCTGGGCCTCGCTGCGCCCCTGCATGGAGGTATGCACCAGCGGCACGGCGATGCTCAGGTCCACGTGGTCGCCCACGCCGTAGGTCGCGAAAAAGGTCGACACCAGCAGGTTGACATAGAGCTGGAGCCGGACCTGGATGATGTCGTTTTCCTTCTCGGGATCGCCCAGGCCCGGCCGGCCCGTCCCGGGCACGTCCGCATGGGTGAAGTTGAGGATGAGCTTGTCGAGCGGTACCCCGCGCAGGGAGTTGAAGTTGATCCCGCTCAGGTTGGCCCCGACGACGAAGCGCCCCTTCCCCACCGTCTGGGCGCGCTCGCCAAACACCGGCCCGAACGAGGCCGAGGTCTTGACCGGGAGGCCGCCGACGAATTTGAAGGTCTGACCGCTGCCCGAGGCGGAAAGCGGGAGGTTGGAGGCGTTGATGCCGATGGCGTCGGTCAGGAAGCCGATGATCGTCGAGTTGCCCGCCGCGACGTCCGGCAGGAAGTGATCGCCGTGGCCGTTGGCCGCGCTCACCGATCCATCGAGGCAGAGCGGCTGGCCGCAATTCCCGAAGCTGAAGAGCTGCTGGATCCGGTCGCGCAGCGGCGGCTGTTTCTGGGCCGCGAGCGGAACGGCCGACAGGCACAGCACGAGGACGGACGCGAGTCGGCGACCGGACATCGGACCCTCCGTTGGAATCAGTTGACCAGGGCGACGAGCCGCCACTCCGTGCCGCGCCGTTCGAGGCGGGCGCGCAAGCTGACCCGCTGCTCCGAGGTACCCGCCTGGGCGGTGTTCACGCTGGTGCTGCCCTGCACCCGCGCCGTCGCGACGTCTCCCGTGACCACGACGTCGCTTACGCTCCAGCGGGGGCGCATAGTCCCACCGGCTTTCCAGAAGGCCTCCAAACCCTGGCGCTGTTCGGGCGGCATCCCCGGATACAGCCGGCCCGCTTGCGTCAGATCGCCCGCTTCCAGTGCCCGGGCGTAGGCCATGATCACTCCGGTCAGTTCGGCTTTTTCGTCCACGGTGCGCAAGGGCGGAGCGGGAGCCGCGGCAGCCGTTTCGGATCGCTG
>DATCWE010000220.1:0-14650 GCA_036566495.1 Gemmatimonadales bacterium | reverse complement strand
GGCGGTGCAGCGCGAGTCGGTCGTGATGGTGGGAGACGGAGTCAATGACGCCGCGGCGATCGCCCGGGCCACGGTCGGCGTGGCGGTGCGCGGCGGGGCCGAGGCGTCACTCGCGGCGGCGGATGTCTATCTGGAAGCCGGGCTGGCGGGATTGCTGCCGCTGCTGCGCGGCGCCGAGCGGACCCTCAAGGTGATCCGGCGCAACATCGCCTTCTCGCTGCTGTACAATCTGGTCGGCGCGACGCTGGCCGTCGCCGGGGTCATCACGCCGCTCATCGCGGCCATCCTGATGCCGATGAGCTCACTCACCGTGGTGCTGGCCTCCTGGCGCAGCCGCACCTTCGAGCCAGCGGCATGAGCGTCCTCTATCTGGTAGTTCCGGTGGCCCTGGTCCTGGTCGGTGCGGCACTCGTCGCGTTCGCCTGGGCGGCGCGGCGCGGACAGTTCGATGACCTCACCACGCCGGCCATGCGGGCCCTACAGGACGATTCGGAGCCAAAGCCGCCTTTGCTCCATTGAGTTTTTGCCCGCGGCGGGAAAGCCGAGTACCCTTACCAGCTCGGCATTCACAACGCGTGGGACACGGTCACCTACATCGCGCTGAATCATATGGTCGCCAGGTCGCGCCCCGAGGAGCGGGAATAGCGCCGTGATACTCAGGCCCAGGAGTTCCGCATGACGATCCGGTTGTCGCGTTCATTCATTCTGCTTGCCCTCGTGCTGCTGTGCCCGCTCGCCGCGACGGCGAGCCAGCAGGGCCCGGTCTATTCCCCCGGCATGCTGCGGCCGCACCAGCAGCTCGCGCGCGAGATCTACAAGGAGCTGGTCGAGATCAACTCCGGCGTCAGCACCGGCAACGTCACCACGGCCGCGCTGGCGATGGCGAAACGCTTCAAGGAGGCGGGGATTCCGGACGCCGACATCTTCGTGGGCGGACCCCGTCCCGAGAAACACAACGTCGTGGCCAGGATTCGGGGACGCAACAGCGGCCGGAAGCCCGTGATTCTTCTCGCCCACCTCGACGTAGTGGAAGCCCTCAAGGCGGACTGGTCGGCCGATCTCGATCCCTTCGTGTTCACCGAGCGGGACGGCTACTACTACGGGCGGGGCACCGCGGACGACAAGGCGATGGCCTCGATCTTCGTGGCCAATGTTTTTCGGCTCAAACAGGAAGGGTACCTTCCCGATCGCGACATCATCATCGCCCTGACCGCCGATGAGGAGAGCGGCCCGGCGAACGGCGTGGACTGGCTGCTCAAGAACCATCCCGAGCTGGTGGACGGCGCCCTGGTCATCAACGAAGGCGGGGGCGGCACGCTGCGGAACGGCAAGCCGCTCTTCAACACGGTGCAGGCGACCGAGAAGATCACCACCAATCTCACGCTGCACGTGACCAATCGGGGCGGCCATTCCTCGGTGCCGCGGGCCGACAACGCGATCTATGCCCTCGCGCAGGCGCTGCTCAAGGTCGGAGAGTATCAGTTCCCCGTCAAGCTGAACGAGGTGACTCGCCAGTTCTTCTCCAAGAGCGCGGAACAGGAGGAGCCCGCGATGGGCCGGGCTATGAAGGGTTTGGTCGCCGTTCCCGGCGACCGCAACGCCATCGCGACCGTCACCGCCGATCCCCGCTACAACTCCATGTTGCGCACCACCTGCGTGGCGACCGGCCTTGCCGGCGGCCACGCGACCAACGCCCTGCCCCAGCTGGCGGAGGCCAACATCAACTGCCGGATCTACCCGGACGAAACCGCCGAGCAGGTTCGCGACAGCTTGGTGCGTGTCATCGGGGACACCACGGTCCAGGTGCTGATCCGGAGCCAGCGCCCGGCGTCGCCGCCGACGGCGCTGCTGCCGGAGGTGATGCAGCCGGTGGAGCGGATTACCCGGGAGCTGTTCGGCAACATTCCGGTGATACCGGTGATGTCCACCGGGGCCACCGACTCGCGCTTCTTCCGGCAGAAGGGTGTGCCCGCGTTCGGGGTGTCGGGCCTGTTTCTCGACCCGAGCGTGGACGCGCGGGCCCACGGCCGCGACGAGCGGATGCGGGTCCAGTCGTACTTCGAGGGACAGGAGTTTCTCTATCGGCTGACCAAGGCGCTGACCCAGCCCGCCGTGCCGTAGCGATCACTCGGGCGGGAGCTTCTGTACGCGGTAGCGAATCTGGAAGCCCCCATTGCCGTGGATGTCGCTGGTGGCCGTTTCGCCGGGCTGGGGCCACCAGTCGGTCCAGCTCTCATCGGCGGCCCTGGGCCGGGCTCGCAGCGGCAAATCAAACCAGTAGTGCTGTCCGCCCACATCGCTGACGACCAGAAAGCGCTGCCGCGTAGTGGTGTAGAGCAGCGCGCTCCCAGGAATCACGACTCTCCCGTCGCTCTTCGTCGTCGCATCGAGCTTGAGCTCCGCGTTGTGGCGGTCGTCCCCATAGCCCCGAGAGAGCAGCAGCAGGCTGAAATCGCCCGTGGAATCGGGGATGCCGCGGCCCGCCGGAAAGCGGACTTCGAGCTCGAGCGCCAGCGAGCGGCCCTCGAGCTGCGGCGGCCTGGGGGCGCGCCAGAGCGCAAAGCCGAACACCAGCACCGACACCGCGGCCATCAGCACCCCGGCGATGCCCTGAGCCTTGGCGAAACCCGCCAGGCCGGAGCCCGGGACACTTCTGGCGACCACGAAGCCGATGATGATTCCGAGCAGGGCGCCGGCCGGCGCGATGGCAAAGATGACCAGCATCCCGCGACCGCCCTCCATGTTCGAGACATGGTGGGCCCGGGTCGCCATATCGCCACCGATAACCGCGAGGACGGCTCCAACGGCCCCGGTGAGCAGTGCGATGAGCAAGGTGCGCATGACGTCTATCCGTTCATACCGGGAAAACCTACCACCCCCGGAGGGGATGGGTAGTCACGGGTCCGGGCCAGGACTATGTTGACCGCAGAGACTGCCGGGAGTCCAGTGACCAGCCTTCTGCAACGACTCGAAGCGGGGATCTCCGATCGCTACCAGCTCGAGCGCCAGCTCGGCGAAGGCGGTATGGCGGTAGTCTTCCTTGCCACCGACCTGAAGCACGATCGCCAGGTGGCGGTGAAGGTGCTCCGTCCGGAGCTTTCCGCCGTGCTGGGCGCCGACCGCTTCCTGCGCGAAATCCGCGTCACGGCCCAGCTCCAGCATCCCCATATCCTGCCCCTGCACGATTCGGGCGCCGTCGGCGAGCTCCTCTACTACGTCATGCCCCTGATCAAAGGCGAATCCCTGCGGGACCGCCTGAGCCGGGACCGCCAGCTGTCGGTGAGCGAGGCGGTTGCGATTACCTGCGCCATCGCCGGCGCGCTCGATTACGCCCACCGGCAGGGGGTGTTGCACCGCGACATCAAGCCGGAAAACATCCTGCTGCACGACGGGCAGCCCATGCTGGCGGACTTCGGCATCGCACTGGCGGTCAGCGCGGCGGGGCGCGAGCGCCTGACCCACACCGGCCTTTCCATCGGCACGCCGAGCTACATGAGTCCGGAGCAGCTCTCGGGCGACCCGCAGCTCGACGCCCGCACCGACATCTACGCGCTCGGCTGTGTCGCGTATGAGATGCTGGCCGGCGAGCCGCCCTTTACCGGGCCGACCCCGCAGGCGATCGTCGCCGCGATAGTCAGTCGCGACCCCGAGCCGCTCACCGAGCGCCGGCACAGCGTGCCCAAGGCGGTTGGCGCGGCCATCCACCGCGCCCTCGAACGGCTGCCCGCAGATCGTTTTGCGACGGCCGCGGAATTCGCCACCGCCTTGAGCACCGCCCCGCAAACCCGTGAGGCGCGACGGACGCGGCGGCTGCCGATGCTCGCGCTGGGCGGGGCGGCCGGAGTCCTGCTGGGCCTGCTCGCGGCTCGATTCACTGGCCGCGGCACCCCGACGGCCGCGCTCCGGCGCTGGAATATTGTCCTGCCGGCCAGTGCGCCCGTGGCGCTCGAAGGGCCCAGTCACGCAGCGGGCTGGCAGACGGCGATCGCGATCTCCCCTGACGGGGAGCGTATCGCGTATGTCAGCCCGCAGGGCAACAGCACCATCCTCAAGACCCGCTCGCTGGACAGCGACTCGGTGATCACCCTCGCGGGAACCGAGGGCGCCTATCTGCCCTTCTACTCGCCGGACGGGGCCTCGATCGGGTTCTTCTCGGGCAGCCTGCTCCGCAAGGTGTCCGCCACGGGCGGCAACCTGGTAACGCTCGTCACGGTGGATCGCATCACGGGCGCCGACTGGATCTCGGCGGACCGGATTCTGGTGCTCGAGAACGAGGGCTTCGACCTGCACTCGATCTCCGCCTCCGGGGCGCGCGCCGACTCCACCCTGCACCTGGCGACTCAGTTCGGCACGCTCGAGGTGCTGCCGGGCGGCGACTGGGCCGTGGGGCAGCTCAGCTCCGGCCAGCTGGCGTTGCTCTCCCTGGCCGACGGCAGGGAGCTCGCCATCACGCGGCGCGGCGTGCTGGAGCTCGACTCGGTGCGGCAAACCGACCTGCTGTTCGCCACCAGTCCTCACTGGCTCGAGCCGGGGTTTCTGGTGTATGGCACCGGCGACGGAGTTCTCACCGCCCTGCCGTTCGATGCAAAGCGCCGCGAGGTGAAGGGCGAGCCGATGCCGTTGATCACCGGCGTGCGCATGGAGGCGGGATTCGGCTACGCGGAGTTCGCCCTCGCGGATGATGGGACGCTGGTCTACGTCCCCGGCGGCAACCAGTTCTACGTGAACATCGGGTTCGTCACGCCGGATGGACGCATCGACACCCTTCCCTTCCCGCGCGGCCCCTACACGCAGCCGCGCATCTCGCCCGACGGTACCCGGCTCGCCACCCAGATGCGGAATCCCGTCGGCGGCTGGGAGCTGTTGCTGATGAACCTGGCGACGGGCGTCCGGCAGAAAGTGGAGGTCGAGGGCAATTACCGCGCGTTCCCCGCATCCTGGCTCCCCTCCGGGCGGGAGCTGATGATCGGCCTCTGGGATCCGGTGCAGTTCTTCAACTACGGGGCCCGCATTCAGTCGCTGGAGACCGGCAAGGCAACCGATCTGCACTTGAAGGGCGCCTCGTACATGACGGTCGCGCCCGACGGACGCTCGTTCGTCTTTTCGGATTGGCGGACCGGCGACCTCTACCTTCGCTCGCTGGGGTCGGATACCACCCGGACGCCGATTCCGGCCCGCGGCTTCGCGGCGAGCTTCTCCCCCGACGGACACTGGCTCTCCTGGGGCGCGGTCAACGGCTCGGTGGAGGTTTCTCCGGTGCCGCCCACCGGAGCGATCTACCCGGTGGCGGAACGGGGACAGATGCCTCTGTGGACTCCCCGCGGCGATGCCCTGATCTATCGCGATGGCTCCCGGTACTACCGGGTTCCCGTCTCCACGGCCGGGGGATTCCACGCCGGCCGGCCCAGCGTGCTGGTGGAAGGCCCCTTTCTCTCCACCTTCGCCTGGAACCATGCCATGAGCCCCGACGGCCGCCTCCTGGTCCTGTTGAACAGTCCGGAGCAGCGGGCCGGGTCGCTCGGCATCATCACCGCCTTTCCCGAGCTGGTACGGCGCTTCGGGATCGCCCAGGCGCCGTGACCGTGCGGCAGGAAAGCGTCGGTCGGGACTGCAGACACGGCGATTGCAAGCGGGTGGGGCGCACCGCGCTAGCGGATCAGCCGCGCGCGGGCCGAATCGAGCCGGGCGCGTTGCGCCGCGGGAGCGAGGTCGTAGCGAACCACGAACTGGCGATAGTGCGCGCGCGCCAGCTCTTGGTCGCCTTGCCGCTCCGCAATGCGCGCCAGCTCGTACAGCGCGGGAGCGCCGAGGGCGATGACGCCCTGGGCGGCGCCGAAACTCCCGCTCAAGCCGAGCGGGAATCGCAGCAGGCGTACCGCCTTCGTGGTATCTCCGAGGTCCAGCAGCAAGCGCGCGGCGATGCTGCGTACCAGCGCTCGAGCCGGCGGCATGGCGAGCGGCGGGTCGGTGGCGGCGAGGGAGTCAGCTGCCTCGCGCGGTCTGCCCGCCAGTGACAGGTCGAACGCGTCCAGGGCCGCCGTCAGCCGCCCCGGGTTAGGGACTCCGCTCCCGCTCACCGCCGTCCGCGCCTGCCCCAGCGCCGCGCGATCGCGCCGCAGGTATGCCCCCAGCCCGTCGAGCCAGGCGAGTCCTGCTCGACTCCCCGCGGTCGTCGCGGTGAGCCGCTCACTCCCGGGCCTCCGTTGCAGCGCCGCGGCCAGGGGGATCCGCTCCAGCCATGCTGCGGCCAGCCCCAGGGCATAGGCATTCAGCGCCGCGAACATGCCGGGGTCGCGCGCAGCAGAGCGATCGGCCACGGCCAGCGCGGAGTCCCAGGCGCCCCGCCCCGCCAGCAGGTACGGCGCTGCTTCCTGTGCGGCCCCGGCCGCCGTGCCGGTGTTGCGCAGCCGCAAGATGCGCTCGTTGAGGTCGGACTGCGCGTGGTTCCAGCCAAACAGGCCGAGCATGATGGTGCCGAAGCGGGCAAGATCGAACGTCGCGACGGAAAGGCTGCGCACCGCGCTGTCGGCCAGCGCCGGGTTAGGCGCTCCACCGTGGGTGGCCAGGTCGGCAACATACCGGTTGTAGACGGCCAGGTCGAAGCCGAGCTCGGCAGGCGCATACCCAAGCCGGGTGAGGGCGGCGTTCGCCTCGATCGCCTTGGCGGTGTCCTGGGCCAGGGCGGCCACCCAGACCAGGTGCTCCCACGCCGGCAGGAAGCCCGGGTTGAGCACGATGGTCTGCTCCAGGGCATTGATCGCTTCCGCCGGGAGGTGCCCCTCCCAACCGCCCTGATGGGTTCGCGCGTCGCCCAGCGCCATCCAGCCCGGCCAGTAGTCCGGGTATCGCTGCGTCACCAGCAGGCTCTGTCCCTCGGCCAGCAGGCGGTCGCGCTCCGGGAACTCCGCCCGATGGGCACGCACCGCCGCAGCGATGCCCGGCTCCACGGACTGGAGGATCCACGTCCGCGAGTACTGATAGCGCCAGTAGGCCAGCCAGAAGGTGGAGTCGCCCGCGATGGCCCGCCCGAAGGCGTCGACGGCGCTCTGCCACTGGCTTCGTGCGATGGCCTGTTCCCCTTCGAGGAAGGCGCGCAGCGCCGGGATGGAGCCGGTCGTGACCGCGGCGACGTTCGGGGTGGGGGGCGTGCGCGCGCGCCAGACCTGCCGAAGCAGCGCCCAGGTCGTCGAATCGGTGAGCGCGGTCAGGCTGTCGGGGAATGCAGTCACCGAGGCCCGCGCGATCGGCGCCGAGCTGTCGGCGGTGAACAGGCCCAAGTCGAGCCGCACACTCGCGCCGGCCCGCACCAGGCTGCCATGGACGAAGCTGCGCGCGCCGAGCCGGCGGGCCAGGTCCGCGCCGTCGGCCAGCGAGATGGTGCGGTCGTGAGCCTGCGCCAGCACCGAGAGCGCGTCCACGGTCTGGATGTCGCCGACGCCTTCCAGATTCGCGGTCAGCGTCACCACCAGGTCCCGGCCGAGCCGGGCCAGCGCGGTATCCGCCGTGGTGGGAACGAACGGCATCACCGCGAGCTTCGCGGCGGAGGCCAGCACCTTGGGCTGCTTTCGGCCGAACAGCTTGACGGCGCCGACGGCTGCCACCACCAGCAGCACCGCGGCAATGGAGGCAATCCGCCGCCAGCCCGCTCGCGCAGGCGCGACCGCGGTCGTGGCGACCTGCGCAACCGCGCCGGTGGGCGCCATGCCACCGCTCGGCGTGGCCATCGCGTCGAACTGTACCAGCAGCTCGCGCGCGCTCTGGTAGCGATCCGCCGGCTTCTTCTCCAGGCACCGCATCACCAGGGCGGCCAGCGCCGGCGGTACCGCGGCACGACGACTGGTCACCGGTGCCGGCGTCTGGGTGATGTGGGCCGCGAGCATCGCCTGCGGGCTCCCGGTAAAAGGCGGTGACCCGGTCAGCAGCTCGTAGGCGAGCGCGCCCAGCGCATAGAGATCGGCGCGATGATCGGTGTGCGGATCGGCGGTGGCCTGTTCGGGCGCCATGTACGACGGGGTACCGAGGGCTACGCCGACGGAGGTAAGGCTCGACTCGCCCGATGCCGCGGAGAGCGCCTTGGCCACGCCGAAGTCGGTGACCACGGCATGACCCCCGGTCACCAGCACGTTGTCGGGCTTGATGTCGCGATGGACGATGCCGCGCTGGTGCGCGTAGGCGAGCGCGTCGGTCACGTCCCGCAACAGGCGGGTGGCGTCCGGAATGGGCAGCTCACCTTCACGCGCCAGCCGCACCCGCAACGACTCGCCCTCGATGAAGGGCATGGTATACCAGAACAGCCCGTCCGACTGTCCGGCGGCGAGGAGCGGCACGACGTGGGGGTGCTGCAGCGAGGCGGCGAGCTGAATCTCGCGGCGGAAGCGGTCAGCGTTGACGCCGAGTGACAGGTCGGGCGGAAGCAACTTGACCACGACCTTGCGGGCAAGCTGCAGCTCCTCTGCCAGGAACACATGGCTCATCCCGCCTCCGCCGAGCTCGCGCTCGACACGGTAGGCCGCGCCGAGCGCGGCCTGGAGACGGTCCTGGAGTTCGCTCATGGAGGGACTTCAAAGATAGGAGTCGGGTCGGTGCCCGCAACTCGCGAGGCTTCGCGCCTCCAGGGCAGGAATGCCAGCTCAGTCCGGCAGCGAAGGAAAGTATCGATAGACCGAACCAGGAGCCCCGGCCAGGTAGTTGGTCAGCACCAGCTCGCTGGTTCGGCCCAGGATCGGGCCCACCAATTCGGTGCTGACGATGCAGAGCGCCAGCGGGGGACAGAGATTAATGCGGAGCACGCCGTCGCTGATCGAGTAGTCGAGCTGCATCGTGGAGTGTTCGAGCGACTGATCCGGACGCCGGACGACCAGGGTGTAGGTCACCATCCCGGTTACCGGGCCGGTGGTTCGCGGACGATCCGAGTCTCCAAACCCCAGCGAGCCGCTCACCAGCATCGAGCCATCGGTCCCGTAGGGAGCCGGCAGCGGATCGCCATCCACCGACGTCAGGAAATAGCCGGGATACAGGGGCGACGGCTCAGCCGGGCTGGCGCAGCCTTGGGCGAGCATGAGGCCCAGGATCGTGAAGGCGTGTTTCATAGCCGCGAAACAAGCATCATCCGGGCCATGAGGCTCTTCGATCAGGGAACCAGCGTCTGGAGATGCCGCTTCACCCAATCGACCCAGAGCCGGAGCCGCTCCTTGGAGTTGACCGGGTCTGCGGACGCATGAGTGCGGCCGCCGAACCCGATGAACTCCGTCTCCACCCCGTTGTCTTTCATAGCGCGGTAGAGCGCGAAGGCCTGGGTGGGAGGGACTCGAAAGTCCTCCATGTTGGACATCACCAGCGTCGGGGCCTTGATGCGCGTCGCGTAACTGATGGGCGACTGTTCCCGATAGGCCTTGGCGCGGCCCTCGGTCCAGGGCGACCCTCCGAACGTGTAACGGATCGACACACTCCCGTCCCCAAAGTTGTACATGTCCTCCCAGTCGGTCACCGGCGCGCCGGCCATCGCCGCCTTCCATTCGTCCGGATAGTTTCCGATCAGCCAGCTGGTCATGAAGCCGCCATAGGACCACCCGGTGACCGCTGTCCGGGTCTTGTCGACATAGGATCGTGCGCGTAGCATGGCGACCCCCGCCATCACGTCGCGGCCCGGCCCCGCTCCCGCATCGTTGAGGATCGCGGCCTGATAGGCGTTTCCCAGGTTGTCGCTGCCACGATAGTTGGGCTGAAAGACCAACCAGCCCTCCGCCGCCATGAGCTGGGCGAGGCTGCTGAAGGAAAGCTTCGAAGCGCTGGTCGGGCCGCCGTGAATCACCAATACCAGCGGATACTTCTTCTCCGCCGAGAAGCCGGGCGGATAGGCGAGCACGCCGTCGGCCTCGAACCCATCCGACTTCCAGGTCACCCGCTCCAGTTTTCCCCAGGCGACCTCCCCCGCCCACCCGTTGAAATCGGTCAGCCGCCTCGGCTTGGCGTCCGGGCTGTCGAGCACATAGAGCTCCGAGGGGCGCTGCGGCGTGGTCGCGGTGAAAGCGATCACCGGGCTCCTGGTGGCAACGGCGATGTCGTAGCCGAAGGCGCCGTTGATCACCAGATCGCCGGTGTCGAGCCGGCGCGGCGTGCCGTCCAGCGGCGCCACCCAGGCACCGACGCCGGTGCGGTCATTGCCCACCACCAGCAGCGACTTCCCGTCGGGCAGCCACTGCGCACCGAACAGGTTGCGATCGAGCGCACGGGTTAGGCTGCGCCCCGCCCCGCCGCCTGCGGGCGCCACGTACACTTCATTGCCCCAGTTGAGATCGTAGTGTCCGTCGCGCGGATACCAGTAGGCCACCGATTTCCCGTCGGGCGCGAAAACCGGGTTGTTCTCGAACCGCCGGGCCGAGGTGAGCGGGCGCAGCGCGCCGCTGGCGACGTCGAGCAGCTGCACGTGCACCGAGTCGAGCCGGCCCGACTGGGGGGCGACCACCTGGGCGAACGCGATGGTCTTGCCGTCGGGAGACCAGGAAAGCCCGGAGGGTGGGCTCCCGGGCGGCAGCACGAATTCGAGGGTCCAGGAACCGCTGGTGAGCCGGCGGGCGGGCGTTCCGGCGAGCTCCACCAGCCAGATATGCTGGGGCTGAATCGCCTGCCGGAGGAAGAGATCCTGCTCACCCACCTTGAAGGTAGTGAGGAACTTGTTCTCGCCTTCCCGCTTGGGGGCTTCGTCCGCGGCGGCGAAAGCGATCGCGGCGCCGTCGGGGCGCCAGCTGAAGTGCTCCACCCCGGTAACGTGCGAGGTCAGCCGGCGGGTTTCCCCGCCGCCCATCGGCAAGAGCCAGATCTGCATCACGCCCGCCGTATCGGGCGAAAGAAAGGCGAGCAGCTTGCCGTCGGGCGAAAACCGCGCGCCGGCGATGACCTTACGCTCGAAGGTGAGCTGCCGCGCAGAGCCGTTCGCCACGTCCACGGCGTAGAGCTCGGCTTCATTGCGATCGTTGGAGTAATTGGGCCGCGAGACGGTGATCACCGCGGTCCTTCCGTCGGGCGCGAGCTCGACGCCGCCCACGCCGACGATCCGGCGCACGCCTTCCAGGGTGAACGGCTGCTGCGCGCGGAGCGGTGCAGCCGCGAGGACGCCGGCGGCCAGTGGAATAAGGACTGCACCACGAAGGATCGACATGGAGGATCCTGGAGGGGTCGACTCGCTCTAATCTATAATGCCGGGGGACCCTTGCCGGAACGCGCGGCGGATCGCATTTTGGGATTCGGGCGGCGGATCCGCGCCCAACCTCTGCGACCCTTCCCCAGCAAGGGTCCACCACGAGAGGCAAAGGGGGGCAGACTCCCGGATCGGTTGCAAATCCTTTGCGTCGCCGCGGGCTGTTCCGCTGGGGGGGTGGCCCGTGGCCTGACCAAAGGACCGAGCAATGCCAGCCGACAAGGATTTCAAGCGCCTGGTTCGCGGGCGCATGCAGAAAACCGGCGAATCGTACACTGCCGCTCGCGCCACCCTCCTCAAAAAGCCGCCCCGACGGATTACACGGCCCGCGGCGCCGCCGCCCGACTACGCCATGCTTGCCGGCATGAGCGACGCGGCGATCAAAGCCAAGACCGGATGCACCTGGGCCCGCTGGGTTGCCGCGCTCGACTATGCCAAGGCCGACACCTGGTCCCACCGGGAAATCGCGCAGTACGTCCACGACAAGTTCAAGGTTCCCGATTGGTGGACCCAGACCGTCACGGTCGGCTACGAGCGAATCAAGGGGTTGCGGGAGATCGGCCAGCGCCGCGGCGGAAGCTACGAAGTCTCGCGCAGCAAGACGGTCGCCGTCCCGGTGGACGCGCTTTACCGGGCCTTCACCGACCCGAGGCTGCGCCAGCAATGGCTCGACGGCGTCGGGCTCACCATTCGCAAAGCCACCCCGCACAAGTCGATCCGGATCACCTGGGAGGATGCGACGTCGGTGGAGGTCTGGCTGATCGCGAAGGGCCAGGGGAAATCCACGGTCCAGGTCGCGCATCGCAAGCTGGCGAGCAAGGCGGACGCCGAGCGCCGCAAGGCCTACTGGGGTGAGCGGCTCGAGGCGCTGGTGGGGCTGCTACGCTGAACCCCGCATGAGCCGTTAGCGCGGCGAGCGGGTCAGCGCTTGGCTCCGCTCGCCGCCACCACCCGCGGCGTCACCACCACCTCGTGGCGCCCTCCGTCATCCACCAGCAGAATCACGCCGTCCTCCAGTGCGGCTCCATCCAGCGTGGCCAGCACGCCGTTGCTGCGGATCGCCCCGGGCGATTGCACCGCGATGACATACCGGCTGGTTCCGTAGCGGTACTCGATCGTGAACTCGGGCCACTGCGCCGGCACGCAGGGATCGATCCGCAGCGTCGCGCCTCGCTTGCTGAAGCCCAGGATCGCTTCCAGCCCCACTCGGTACATCCAGCTCGCCGACCCCGTGTACCAGGTCCACCCGCCGCGTCCCAACGCGCCCGGCGTCGTGTAGACGTCGGCGGCGATCACGTAGGGCTCGACCTTGTAGGTGGCCGCACCCTCCGGCGTGGCGGCATGGGTCAGCGGATTGAGCATCTGGTACAGCTCGAACGCGCGATCACCCTGACCCCGCAGCGCCGTCGCCAGCACGACCCAGGCCGCGGCGTGCGTGTACTGGGCGCCGTTTTCCCGCACCCCGGGGACATAGCCCTTGATATACCCGGGGTCGTGGGGCATCGTATCGAAGGGTGGGGTGAGCAGTTTCACGATGCGGGCATCCTCGAGCACCAGGTATTCCTCCAGCGAGTGCATCGCTTGCTCCTGGCGGGCGGGATCACCCGCCCCCGAGATTACGCTCCAGCTCTGCGCGATCGAGTCGATCCGGCATTCGGAGTTGGCCGCGGAGCCGAGGGGGGTGCCGTCGTCGAAGTAGGCCCGCCGGTACCAGGCGCCGTCCCATCCGTGGCTCTCGACCGCGGAGCGGTACGCCTCCGCCCGGATACGGAGCTCGCTCGCACTGGCCGCGTCGCCCCGGGCCTCGGCGTGGTGGGCAAAGCTGCGCAGCGTGGTAATGAGGAACCAGGCGAGCCAGACGCTTTCCCCCCGTCCCGCCACCCCCACCCGGTTCATCCCGTCATTCCAGTCCCCCGTGCCGATCAGCGGCAGACCGTGCTCGCCGACGGTGCACGCCCGGAGCAGGGCGCGCCGGCAATGCTCGTACAGGCTGCCGCTCTCGCCGCTCGGCTCGGGAAGCTCGTAGGCCTCCGCCTCGCCGGGCTCGAGCGCGCGCATGCGGAGAAACGGCGCCGGCTCGTCCAGTACGCTGGCGTCTCCGGTCACCCGCACATAGTGGTCCGCCACGTAGGGCAGCCAGACCAGGTCGTCGGAGAATCGTGTGCGCACCCCGCGCCCGCTCTCGGCGTGCCACCAGTGCTGGACGTCGCCCTCGACGAACTGACGGCCCGCCGCCCGCACCAGGTGGGCCCGGGCCAGGGCCGGCTCGGCATAGACGAACGCCATCACGTCCTGCAGCTGGTCGCGGAACCCGAACGCTCCGCTGCTCTGGTAGACCGCGGTACGTCCCCACATCCGGCAGGCGAGCGCCTGATAGAGCGACCAGCGGTTGAGCATCGCATCGAACGCGGGCTCCGGCGTATGCACGGTGATCACCGAGAGCCGCTCCGACCATTCATGCACCGAGTCTGCGACCGCCTGCTTGGCGTGCTGGAATTCGCGGTACTGCGCCACCGCGCGCCGCGCCTGCTCCTCGTCCGGAGCGGCGCCCAGCAGCACCGCCACGTCGCGCGTCTCTCCTGGCTCAAGCTCCAGCGTGCAGGCCAGCGCGGCGCAGGGATCCAGCCCGGGGCCGGTCGTGCCGCTGAGCATTCCCCCGGAGTGGCGCAGCGCGGCGGGGTCGGCCAGGGTCCCATTGCGGCCCAGGAATTCGCGCCGGCTCCCGGTATGACTCGCGACCGGCTCGCTCAGCGCGCAGAAGCCGACCAGATGCGCGAACTGCGGATGGAAGTGGTTTCGTGCGAAGATCGCCCCCAGCCCGGGGTCAAACGTCGTGCGGACCTGGTGCTGGGTGTGCTCGCGCAAGACGCCAAGATTCCACTCGGCGTAGGCGATAAGGGACAGCCGGCGCCGGCGCGCCTGCCGGTTGGTAACCCGCAGCAGGGAGACTTTGATCGGCTCGAGCCCGGCCAGCCCGAGGCTGAGGTGTGTGGCGATGCCGCCGTGCTCGTGCTCGAACGAGGAGATACCCGGCGCATGCCTGACGACATACGGCCCTCCGCTGCGCACCGGGGCCGGGGTCGGGCTCCACAGCTCTCCCGTTTCGGCGTCGCGCAGGTAGAGCGCATCGCTCAGTGGGTCGCTCACCGGGTCGTTGTGCCACGGGGTGAGCCGGAAGAAATAGCTGTTCTCCGCCCAGGTAGTGCCCCCGCCCTGCTCGGTCACGAAGAAACCGCCCCGCGCATTCGCAATGACATTGGCCCAGGGTGCCGCAGGCACGCGATCGCCCTGGACGCGAATCCGGTAGTCGTTCTCCGGCGTGAGGCCGCCCAGGCCGTTGTCGAACCGTAGCGGCTCCGGCTCGGCCGGGACCGGATTGAGCGCTTGGGGGAGTTCGGCGCGGTCCGGTTCCCTCTTGAAGCCGATCACGCTCGCGGCCCGGTGCCGGAGCCG
>DATCWE010000209.1:0-5168 GCA_036566495.1 Gemmatimonadales bacterium | reverse complement strand
CCTGCTGGTGGTGACCGAGGTGGCGCTCTCGGTGATGCTGCTCGCCGGCGCGGGGCTCCTGATCCGGAGCTTCACCCGGCTCATGAGCGTCAACCCCGGCTTCCGCACCGAGGGATCGGTTTCGTTCGCGCTGAGCCTGCCCGAGAGCAAGTACCCCAAGGGAGAGCGGCAGGCGGCGTTCATGCGCGCGCTGCTGGAGCGGATGCGGGCGCTGCCCGGCGTGCAATCCGCCGGCGCGGCGTACGGGATGCCGCTCACCAGCTTCTCCTTCAATTTCAACTTCGAGGTGGCGGGGCGGCCGCCGCTCAAGCCGGCTGAGCAGCCCGCGGCCGAAGTGCGGGTGGCGACGCCCGACTACTTCGGCACGATGGGGATCCCCATCGTGAAGGGCCGCGGCCTGACCGAGGCGGACCGGGCCGGGGGACAGAAAGTCATCCTCATCACCGAGACCGGGGTCCAGCGCTTCTTTCCCAATGAGGATCCCCTCGGCAAGCACGTCACCTTCGGCTGGGGCCGCGGCGATGCGCACCTGGAGGGCGACATCGTCGGCGTGGTGGGCGACGTGAAGCTGTCCTCGCTGGCGAACGCCACCGTGCCGCAGTTCTGGGCGGCCTACGATCAGTGGACGGTCTCCTCCTTCAACGTGGTGATCCATTCCGGGCGCGACACCGAATCGCTGGTGCAGGACGCCCGGCGCGCGGTGCACGAGCTGGATCCCGATCTCGCGATCGCGCAGGTCAAGACGCTGGACGCGGTGCTGGCCGAATCGGTGGCGCAGCCGCGCTTCTACATGCTGCTGCTGAGCGCCTTCGCGGCGGTGGCGATGCTGCTCTCGGCCATCGGGATCTACGGGGTGATCGCGTACCTGGCGGGCCAGCGGGTGCGCGAGATCGGCATCCGCATCGCGCTGGGCGCCAGCCAGGGCCGGGTGGTGCGGATGATCGTGCGGGAGGGCACCCTGATGACGCTGGCCGGCATCGGCATCGGCGTGTTAGGGGCGCTGGGCCTCAGCCGGCTGCTGGGCGCGCTGCTCTTCGGCGTCAAGCCCACCGACCCGGTCACCTACCTGGCGGTGACCGGAGGCCTGGCCCTGGTAGCGCTGCTGGCGTCGGGAATCCCCGCGCTGCGCGCGGCCAAGGTGGATCCGGCGCTGACCATGCGCTCGGAGTAAGCCCCACCGGCCCCGGGCCCTCCCGGCGCGCAGCCGCCCGCCTCCCGCCCGATTATTTTTCGGCAGGAGGAGCAGAGCCATGTCCATCAGACCCGTCAAGCGCATCATCCAGTCGCAGCCCACCGTGGAAGGCGCCGGCGTCAAGCTGCGCCGGGCCTTCGGTTTCGGCGCGACCGAGGAGTTCGACCCCTTCCTGCTGTTCGACGATTTCCGCAACGAGCGGCCCGAGGACTATCTCAAAGGCTTTCCGTGGCACCCGCACCGCGGCATCGAGACCATCACCTACGTGCTGGCCGGCACCGTGCGGCACGGCGACAGCCTCGGCAACCGCGGCGCCATGGGCGCCGGCGACGTCCAGTGGATGACCGCGGGAAGCGGCATCCTGCATCAAGAAATGCCGGAGGGCGACGCGGCGGGCCGCATGCACGGCTTCCAGCTGTGGGCCAACCTCCCGGCGTCGCTCAAAATGACGACCCCCCGCTACCAGGACATCGTGGCGAAGGACATCCCCGAGGTGACCGACGACGACGGCACGGTCGTGCGGGTTATTACCGGAGACTTCTGGGGCAAGCGCGGCCCGGTGGACGGCATCGCCGCCGAGCCGACCTATCTCGACGTCTGGGTCCCGCCGGGCAAGCGCAAGGTGCTGCCGGTCGAGACCACCCGGCACGCCTTTGCCTATGTCTTCGAGGGCAGCGGCAGCTTCCGCGACGCGTCGGCCCCGTTCGGGGTGCTCACCGAGCGCGGCGACCCCGGCCTGGAAACCACGGTGCGGGAGCAAACCGGCAACCGGTCGCTGGTGGTGTTCGACCGGGGTGACGAGGTCGTGGTGCAGGCCGGCGAGGAGGGCATCCGCTTCCTGCTGGTCTCGGGCAAGCCGCTGGCGGAGCCGGTGGCGTGGTACGGGCCGATCGTGATGAACACCCATGACGAGCTGCGCCAGGCGATCAGCGAGCTGCAGGACGGGACCTTCATCAAGCACGGGGCGGGCGCGAAGTAGCGCTAACCCTCCACCAGGGCCAGCACCCGGAGCGGGCTGCCGCTGCCGCCCACCAGCTTGAGCGGCGCGGCGATCACCACCGCGCCGGTGGCCGGGAGCTGGTCGAGGTTCTTGAGGCTGGCCAGCCCGAATTTCCCCGCGCCGTGCATGGTGGCGTGATTCGGGAAGGGCGGATCGAAGCTTCCCGCCTGTCCCGCATCGGTCCCCACCGTCTCGACTCCCACGCCCAGCACATCGCGGTCCTGCGCCAGCATCCGGGAAGTGGCCGGGTGAAAGCCGGGACTGTGCGGTCCGTCCGGCCCCACGTTCAGGAAGGATTGCGCGTCGCTGCGGCGGCTCCATCCGCTGCGCAGCAGTACCCAGGCGCCCGCCGGAATCCGGTGGTGCTTCTGCTCCCAGGCCAGTACGTGCTCCGGCAGCAGCAGGAAATCGGGATTGGCCGCGACGTCCGCCGTCACATCGATCACGCAGGCCGGCCCCACGAACCGCCGCGCCGGAATAGTGTCGCAGGCGTTGTCGGGCAGGTCCTTGCCGGTGATCCAGTGGATCGGCGCGTCGAAGTGGGTGCCGGTGTGCTCGCCCATGCGGATCGTGTTCCAGTACCACGCCGGCCCCCGCTCGTCGAAGCGCGAGATGACCTCCAGCGTCACGCCCGGCGAGGAGGCGAACATGGGCGGCAGCCCGATCACCGGAGTCTCGGGGCCCAGCGGCTGGGTCAGGTCGACAACGCGAATGGTCCCGGCCTCGAGACCGGCCACCAGCTGGGAGAGAACCGGCATACTCGGCCCCTTCACGCGTTGCCGTAGACCGGAATCAGGGCGCCCGAGGTCAGCTCATTCGCGGGCGAGGCGAGCCAGAGGATCGTGCCAGCCAGCTGGGCCGGCTTGGGCCAGCGCTCCGTCTTGGCGTTGGGCATGGCGGCTCGATTGGCGGGCGTGTCGATGATCGAGGGCAGGATCGCATTGACCAGGATGCCGTCACCCCGCACTTCTACCGCCAGCGAGCGGGTGAGCGCGGCGACCCCGGCCTTGGAAACGGTGTAGGCCACCATTTCCGGCGCGGGCTGCTCGATCACGCGCGCCGCGACGTTCACGATGCGGCCGCCCCCGCTCTTGCGCATGGCCTTGACGGCCTCGCGGCTGCACAGGAACGCGGTGAGCAGGTTGAGCAGGAGCTGCTGCTCGAGGTCGGCGCGCGAGGTGTCCGCGATGGGCTTCGACTGGAAGCCGCCGGCCAGATGCACCGATGCGAACAGCGGCGGCAGCGCCCCGTAATAGCTCACCACCGCCTGCTGATCGGTCAGGTCGACCTTTCCGGTAAGGTGGGTACCCGTGACCGGCGCAACCGGGGCAGCGCCGAGCACGGGCAGGTGGCACTCGGCGCCGGCGGCGAGAAAGGCCTGGACGACGGCTTGTCCCAGCGCCCCGTCCCCGCCGGTGATGACGACATGGCGCCCTGCGAGCTCTGCCGGCATGGGTCTCCTCTACGCGTTGCGGAGGTGCCGCGCGAACTGGTAGCGGTTCTCCAGCAGCGACAGATCGGTCACATACCCCGCGGGGCCCACCGCGTCCACCTTGGCCACCAGCGTGGTCAGCTCGCCGGCGGCCTGGGCCGCCAGGAACTCCGCCCGGAACTCGTCCAGCGCGCCGACGGTGGCGGTGCGCGGCACCCCGCTGCCCCGGGCAATCGCCGCCAGGTCGCTCCCGGTCGAGGTGGCGGTCGGGAATCCGCCCACCGAGAGCAGGCTCTCGTTGTCGAACACCACGTGCACCAGGTTGGTGGGCCGGTACCGCGCCAGCGTGGTCAGCCCGCCCAGATTCATCAGCAGCGACCCGTCGCCGTCCAGCACGACCACCGGCAGGTCGGGCCGGGAGAGCGCGATGCCGAGACCCACCGAGGACGCCAGCCCCATCGCGTGCTGCAGGTAGAAGAAGCTGGGCCGGTGCCCCAGCGATTGCAGCTCGGCGGCCACCGCGCCCATGATGGTGACCACGATCGAGCGCTCGAGCTCCGGGTAGATCGCCTGCAGCGCGTCGAGTCGGCGCATCGGGCTCCGCGGTTGCCGGGTGAGCGTACCCACCGAGCGAATGGAACGCCCGCGGATGCGGGCGTCAAGGGCGCTGGCGGGGCCCTGGGGTGGCGGCTAACCTCAGAGGTGCCCGACAGCCCCGAGCTACTGCGGACCGCCCTGGCCGGCTCCCATCGCATCGAGCGCGAGCTCGGCGCGGGCGGCATGGCCACGGTGTACCTGGCCGAGGACCTCAAGCACGGGCGAAAGGTCGCCCTCAAGGTGCTCCACGCCGAGCTGTCCCACGCGCTCGGCCCCGAGCGCTTCCGCCGCGAGATCGAGATCGCGGCCCGGCTGTCGCATCCCCACATCCTGACCGTGTTCGACTCGGGCGAGGCCGCCGGGATGCTCTGGTACAGCATGCCGTTCGTCGAGGGCGAGTCGCTGCGCGACCGGCTGGAGCGCGAGCACGAGCTGCCGCTCGATGCCGCGCTCCTGATCACCCGCGAGGTGGCCGACGCGCTCGACTACGCCCATGGCCGGGGCATCGTGCACCGCGACATCAAGCCGGAAAACATCCTGCTCTCCCGCGGGCATGCGCTGGTCGCGGATTTCGGCATCGCGCGCGCCACTCAGGAGGAAGCCGGCCGGCTCACCGCGACGGGGCTCGCGATCGGCACGCCGGCCTACATGAGTCCCGAGCAGGCGGATGGCGAGCGCCAGGTGGGGCCGGCGAGCGACGTGTACAGCCTGGCCAGCGTCGGCTACGAGATGCTCACCGGCGAGCCGCCGTACTCCGGCGCTTCCGCGCGGGCGGTGCTCACCAAGCGGCTCACCGATCCGGTGCCTTCGCCGCGAAGGCTGCGCCAGAGCATTCCCGAGGCAATGGACCGGGCCATCATGCGCGGCCTCGCCCCCACGCCGGCCGATCGCTTCGCGAGCGCCGGCGAATTCGCCCAGGCGCTGAACAGCGCGATGAGTGCGGCGCC
>DATCWE010000203.1:0-2583 GCA_036566495.1 Gemmatimonadales bacterium | reverse complement strand
GGGCGTGGAGCCGCTCGAGCGAGAGCCGGTAGGCGGGACCGGAGAGGGCGACCGCGCCCACCATCACGCCGTCCCGTTCGATCGGCGCGGCGACGGCCCGGCCTCCCTCGGCCAGCTCCTCGTCGGCCAGAGCGTAACCCGCCTGGCGGATTCGCTCGAGCTCGTCGCGCAGCCGGCTCGGGGAGGTGATGGTCCGGGGCGCGACCGGCTGCAGCTGACGCCCGATCACGCGCGACAGCTCCCGGGATGACCGCGTCGCGAGCCACAGCTTGCCGGTCGCGGTGGCGTGCAGCGGGACCCACACGCCCACCAGCGGGAGCAGGCGGATGGTCTGCCCACGTCCCTCCGCCTTCGCCACGAACAGCACCTGGTCGCCGTCCACGACCGCGAGCTGCACGAGCTCGTCGGTCTCGTCCGCCAGCTCCTGGAGCACCGGCAGGAAGATCCGCGGCATGCCCGCCTGATCGGCATGACCGAAGGCGAGCGCGAGGAGGCGCCACGTGAGGCTGAAGCGACCGCTCGTCGCATCCTGACGAACGTAGTGGCGGCGCTCCAGCGTGGCCAGCATCTTCGAGATGGTCCCCTTTCCGCAGCCGATCGCGCGGGTCAGGTCCTTGACGCCGCAGCCGTCGGGAGCGGTGGCCAGCACTTCGAGCACTCGCATGGCCCGAGCAATTCCCGCGACCTCGCGCGCCACTGAGCAGGGTCTCCCGAGTCAAAAACTTGGAAACAGCGTTTCGAGTTATAGCGTCGCCCCGCAGGCAAGTCAAGCCCGTGGAGCGCGTGACTCAGGACCGCCCGCCGGCCCACTCCCGTCGCAGCTGCTCCCGGCTGTAGCCGGCTCGCTCCAGCTGCTTCATCATGAGTGACACGCTGGTGGCACTCAGCGCCTGAGGGCCGTGGCCCAGGAGGACGACGTGGTGGTTGCGCAGGGTGAAGTGCTTGTGTCCGTCCGCGCGCTTCACGGGGGTGGCGCCCTGCCGCAGGAGCCAGCGCTCGAGCTCCCGCCGCGTGATCATAGTGTCCGGCTCATCATCCAGTACGCCGGTCCCAGCACGGCACCGCACGCCCGGTGATAGAAGCCGATCGGCCCGACCCAGCCAATCTGGCACTCCGCTCTCCCCTTCTTCTGCAAATCGTCGAGGCAGGCCCAGAGCAACCTCGCGCCCAGACCGTGGCCCCGGTGCATCGGCGCCACGCCGGTGGGTCCGAAGCTCCCCAGGCACTGATCGACTTCGTACGCCGAGAATCCGACCAGCTCGCCCCCCTTCTCCGCAACGAACACCCCCACCGGGTCATGACCGAACCCGAGCATGGTCGCGTCGAGCCAACCGACGGCCCATTCACGCTCCATCAGACCTCGTAGCGCCTCTCGATCGCCGGGATCCGCCCGCCGCACGCGATATCCGTCCACCTCTCCGAATATCGCCCTCTGGCCGGGGCTCGCCCATCCGGCCAGGTCGCACGTCATGTTGAAATGCGTGGCCGAGTGCTCCCATCCGAGACCCTGCAACGTGGCGATCAGGCCGGTCTCGCGGATATCCACCCCCGGTCTGAGATAGTGCGGCGGCGTCGCGAACAGATGAACCTCCAGCGCGCCCCTCGACCTGAGACGGAAGGCCAGTTCTTCCAGCAACTGGCGCAGCGCGATCTCCCGAGAGGGCCCCGGCTGCGCGCCCAGCCATCGGACGGCGCCGAGCCCCTCGACGCGAGCCGGGTAGACCCCCGCCGCCAGTCCAACCAGCTCGCCCTGTGCGCCGCGGGCCGCCAGCAGTAGCTCCGGATCCGTCGGCGGGGGGCTGAACAGGCGCTCCTTCAGCATCCAGAGCTCGAGCGGATGCGTTGGATGCGCCCGCTGCCAGTACCGCAACACCTCCTCGGCCTGGTCCGGCCTCAGCGGCTCCAACCCGACCCTTCTCATTGTGCCGCCCACCTTTCCACGATTCTCCGGAACTGTTTCCCGCGAGCGACCTGCCGCCCCAGGCCGGGCCGGTGACGACGAACGGTGCACTCGGCTTACCAGAAGGATAATCCAGCGGACAATCTCCACTACTCGCTGATGGTCTTGGGCCATGGCCGGTGAGCACGGGCCGAGGAGCAGCATGTCGCCGAGGTCGACAAAGATGATGCGGAAGCCCGGCGAGCTTCACCCGAGACCGAAAGTGTCTCGGCTATTCGGTCGTCTTCAGGGCTCCGGCCATCCCCAGCGGGCCGTGGAACTTGCACGAGAAGGTCACCACGCCGGAGGCGGGGAAGGTGACGTCCAGCTGCACCTTGCCCTTGGGCGGGATGTCCTTGTCGATGCCGAGCGCGGGGATCGTGATGTTGTGGAGCGTGGCCACCTCGTTCTCGATCATCAAGGTCAGCTTCTGACCCGGGTTGCCCCGCAGGAAGGTGGGCCCGAAGTAATAGTCGTCGGCCTCCAGCTCGAGCTTCGATAGCTTCCGCACGTCCTTGGTGCCGTGGTCGGCGTAGGTGACGCCGTTCATCGTGACGGCCTTG
The DNA here is from genome assembly GCA_036566495.1 of Gemmatimonadales bacterium. Classification (GTDB taxonomy): domain Bacteria; phylum Gemmatimonadota; class Gemmatimonadetes; order Gemmatimonadales; family GWC2-71-9; genus JABFSM01. Next base: position 81 of record DATCWE010000203.1, on the reverse strand, counting down.
CTCTTTCTGCCCGCGGCGGCCGTCGCGGCAGAAGGGCTCGCGGCCGCCGCAGTAGTGCCCGGCTGCACTGCGATCTTCCGC
>DATCWE010000167.1:0-4817 GCA_036566495.1 Gemmatimonadales bacterium | reverse complement strand
GCGAGCACCGGGACCCGATCGGTCGTCAGCGGCTGGGCAACCTCGCTCTCTTCATCGAAGAAGATCAGACCCGCGCGATCTTCGGGACGCAATGCCGCGATGATCTGCCGGGCGGAATCGAGCGCGGCGGGCCACACGTCGCGGTGGCCCATGCTCATCGAGCGGTCGAGCAACAGCGCCACGGCGCGTGCCGGAGCCGCCGTCGCCACGCTGGTCGTGCGGCGAAAGAACGGGCGCGCAAAGGCCGCCACCAGCAGCGCGAACACGCCGGCGCGGAGCAGCAGCAGCAGCCAGTCGGTGATCCGCCGGCGCCGCGCGGTGCGAATCGGAATCCGCCGCAGGAACATGAGCGAGGGGAAGCGCCGGGGTCGTTCCCATTCGCGTTGGCGCAGGTGGATCAGCAGCGGTACCAGCAGAGCGGCCAGCCCGGCCAGAAACGCGGGCACCAGAAATCCGAGGCCCATCAGCGCACCCGGCTGGCCGCGAGGCGCCGCTCCAGGTAGGCATGCAGCGCGAGATCGAGCGGATCGGCCGTGGAGAGCGGCACGTAATCGACCCGGTCCTGCCCCAGGCGACGCGCCAGCTCCGCCTGATGCTCCCGCAGCTGGGCCTGATAGCGCTCCCGCAGCGCCTCGGGCCGGAGCGGCAGCCGCTCTCCCGTCTCGGCGTCTTCGAAAGTCGCCGCACCATCACCGGTCAGCTCGCGCTCGGCGGGATCCAGCACGTGGAAGAGGATGACGTCATGGCCGCGGGCACGCAGCGCACCCGTGGCGCGCTGAACCAGCGCGGGATCCTCGTAGCAGTCCGACACCACCACCACGATCCCCGCGCGAGTCATCAGCCGCGCCGCACGCTCGAGCACCGGCGCGAGCTTGCCAAGGCCCGCGGCACGCGCCCGGCCGAGCGTATGCAGAATGAGCTGGAGGTGGCGGGTGGAGGGCGGCACCACCTCCATCAGGTCGCCGGCGAAGGTCACCAGCCCCACCCGGTCGCCCTGGCGCTGGGAAAGCCAGGCCAGCGAGGCCACCAGAAAGGTGGCGTAGCTGAATTTGGTGATCGCGCCGCTGCCGAAATCCATCGAGCCGGAGGCATCCAGCGCGAAGGTAACCGAGGCGTTGGTGTCGGCCTCGAACTCCTTCACGTAGAAGCGGTCGGTGCGCCCGTAAACGCGCCAGTCGATCCGGCGGATGTCGTCGCCAGGCTGGTAGGCGCGGTGTTCCGCAAAATCGAGCGACAGCCCGACGCGCCGCGCGCGGTGCAGCCCGTGCATGAACCCGTCCACCACCGTCCGCGCGAGCAGCGGCAGGTCCCCGATCCGCGCCAGCAGCGCGGGGGCGAGGAACGCGGCGGGGGCGGTCGCGGTCATGCTCAGAGACCCGAGCGCGGGGTGGGCACCGCGGCCAGCAGCCGCTCGGTGAGCTGATCGGAGGTCACCCGCTCCGACTGGGCCTGGAAATTGAGCAGCAGGCGATGGCGGAACACGGCCGGAGCCAGGGCGCGGATGTCTTCGAAGCTCACATGCGCGCGCCCCTGCAGCAGCGCCCGGGCTTTCCCGCCGAGCACCAGCGCCTGCGGCGCCCGCACGCTCGCGCCGTAGGCCACGAACTGGCGGATGAAATCGGGGGCCTGCGCCTCCACCGGCCGGGACAGCCGCGCCAGCCGTACCGCATAGTCCACCACCGGGTCGGCCACCGGCACCCGGCGCACCAGCCGCTGAAAAGCGAGGATCTCGTCCCGCGATACCACGGCGCGAATCGCCTCGGGCGGCGCGGCTGTGGTCGCGCGCACGATCGCGACCTCATCCGCCTCGGGTGAATAGCCGATCACGACCTCGAAGAGAAAGCGGTCGAGCTGCGCTTCGGGCAACGGATAGGTCCCCTCCAGCTCGATGGGATTCTGCGTCGCGAAGACGAAAAAGGGCGGCTCCAGCTCATACGTCTTCCCTTGCACCGTGACGCGCCGCTCCTGCATCGCCTCCAGCAGCGCCGCCTGCGTCTTGGGCGGCGTCCGGTTGATCTCATCCGCCAGCACCACGTTGGCGAAGATGGGCCCCTGCATGAACACCAGATGCCGGCGCCCCGTGGCCGGATCGTCCTGAATCACATCCGTTCCGGTGACGTCCGACGGCATGAGGTCCGGCGTGAACTGGATCCGCGAAAAGCGCAGATCGAGCGCCTGGGCCAGCGAATGCACCAGCAGCGTCTTGGCCAGGCCGGGCACGCCGATGATCAGGCAATTCCCGCCGGCCAGCAGCGCAACCAGGGTCTGCTCGATCACGGCATCCTGGCCCACGATGATCTTGCGGAGCTCGGCCAGTACCCGGCCGCGTGCGGCGGAGAGCCGCTCGGCCAGGGCCACGTCGTCCATGCTGGCCAGCCCGGCAGGAGAAGAGGTGACGGTCACGCGGTGTCCTTTCGGGTCAGCGGGAGAAGGCGTAGATGACGTAGTTCACGCCGAGCTTGTAGGCTTCGTTGGAGAGATCGATCGGGAAGTACCCCTCGTCGGAGAATTCCCAGTATTCGCTCACGTCGAAGTCGTAATTCACCACCACCAGCAGGCGTTTCTTCGGATCATTGTCCTCGAAGATCCCGTAGAACTTCGCGGTGATGGGATAATTCGGGTGCGTGAAGTTGAGGTTCTCGATCCGGTAGAAGGAATCGAAGATCGGATGCTCGGCGGTGAGCGGTACCAGCCGCGCCTGCGGCAGGACCTTCTGCATCTGCGCTTCGAAGTTGTACCAGTGGTTGCCCACGAAGTCGTCCACGATGAGGAAGCCGCCCTTGAGCAGGTAGTTCCGCAGCCCCGCGGCTTCTTTCTCGCTCGGCAGCCAGTACCCCGGCTCGCAGAGGTAGACGAACGGGAACTTGAACAGCTCCGGATCGTCGAAGGCCACAATGGCGCTGCCGTCGGTCCGGACCCGCATGGTGGTGATCTCCTGCAGGATCTTGGGGAAGTGCTGGTCCGAGCGCGGATAGTCGTGGCCCCACTTCACGTCCCAGTACCGGTCGCCCATGACGCAGCAGCTCTGGGTGAACTTGATCCGGGCGTAGGTAAAGCGTCCGTCATATCGCGGATTGGGTGGGGCGGTCAGCGCTTCCTCACCGTTGACCCCGCGCCCGAACCGTTGCGCCGTCGCGCCGGAACCGGCTGCACAGAGCAGGATCCCGGCCACCAGCCAGTGGCGGTGAGCGGTTAGCCGATAGCCGATTGCTGGTACTCTCACGGTCGCCTCCCGCTCAGGACAAGCAGCAGCGCCTGGGCCTTCTCGAATCCCGGCGCGCTCTCCAGCACCCGCAGAACTTCGCGCCGTGCAGCCGAGCTGTCACCCGCGAGTGACAGGGTGCGCGCGAGCTGATAGCGCGCTTCCAGCGCATCGCTCGGCCCCGCGTCCAGTGCGCCGCGTCGTTCCCGCACCGCGCGCGGAAGCTCGCCGAGGCGCTCCGCCACACCGGCCAGCCGGGCGTGCAGTCCGGCATCATACGGCGAGATCCACAGCATGCGTTCGAGCGCCGCCGCCGCCCCCCGCAGGTCGCCCAGCTCTTCTTTGAGCGCGGCCTCTTCGGCGTTGGCGTCCCAGGCGGACTCGTCCAGCGCAGTGTAGCGCCCCAGCGCGGCAGCCGCGGCCCGGCTATCGCCTCGCTGCCTGGCCAGTCGGGCCAGCGCGAGCGGCGGAGCGTCCGCGCCGGTGTACTCCGGAAACAGCGCGGTCGCGCGTTCGAAGACGGCGCGCGCCTCGTCGGCCTTGCCCGCCTCGAGCAGGGCCTTGCCCTCGCGCAGCGCACTCACCAGCTCGCCCCCGGCCGGACCTTTGCCGTCCCACGCCGCAATGGAGCGTAACGGGCCCGCGAAGCGCTCGCGCATCCACGCGGAGAACCGCGAGCCCAGCTCCGCTTCGCTGACCCCCAGGACCTTCTGGAACACGGCAGGGGTAGCGAGGCCGTCGCGGTAGCCCCGCAGCATGCCGACCAGCGCGGCGCGTCCCCATTGCCGCTCGATCATCTCGCACACCAGCGACGCTTCGTAATAGCTGAACTGGATCTCCAGCGGATGCGAGGGCCGCACGAAGCCTTCGCTCAGCTGGTTCAGGGCCAGCAGCTTGTCGGCCTTGAGCGCCGCGAGAAACAGCAGCGACGGGCCCGCCCCCCAGCCGGTTCGCGCCCGGCGCTCCTCCAGCACGGAGAGCCCCTCCGAAAACCAGCGCGGCACCCGGAACTCCGAGAGGCCCAGCGTGAAGGTGTGCGCCAGCTCATGCCACGCCGTCGAGCCCCAGTTGAAGCTTCCGGTCTCCCGCGCCGAAGGGGCGTCCATCGCGAGCACGCCCCCGAAGCTCACCCCCAGCGCGCCGAGCCCGGTAAGCCCAGCCGTGCGCACCGAGAAATCCGCATGGCGCCGGAACAGCTCGATCCGCACCGGGGTCGGGGGCCGATAGTCGTAGTGCGCAGCCAGCGAGTCGTAGGCTTCTTCCAGCAGGGGACCGAGGTATAACGCCAGCAGCTCGGCTTCCGCGGCTGGGGCGACGATCTGGAAGCGCGGGGTGGTGATGGTGCGAAAGGTTCGCAGCTGGTCGAGCAGATCGAGTGTGTTCTTGTACCAGATGTGAAACGGGTCGCGGGTGAATGCCCGTTCCAGATGAATGCGGCCGGAATCCATGACCCCGATCCGCAATTCGTTGATCCCGAGTACGCCGAGCGCCTCGGAGGCGCTCGAATCGAGCGCGACGCCCTCGCGCCCGAACCGCACCGCCTCGGCGTAATGCCGGTGACGCGCGGCCGCCTCCGCGACCGCGGCGTAAAACGCGGCCGGACGCGGGTGGGCGC
>DATCWE010000134.1:0-8420 GCA_036566495.1 Gemmatimonadales bacterium | reverse complement strand
CTATCGCGTCCTGCAGGAGGCCCTGACCAACGTGGCGCGCCATGCCGAGGCCCGCAGGGTGCGCGTCGAGCTGGCGAGCGATGCGGCCACGGTCGAGCTGCGGGTGGAGGACGATGGGATCGGCCTCCAGCCTGCCGGGCCTTCGGGGGACGTCGCGCGAGGCCGCAGACGCCTCGGCCTGCAAGGCATGCGCGAGCGCGCGGCACTGCTGGGCGGCTCGGTCGAGGTCGAGTCGCAGCGCGGGGCCGGAACCACGATCACCGCCCGCTTTCCCCTGCGCGGTGCCTAGAGCATGCCGACCATCCGGGTGTTCATCGCGGACGACCACGCGGTCCTGCGGGCGGGCCTGAAGCTCCTGATCAACGCGCAGCCCGACATGGAGGTCGTGGGCGACGCCGCGCACGGCCCCGAAACGGTCCGCCGCGCCCAGGCCACGGCGCCGGACGTGGTGCTGCTCGATCTCTCCATGCCCGGGGCCCGCTACACCGAGACCATAGGGCAGTTGGCGCCGCAGGCACGCGTCCTGGTTCTGACGATGCATGACGATCCCGCCTACGCACGGACCGCACTCCAGGCGGGGGCGTCCGGGTACATCGTCAAGCAGGCTGCGGATGTCGAGCTGCTCACCGCGATCCGCGCCGTCCACCGCGGCCGCACCTTCGTCGATCTCACGCGTCCCTCCGAAGCCGCCCGGGCCGCTGCGCGGCGTCCGACCACCCCCAAGGCGGCGGAGGAGCCGGGCAAGCCGTTGAGTCCCCGGGAAGCCGAGGTGCTCCGCTTGCTGGCGCAGGGACACACCAATCAGGAAGCCGCCCACCGGCTGGCCCTGAGCGTGAAGACGATCGAGACCCACCGGAGGCGCCTGAGTGAGAAGCTCGGCCGCAAGAGCCGCGCGCAGCTGTTCCGCTTTGCCGTTGAATCCGGACTGCTCAGCAGCGACCCCGCCTCGCCCGGCGCCGAGTAGCCGGCCCCAGCTGTCAGGGATTCCCCGACACACCGCCTCCCCCGGAGCCGTTGTCCCGATGCCGAGACGGCGCGCGATTGTTATGCTTCAGTTGGAGGCATAGACCGCCAGCCGCGCGAAGACCCTGGATTGGAGCTCCTGCCGAGTGACCCCTGAGAGCAAGCCCATTTCCCTGGTGCTCATCGACGATAACCGGCTGTTGCGCGAGGGGATTGCCGCGCTCATCCATACCCAGCCGGGCTTCAAGGTCCTCGCGGCATCCGCGGATGTCGACGAGGCGCTCGCCAGGGCGCGCGAGGCCAAGCCGGACGTGGTCTTGCTGGATTTTGGCCTCGCCGACCATGACAGTCTCAGTCTGACCTCGACGGTCCACCGCGAGGTTCCCGAGGCGAGGGTGATCGTCATGGGCCTCCTGCCGCTGCAGGAGGATGTGGCCGATTACGTACGGGCGGGAGCGTCCGGCTTCATCATGAAGGACGCCTCTTTCGAGGATTTCTTCTCCACCATTCGCGCCGTGGCCGCCGGCGCCGAGGTGCTGCCCCAGGCGCTGACCAACTCGCTCTTCACCCAGATTGTCCAGAACGTCGTGGGGTCAGGTAAGGCCAGAGTGCTGGACGCGGTGAGCCTGACCAACCGCGAACGCCAGGTCATCGATCTGCTCGGCGAGGGATTGAGCAACAAAGAGATCGCCACCCGGCTCCACATCGCCGTGCACACGGTCAAGAGCCACGTGCACAATGTCCTGGAGAAACTGGCCCTCCGCAGCCGCCTGGAAGTGGCGGCCTTTACTCACGCGGCCGGCCGGGAATCGTCGCGGCGCTAGCCCCTCGCTTCGCCCCTCGCTCCTTGGAGCGAGGTCTCCGTTGGTCCCTAAGGCCAATTGTCCGTCCCCGACTTACTCCCCACATTGCTACCCCAATTCGGCTCGAGCAATCGACCCCGGGGACCGATGATGGTTCGTACGAAAAAGCGCATCTCCGTAGTCCTGCTCGATGACAACCCATCGGCGCGCAAGCACGTCGTTTCGCGCATCGGTGCCCAGCCGGGGTTTCAGGTTCTTGCCGCCTCGGCGGGGACGGCGGCCGCCCTGCGCACGGTGCGCGCGACCAAACCCGACCTGGTGCTGCTGAATCTGCGCCGGGAAGGTGCCGACAGCCTGACCGTGGCCATGGCGCTACACGGAGGGGCGCCGGAGTCACGAGTCATCATTATGGGGATGGGGTCTGGGCAGGAGGATCTTCTGAGCTACGTGCGGGCGGGTGTCTCCGGATTCATCATGGCGGATGCGTCGTCCGACCGGTTCCTCGGCACCATAGACTCCGTCGCGCGGGGCGAGCAGGTGCTCCCGCGGGAGTTGACCGGTGCGTTGTTCGGCCAGCTCAAGCAACCCACCGACTAGTCCCTTCATACTCCATCCAATTCCGCTCCTTGGATCGATTGTCGTTCCAGGTCCGCCCAAGCAGGTTGCAACTCTGCGCTGTACCAATGGGGGCAAGCCTCACGGTTTGTCCCCTTCCCTCCAACTGAGGGGGGAGTCGGAGGACCTTTGGGGGGAACGGATGACCGCATTCGCAGCACACCGTCCGGAGCGCGCGACCGGCTATCGACTTGACCAGCTCGCGACGGCGTTCGACCGGGTCATGAATCCGCGGGACTGGCAGGCGCCGATCCGGTCGGTAATCCCCGCGGCGGAACGGCACGTGGTGGAGACCGCAGTACGCTGGTTCACCGCCACGGTTCCCAGCTTCGAGCCGGCACCCGGAGAGGTCGATCGACTGGTGATCACCGCGCCGGGTTACCGCCTGGGGAAGAGCGAGTCATGAAAGGGACAACCATCGCAGGCATCGTGCTCGTCCTGGTCGGAGCGTTCGTGCTGTTGCGGGGAGCAAGCTTCACCTCGAAGCGCGATGTGCTGCAGGTCGGCGACCTCAAAGTCAGCGCGACGGAGCACCAGTCAATTCCTCCCTGGGTTGGTGGAGCGGTCCTGGTGGTGGGTGTGGGACTCCTGGTGACCGGCCTGCGAAAGCGCGCGTGAAGCGGGTCAAGTCCGTGCTCCGAAAGGCCGCGCCGGTCCACGACGTGAAGGCATCGACTGACCCGATGCGAGAAGCGGCGAAACAGCTCTTTACCAAGATCAAGGCCGCGCGTGAGCGGGCCGCGAAACTCCCCAACGGATAAGGGCAGGCGATGGCAGCTGCGACCAGGGGTCTCATTTTCGCGGCGGCGATGGCGACGGGCTGGTGTGCCAAAGGCGCCAGCCGGGCTGATTCCACCGCGCCGGAGAGCGGGCAACAGGTCTTCCGTTTCGATACCTTCGGCGATGAGCAGTTCTGGACCGACACCCTGCACCTGAACGAGGTCGTTGAGCAAGCGGTTGATCCGACCACCGCGCTTCAGGTCGGCCTCAAGGTGGATGCGGATGTACTTCCTCCCGGCATCCTGCAGACCGTCGACTTGAAGAGCCCCGCCACCACCGTCGCCCTCTTGAAGCTGAATGCGGTGATCGGGATCAAGGCCGAGGTGGACAGCAGCAATCACATCACCCGGCTCGGGATCACCTGCGCACTGTGCCACTCCAGTGTCGACAACTCGGTCATGCCCGGCATCGGCCGCCGGCTGGACGGCTGGCCCAACCGGGATCTGAATGTGGGTGCGATCATCGCCCTTTCCCCGGCACTCCCGGCCAGCCAGAAGGCAGTCTACAACTCGTGGGGCCCAGGGAGGTACGACCCGCGGTTCAACCTGGACGGCAAGAGCACTCCGCTGGTGCTGCCCCCCGCCTACGGCCTGGCGAACATCAAGAACGAGACCTACACGGCGGAAGGGCCGATTTCGTACTGGAACGCCTACGTGGCGGTGACCCAGATGCACGGGCACGGCAACTTCGCAGATCCCCGGCTCGGCCTGGACATCCGCCAGATCCCCGACCTGGTGACCCCCAAGCTCGCGGCCCTGCGCATCTACCAGCACAGCCTTCCCACGCCCGTGCCGCCGGCAGGAAGCTTCGATCAGGACGCCGCCGGGCGCGGGCGCGTGATTTTTGACCGGAGTTGCGCCGGCTGTCACGTGGGCACGACCGGAACCGACAACAACGCCGGGACGCTGCACGCGCCGGCAGAAACCGGCATGAACGGGGACTACGCCGCTCGCACGGCCAACAAGGCCTATCGCACCACGCCCCTGCGCGCGCTGTGGCAGCACCCGCCCTACTTCCACGATGGCAGCGCGCCGACCCTGGCAGCGGTCGTGGCCCACTACGACCGCGTCCGCGGGCTCAAGCTGACCGCGCAGCAGCAACGCGATCTGGTCGAATACCTGAAGTCGCAGTGAGTCGGGTTTCTCTTACCGGGTACTATTTATGATCTTCGCATTGGCAGTCATTCTCATACTGGCCTGGGCGCTTGGACTGGGCGTATTCCACGTGGCCGGCGGGCTGATTCATCTCCTCCTGGTCCTGGCGATCATCGCCATCCTGTACCAGCTCATTCGCGGGCGACGCCCTGTGCTGTGAGCTGACCGCGCCCAAGGGGAGCGTCTCGCGTGTGTGAACCGAGACCGCGGCACGCTCCCCGCCCTACCGCGAGCGCGGGATCGATCGCCAGGCTCGCGAGCGCGACATGGTCCCGGCCCACCGGCTCCCGCTGCGTCGCGCCTGGTGGACGACCCGCAGCAGCAACAGCAGCCCAACGGCGCCCAGGAACGCGCTGAGCAGCGCGCCGCCGCTGTTGTCCATCGGGCCGCGGATACTCGCCCCCCCAAGCAGCCAGCCTCCCAGCAGGGCACCGGCGGCGCCACCAGCGATGTCGCGCACGATTCCGTAGCCGGCGCCCCCGACGAACAAGCTCATCAGCAGCCCGGTAACCAAGCCAACCACAAGCACAGTCACCACGTCCATGGAATCCTCCCTACCAGAAGTGTAGGAGGTCCAGGGGCATTCACCATCCATCGCACGATGGGGACGATGAACTAGTCCCGATGACCGATTGTCGGGCCGTGCCGATGCGCCTAGGCTTCGCAGCACAATTAATCAGTCAGCCGGAGAATCAAGATGGGGACCGCTTTTGCAGCGACCGATCAGCAAGACCGAGCTTTCGCAGTGAAGCAGGTGGAGCACGGCCACGAGGCGGAGCACCGCGAGGACGATGTCCTGGCGACGCTGGCGCATGAGCTGCGAAACCTGCTCGCCCCCGTCGCGAACTCGTTGCAGGTGATGAGGCGGACAACGCCGGAGCCGGAGCTGCTCGGACGGGTGGTTGCGATGATGGAGCGCCAGGTGTTCCAGATGACGAGGCTGGTCGACGATTTGCTGGACGTCAACCGGCTAACCCGCAATCAGCTCGGGCTGCTGATTACTCGCGTCGATCTGGGCCTGATCCTTGAGCAGGCGGTGGAAGCGTGCCGGCCGGCGCTCGCGGCCGCCGGACACACGCTGACCATGGTCGCGTTGCCGGACCCGGTGTACCTCGAGGCAGACCCGGTCCGGCTGACCCAGGTGTTCGGCAATCTGCTCACCAATGCGTGCAAATTCACCGACCCCGGCGGCCGCATCCTGGTTTCCCTCGAGCAGCAGGGCAGCGACGTGGTCGTGCGGGTCGCCGATAACGGCATCGGGATACCGGCCGAGCTTCTCACCAAGGTGTTCGAGCGGTTCGTCCAGGTCGGCCCCTCGACCGAGCGCGCCGACGGCGGGCTTGGCATCGGCCTGTCCCTGGCCCGGCAGCTGGTCGAGTTGCATGGCGGCACCATTACCGCAAACAGCCAGGGGCTCGGCCAGGGAAGTGAGTTCATTGTGCGGCTGCCGATTCTCAGCAGCCGCGTCGTGGCGCTCGATTCTCCGCCCGGCATGGTACCTCCCGGCGAGACCGCAGGGCACCGGATCCTCCTGGTGGACGACAGCAGGGATGCCGTAGACAGCCTCGCGTTACTGCTGTCGCTCGCAGGTCACCAAACGAGGACGGCCCACGATGGAGTAGACGCCCTGGAGCAAGCGGAAGCGTACCGGCCTGAAGTGATCCTGCTGGACATCGGATTGCCCCGCCTGAGCGGCTACGAGGTCTGCCGGGCGCTGCGGGCCACCGCATGGGGCAGGGATATGACGGTGATTGCCCTCACGGGCTGGGGAGACGAGGACGAGCGGAGGCGCACCACCGAGGCCGGCTTCGACGGGCACTTGGTCAAGCCGGTTGACTACGCCAGGCTCACTGCGTTGCTGGCTCGGGTAGGCGAGTCGCCCCTCTGCCTTTCCCCGTGATCACCTGATCCCCTGATGCCTAGAAGTTCAGCCCGGTCTTGACGCGAACCCGGGTCCGCCCGCCCTGCCCTCCCAGCTCCACGTTGAGCGCGGTGGATGGATCGAGAATCCCGACCCAGAAGCCCACCCCGGCCCCGGTGTGCCACCCCCCTGGTGAGGCTCCATCGAGAAAGACCCGGGCGGCGTCGGCGAACCCGTAGACCCCGAGATCGAGCGGCAGCATCAGGGGTACCCGGCCGATTGGAAGCCTGAGCTCGGTGGTTCCACCGAGCGCGGCGTCCCCGGCAAAGCGCTGCAGCTCCAGCATGCGAACGGAGCCCCTCCCGCCGATGAATGCCGCTTCATAGAAGGGGAACTCCCCGAAGAGCTTTTTGGCGCTCGCCAGCGCCACCAGAATCGGATGGAGCGGAACCGGTATGGTGTAATAGGCAGTGGCAGCGGCGCTCGCGCTGCCGAATTCGTGTTTCACATCCCAAAGCCCCAGGTACCAGGTGGCGCTCGCGTCGAGCAGCACTCCGTTGCGGGGGTGCCGGACCTGATCACGCGCATCGTAGTGCAGGCCCAGCCGAACCCCTGTCTGGCCGAAACCGCCGACGCCATAGGGCCGCGTGGTGCCGACGAACGTGTTGGACACGCTGTCGGTCGTCGAGTACCGGATCACCGGTCCCAGGCTGACGTCTCCCTGGCTGCCCAAGGCAAGGGCGACCGCCGGCTCGAGCAGCCATTGCCGCTGCCGCAAGCGGAAGAAGTCGGATGACGCGCTGGCCGTGGCGTTGCCGAGCCCGTGGAAGTTGATCACCTCGAATTCCGACATCCGCGCGTGGGTGGTGAAGTGCAGCGGGGTGCCTTCGCGGCGGCGATCGAGGAAGCCGGTGACCCGCCACGCGTCCACGCCGGACGCATACTCCGCGGTGAGCACCGTGCGGCTGGCATAGGGGGCCACCCGGAAGCCATAGCGTGCCTGGTTCACGCCAACCTGGATGATCAGGCCGAGATCACCCGGGGCGCTCACGCCGAAGACCGGACCGAGCCTGGCGCCGCGATCGCGCCCGGGAAACGCCAGGACCCCATGGGACTTGATCCAGGGCCTCCGATCGAACAGGCTGTCCGGTCCATACTTCACGCCCGTCACGGAACCGCTATCGTAGAACCGCGTGAAGGTGCGGCCTCGCACCCGGGACGAATCGATCAGGGTGTTGCTGCCGTTCCCGCCGATGATGCGGACCCGCATCCCTTCCCCGATGTCTCCCCTGACGACGGCCCGATCGTCGCCCCCGTGGAGATACAGCCTGATCTCGTCGGTTTCGGAGGGATAGAAGCGCCGCCGAAACCAGGGCGCGTCATTGCCCGACTGGATCTGGACTTCAATCGAGCCGTCGTCCAGCCGGGTGATGGTCGCCCGATCCGCGGCATCGGTCGCATGGATATCGGGGCCAGCGGCGAGGTTCAGGTAGCGCCGGCGGGCAATCTCGGGGAGACCATCCCGACGCTGCTTCAGCGTGGCGGCGAGCTGCGGGGTAGAAGGCTGGTACTCTCGCGGCATGGCGAGCACCGCCTCGTCGATGACCTGGTCGGTGAGCTTGCGCCGCAGGGCCTCCGCCACCGAGTCCCACACCGGTTTCTCGAGTCCGCTGAGCAAGCGCCGATCGAGCTCGATGCTGTTCCAGGTCAGGCCGGCGACGCTGGGGTAGTTGCCCTGAAAGGTGATCAGCTTGGGTGAGACTTTGCCCGCCAGGCCGAGGATGCCCCCATACGAAATGAAGACCTTGTCCCGGTCGCGCCCGATCGGCAGCCAGGGCGAATCCGGCGCGGAGCGCATCCGCGCCCATTTCCAGTTCCCGGCGTGGCGATCCCAATCGTTGAGGAAGGCATCCATGAGCCGCGCGGTCAGGAAAGCGCAGGCGTCGATCCGCACCCGGGGATCCTTCTCCAGCAGGGTCCGCAGCTCGTCGCTGTCGATGATCTGGACCGCGTCGGCAAAACCCGGGGCGTCCTCCGGCTTGGACGGGAAGACTTCGATCATGCCGAGCTTGCCGGCGAACTCCTTGCGAAACTCCCCCAGCAGGGAATCGTCGGGCATGACCGCCAGCAGCGGGGCAACGTGGAGGAGCCCGGCGGCCCGCAGCAGCGGGGCGGCGACGATTGCCGCCGCCGGATGGTTGGCGCTGACCTGATCCCGCGCGATCCCTTCGACCAGCGTGCCCT
>DATCWE010000413.1:0-5993 GCA_036566495.1 Gemmatimonadales bacterium | reverse complement strand
AGCTGGGTGGCGGCCGCCGGGAGCGGCTCGGTGCCGGGCTTGCACCCCCCGCCCGCCCCCAGCGCCAGCGCGAGGACGAGCTGGAAACGGAGTGAACCGGCGGCACGGGCAGGACGCATGGCTGACCAGCTCGATCGGGTGGCAGCGAAAAACAGCATCAGGATATTACAATTGTACCGCACCAACCGCGGCGATCCGAGCTTCAAAGGAAGGGCCCTCCCAGTGGCGAACGACTCCCTCTCCATCACCGATAATCGCACCGGCAAGAGTTACCAGCTGCCGATCAGCGAAGGCACCATCAAGGCCATCGATCTCCGCCAGATCAAGACCGGAGCGGACGACTTCGGCCTGATGACCTACGACCCTGCCTTCCTCAATACGGCCGCCTGCCGCAGCGCGATCACCTACATCGACGGCGACAAGGGGATCCTGCGCTACCGCGGCTACCCGATCGAGCAGATCGCCGACCAGGCCAGCTTCCTCGAGGTGGCCTACCTGCTGGCCGCGGGCGAGCTGCCCAATCAGGCGCAGCTCGACAAATGGACGCACGACATCACGTTTCATACCTACGTCCACACCAACGTCATCAAGTTCCTGGAAGGCTTCCGCTACGACGCCCATCCGATGGGCATGCTGCTCGGCGCCATCGGGGCGCTCTCGACCTTCTATCCCGACGCCAAGAACATCGAAGACCCCACCAACCGCTACATCCAGCGGGTACGGCTGATGGCCAAGATGCCCACCATCGCCGCGTTCGCGTTCCGGCATTCGCGGGGATTGCCGTACGAGTTCCCGCGCAACGACCTGGACTACATCGGCAACTACGTCAACATGATGTTCTCGATCGGCGGCAAGCACGAGCCCAACCGGGTATTGCAGCGCGCCCTCGAGATCCTGCTCATTCTGCACGCCGACCACGAGCAGAATTGCTCCACCAGCGCGGTGCGCGCCGTCGGCTCATCCCACGTGGACCCCTTCTCGGCGGTCTCCGCGGGGATCGCTGCACTTTACGGGCCGCTGCACGGCGGGGCCAACGAAGCGGTGCTGGAGATGCTGGAGGAGATCGGCGACCGCAAGAACATCCCCGCCTTCATCGAAAAGGTGAAGCAGGGACAGGGCAGATTGATGGGCTTCGGCCACCGGGTCTACAAGTCGTACGATCCGCGTGCCAAGCTGATCAAGCGGGTGGCGGACGACGTCTTCAAGCAAACCGGGCTCAACCCCAAGCTGGAGATCGCCCTGGAGCTGGAGCAGATCGCGCTCAAGGACGACTACTTCATCTCGCGCAAGCTCTATCCCAACGTGGATTTCTACTCCGGGATCATCTACCAGGCCATGGGCTACCCGACCGACTATTTCACCGTGCTGTTCTCGGTGGGACGCCTGCCCGGCTGGCTGGCACAGTGGGAGGAGATGCTCAAGGACAAGGATCAGAAGATCGCCCGGCCGCGGCAGATCTACACCGGGCCGGCGGAGCGGCCGTTCGTGGCTATGGAGAAGCGGTGATCCCGTTGGCCACGGGAACTCCGTTCGCGCCGTTCCCCACCGCCGGCGCCTCGGCGGGGACCTCCCCCTCGAGGTAGGTGTAGCCCTCCAGCCCCGCGACGTAATCCGCGATGAACGCGTTGGCTTCCTGGCGCGAAAGGTCCGGAGCGTTGCTCACCTTGCGGCGGAAGGTCTGCAACAGATCCGAAGCCTGGAACTGCACGTAGTTGAGCACCTCGGTCACGGTGTCCCCGTGGACCATGTCGGTGATCTCGTAGCCCCGCTCGGTGACCCGGATGTGCACCGCATTGGTGTCGCCGAACAGATTGTGCAGATCGCCCAGGATTTCCTGATACGCCCCGGTGAGAAAAATGCCCAGGATGTAGGGCTCGCCCTCGCGGAAGGGATGCAGCTCGAGGCAGGGTTTGCCTTTGCGGCCTCCCGCGAAACGATCGATCACCCCGTCGGAGTCGCAGGTAATGTCCTGCAGCGTTCCCCGGCGGATCGGCTCTTCGTCGAGCCGGTGCACCGGCATGATCGGGAAGATCTGGTCGATCGCCCAGTTGTCGGGGAGGGACTGGAAGACCGAGAAGTTGCAGAAATAGCGGTCGACCAGGGTGGCTTCGAGGTGCTGCACGATCTCGGGAAAGCCGGGGCGGTCGCTCGCGATGAGCGACGCGATCGCGTTCATGGTCGCGAGGTAGTACTGCTCGATGTCCGCCATGTCGCGCAGGGTGATGGCGTCGCTGGCGAAGAGCTCCTGCAGCCGCTCCTTGGCGAAGACGGCGTCGTGGAACACCTCCTCCACCCGGTCGAGCGTGAGCGCCTCGAGGTTCTCCTTGAGCTCGATCAGCACCGCCGGTGGATCTTCGCGGAGCACGGGGATGACGGGCTCGGTCTGGGCTTCCACGTCCGTCACGTTGACCAGCAGCAGCGCGTGGTGGGCGGTGAGCGCGCGGCCCGATTCCGAGATGACGTGCGGCATCGGCTGTTTGAACTGCCGGCAGACCGTGCCGATGTTGTAGATCACGTCATTGGCGTACTCGCGCGTGGTGTAGTTCATGCTCGCGGGCCGCGTGGTGCGTGACCCTTCGTAATCCACCCCGAGTCCGCCACCCACGTCCACGTGGGTCAGATCGAAGCCCATCTCGCGGATCTCGACGTAGTAGCGCCCGATCTCTTCCAGGCCCGCCTTCACGTAGCGGATGTCGGTGATCTGACTGCCCAGGTGGAAATGCACCAGCTTGAGCAGGTCCTTGCGGCCCGCCTTTTCCAGCTTGTCCAGCAGCTTCATGAGCTCGACCGCGCTGAGCCCGAACTTCGAGCGCTCGCCGCCGCTCTTGGCCCAGCGCCCCGATCCTTCCGTGGCCAGCTTGATCCGGATGCCGAGCCACGGGCTGATTCCCATCTCGTCGGCGACCCGCAGCACCGTGTCGAGCTCGCCGACCTGCTCCAGCACGATGAATACCTGATGGCCCACCCGCTGGCCCATCAGGGCGAGCCGCATGAACTCCTCGTCCTTGTAGCCGTTGCAGACGATCAGGTGATCGGTCTTCTCCGCGAGGCCGAGCACCGCCTGCAGCTCCGGCTTGCTGCCGCACTCGAGCCCCACGCCGTACGGCCCGCCGAAGGAGACGATCTCCTCGATGACGTGGCGCTGCTGGTTGACCTTGATGGGATAGACCGCGGTATAGGTCCCCTCGTAGGCCGTCTCCTCGATGGCTCGGCGGAACTCGCTGGCCAGGGCGTGGATGCGCGCCTTGAGGATGTCGGAGAAGCGCAGCAGCAGCGGCAGCCCGATGCCCTGGGCGTTGAGATCCAGCGCAAGCCGGTAGAGATCGATGGCGCGATCGCCCGCCTGATCCGGATGGACGGTGACATGGCCTTCGGCGTTGGTGCGGAAGTAGCCGAGGCCCCAGCCCCGCATGTTGTAGAGCTTCTCGGCGTCCTTCAGGGACCAGGTCGAGTTGGCGATCGTCGTCTCCATGGCAATAGGCAGAGCGTCAATTCTAATGCGCGATGCCGCGCGATAGAAGCGGCGGGACGGTAGATTCTCGCTTCCCGATGAGCACCGAGCTGATGGTCGAGCGGCGCACGCCGCTGCCGGTCTCCCCCGAGGAAACCTTTGCCTGGCACGCGCGCCCCGGAGCGCTCGAGCGCCTGAGCCCGCCCTGGCTGCCCATCGAAATCCTCGCGCGCGACTCCGCCCTCAGCAACGGCAGCCGGGTCCGTTTGCGCTTCCGGGTCGGCCCCCTCGACATCGCCTGGACCGCCGAGCACCAGGAGGTCGAGCCGGGTGCCGGCTTCAGCGACTTTCAGGTGAGCGGTCCGTTCGACCGCTGGGTGCACCGGCACCGCTTCGAGCCCGCGCCGGACGGCACCACGATCCTCCACGATCGCATCATCTGCGAGCTGCCGCTCGGGATCCGCCTCGGCCGCAAGCGGGTGAGTCGCGAGCTCAACCGGCTGCTGCGCTATCGCCACGCGACGACGCTGGGGGACCTTGCCCTGCATGCCAAGGCTCGAGGCCCGCGGCTGCACGTCGCCGTGACCGGTGCGTCCGGTTTCATGGGATCGTTGTTGCTGCCGCTGCTCAGCACGGGAGGACACCGGGTGACCCGGCTGGTGCGCCACGCGCCCGGCGAAGGCGAGATCCAGTGGGATCCCGCGGGGAGCGGACTCGACCCCGCCGCGCTGCGCGGCGTCGATGCCGTGGTGCATCTGGCCGGAGAGAACATTGCCGGGCGCTGGACCGCCGCCCGGAAGCGGGCGGTGCTGGAGAGCCGCCGCACGGGCACCCGGCTCCTGGCGGAAGCGATCGCCCGGTCCGCGGACACCAGGCTACTGGTTTCCGCCTCCGCGATCGGGCTCTACGGTGAGCGAGGTGAAGCAATCCTTACCGAAGCCAGCCCGGCGGGTCGCGGGTTTCTTCCCGAGGTGGTCAGCGCATGGGAAGCGGCCACCGCACCGGCGAAGGCCGCCGGCGCGCGCGTGGTCAAGCTGCGGATCGGCCTCCCGCTGCACCCCGCCGGCGGTGTGCTGCAGCGGATGCTGCTGCCGTTCCGGCTGGGAGTCGGCGGCAGGCTGGGCAACGGGCGCCAGTGGATGAGCTGGATCGGCGCGGACGATCTGCTCGGCGCGTTTCACCATGCGTTGAGCAACGCCGAGGTGCGCGGGGTGGTGAACGCCGTGGCGCCCAATCCGGTGCGCAATGACGAATTTGCCCGGGAGCTGGGACGCGTGCTGGGCCGGCCCGCGCTGGTCCCGGTGCCGGCGGTGGCGTTGCGGGCGCTCTTCGGGCAAATGGCCGATGAGGCGATTCTGGCCAGCACCCGCGTCGCGCCCGCCGAGCTGAGTCGCAGCGGGTACGAGTTCCGCCACCCGACGCTGGCGGCGGCGCTCGAACACGTGCTGGGCAGGACCGCGGCCGCATGAGCGACACGACGGCCGTGGTCCTGCTTTCCGGCGGACTCGACTCCGCCACCACGCTCGCCATCGCGCGCGCCGAGGGGTACGCGCCGCACGCCCTGAGCTTCCGCTACGGGCAGCGCCACGCGGCCGAGCTCGAGGCGGCCCGGGCGGTGGCCCGCCAGCTCGGCGCGGTCCGGCACGAGATCATGGAGATCGATCTCCGCGCCATGGGCGGCTCCGCGCTCACCGCGGACATTCCCGTCCCCCGGGACCGCGGTGAGCCGGAGATCGGCTCGGGTATCCCGGTGACCTACGTCCCGGCGCGCAACACCATCTTCCTTTCCTTCGCCCTGGGCTGGTGCGAGGTGCTGGGCGCCGCCGACATTTTCCTCGGCGTGAATGCGGTGGACTACAGCGGCTATCCGGACTGCCGGCCGGAGTTCATCCGCGCCTTCGAGACGCTGGCCAATCTCGCCACCAAGGCGGGCGTCGAGGGCCGCACGCGCTTCCGCATCCATACGCCGCTCATTGCTCTCAGCAAGGCCGAGATCATCCGCAAGGGCCTGGCGCTGGGGGTGGACTATTCCCTGACGCGGAGCTGCTACGACCCCGACGCCGAGGGAAGCGCCTGCGGCCGCTGCGATGCGTGCGTCTTGCGCCTGAAAGGATTCCAGGAGGCGGGGATCGCGGACCCGGCGCCGTATGGGGGCAGAGGTCAGAGGCCGGAAGGCAGAGGTCAGGGCTAACAGCACTAGGTTTAGGGGAGCTCGCGGACACCGGACGCCTGACCTCTGACCTCTGATCTCTGACCTCTGTGTACGCCGTCAAGGAGATCTTCTACACCCTCCAGGGAGAGGGCGCCAACGCCGGCCGCCCGGCCGTCTTCTGCCGTTTTGCGGGCTGTAACCTCTGGACCGGGCGGGAAGCTGACCGGGAAGCCGCCATCTGCCGCTTCTGCGACACGGAGTTCGTGGGGACCGAGGGGCCGGGCGGCGGAAAGTTCTCCACCCCGCGCGAGCTCGCCGCCGCCGTCGCCGCGGCGTGGCCCGGGTCCAGCGACCCCCGAGCCCGGCGCCTGGTGGTCTGCACCGGCGGGG
>DATCWE010000372.1:0-4437 GCA_036566495.1 Gemmatimonadales bacterium | reverse complement strand
GGCATGTGGAGGCGGGCGGCCTCATCGCCTATGGGGCGAACGAACTTGATGTGTGGCGCCGCGCCGCGACCTACGTCGATAAGATCCTTAAGGGCGCTCAGCCCGCCGACCTCCCGATGGAACAGCCCACCAAGTTCGAGCTGATCATCAACCTCAAGACGGCGAAGGCCCTCGGCCTGACGATCCCGCCGTCGCTGCTAGCGCGGGCCGATCAGGTGATTGATCCATAAGAACGGTCCTTCGTGTCAAGACGGTCCTTCGCGGATCGATCGGCTCCTCTTCTGTAGGACTCGATCGTTGAGTACTACGGTCCCCGCAGCACCCGTCCACCAGCCATCCATTCGCGCATGGACTACGGCGCATGACGTCAGCATTCGATCGTCGACGATTACTCCTCTCGATCGTCGAGGGTGGGCGTCCCAATCAGTGAGCCGGTCATGGTGGACCATCAATCACCCCGAGAACGCCCGCACTGGAACGTCTGCCCTGGGGACTCGCGGTCCGTCAGCGCGCCGGCTACATGGTGGTCGCGGAGACGGGATTAACTGCGATGCGAGAGCGCCGCACGCGGCCGCGGCGCCGGAACTCCTCGTAGTCGATCTGGTCCCGAAGCATGATGTAGAGGCGAACGAGCAGTTTGCGAGCCAGGGCGACCTTTGCCTTGGGGCGGCCCCGCCGATGCAGCACGGCGAAGTAGGCACGCCTGAGCTCGCCATCGGCCCGCGCAGCGAGCGGGGCCGCCTGTCCCAGGATCCAGCGGAGAAGCGCGTTGCCTTGCTTGGTGATCTTGCCGAGGTGGTACTTGTCGGCCGAGGAGTGGATGGCCGGGGCCAAGCCGACATGCTTGCTGGTGGGGAAGCGGGCGGCCGGGCCCAGGACCAGGACGGTGATCAAGGCGGTCAATGGGCCGACGCCGGGATGGGTGAGCAGGCGCTGGGCCCGGGCATCGGCGGCAGCCGCCTCCGCGATCTGCGCGTCGAGCTGGTCGATGTGGGTGGTGAGCCAAGTGAGCAACTCCAGACTGTCCGCACGGCGGTTGGCCGTGTGCGGTGGCAGGGAGAGCGCCCGCAGCTGGGCCAGGCCCCGCTTGGTCCACAGCGACGGCCCGAGGGCGACGCGCTGGTTGAGGGCGATGGCGTGCAGCCCATTCTTGACCATGGTGCGCATGCGGACGAGCCGCACGCGGTGGGCGATGAGGGCGCGCAAGTCACGGGTGGTCGGATCGGGCATCCACACGGTGGGAACGTTCGTGCTTCAACAGGTCGAGCAGGTGCTGGGCGTCGCGGCGATCGGTCTTCGTCTTGCGGACCACCATGGCCCGAATCTTCGCGGCTTCTCCCACCAGCAGCGTGTGTCCGAGCTTCTGCATAACGGCATGGAACCAGAGCGTATAGCCCGTCGCTTCAATCCCGACGGTCACTGGCCGGGGCAGCGCGCGGTAGAAGCGTTCGACCGCGTCCCCCTCGTGCAGGAGCTCCTGCTCGAGCACTTCCCCGGTGTCGGTAACCAAGACGGCGACCTGCTGCTTCCGGCTGTGCAAATCGCAACCGACCAAGGTCATGAGCACGCCCTCCTCTCTCGTGGCGCTGTAGCACTCGGGTGCCTTGAGCCTATCAACAGCGCGGGACCGTTCTCATGACATCAGTGATGGACCGACGCACATTCCTCGCTGGCACGGGTGCACTCCTCGCCGCGCCGCTCGCTGCCGAGCCGCAAGAGGCGGGCAAGCCGGCTCGGATCGGACGATTGTCGCCCTCTCTTCCAGAGACCGACGCACCCCTGTCCGATGCCTTTCGGAAGGGGCTGCATGAGCTCGGGTGGACCGAGGGACAGTCCTTCATCGTCGAAGATCGGTTCGCTGAAGGTAAATCCGATCGGCTCTCTTCTCTCGCGGCGGACCTCGTCCGGCAGCGCGTCGATATCATCCTGGCCGGATCGAACCAAGGAGCACGCGCCGCAAAGAATGCGACGGCCACGATCCCGATCGTCATGGTGACAACCACAGACCCCGTTGCAGGCGGGCTCGTTGCAAGTCTCGCGCGACCCCCCGGAAATCTCACGGGCGTGAGCGGGTTAGGTCAGGTATTGAGCGCGAAGCGGCTAGAAGTGCTTAAGGCAGCCGTGCCGCGACTCAACCGAGTTGCTGTGCTCACGAATCCGGCGTCGCCCTACGCGGGGCCTTTCCTGACAGAGCGGGAGACAATAGCTAGCGAACTGGGCGTGCGCCTGCTGGTGATCGAAGCTGAAGGTCCCAACAGATTGAAGACCGCCTTCACCGCGATGGTTCACGAGCGCGCGGGCGCGCTGATGGTACTGACCGACATCGTGTTCATCACCCATCGCCGAGCGATCGTGGAGCTGGCGGCTAGGTATCGACTGCCAGCCGTCTACGGGGAACGAGAATACGTCAACGACGGCGGGCTGATGTCCTATGGCCCGAACCTTGAGGATATGTACCGGCGGGCCGCCGTTTACATAGATAAGATACTTAAGGGCGCCCGGCCGGCAGATCTGCCCATCGAGCAGCCCACGACATTCGATCTAGTTGTAAACCTGAAGGCCGCGAAGCAGATTGGCCTGACGATCCCGCCGTCGCTCCTGCAGCGGGCGGATCAGGTAATCGATTAAAGTGGCATTCCGGCGATGCACGTAATCACGTGGTCGAAGCTTCCAGCGTCTTGCATCCGCCAGCCGGGAAGCGCTGGATCGGCTCTTTGCCGTTTGCACGTCGGCCGTAGTCCTCGTCCAATAAGTCGTAAGACCCGCAGAACCGAGGGCGGTAAAAAGTGCAACCGCACCCTGGTCGTGCGGCACCCAGCTGACAGTTGTGGCTTTGACGCCGCGTATCTCGCGATGAGCATTGGGACCTTCTAGCGGAGCCGGTTGGCTGTCGGTTTGCACCCTTCTGCGCAGGAGCTAAGCTGGAGGACGTCGACCTCCCGGCCGCGACCCTCTACATCCGCGAGGCCAAGGGGGAAAAGATCGCCGCGTGCCCATCACGCCGCGCCTGGTGCGCATCCTTCACCTCTGGATCGATGGCAAGCGGCACGAGTCCAGCGGCGGCGGGGCGGAGTCGCCGTGGGTCTTTACCCGCATGCATCGGCTCGCCCGGCAGGGGCCGCTCCACACTCGGGCCGTGTACAACATGGTGCGCAAGAAGATCGTCCCCATCCTCGGCCGGAAGATCTCGCCGCACGCGTTCCGCCATTCGTATGGCACGCACATTGACGAGGAAAGTGGGGATATCCGGCTCGCGCAGCACCTGCTCGGCCACGAGAGTAACCGGACCATGCAGATCTACACCCACGTCACACCGCGGAAGGAACGTGAGCGCCTGGAACAGTATCTCGGGGAGTCGGGAGGCAAGTTGCCCGTCAATCGGAACCGCCAGCGCGATGCGCGCGGCCGGCTGCTGCCGAACGAGCCGAGAGTAACCGCGTCTAAGGGAGGGCACACTGCGCATGGATCGACTTGAGACCGGCCGAGCAGGCAGCGACGGTGGAACGCGCCCGCCATGGAGCACGAAGAAGAAGGACGAGGCGCCGCGGGGTCTATTCCGGCATCCGGCCGGGGTCTGGGGCATCCGGTACACGTGCGGCGCGGGCCATGTGCACGAAGAGAAGGTCGGGGTGCTCAAGGGTGATGCCTTCCGGGCGCATGCCACCCGCCGGGCCCGCGTCTATGCGGAACCGGGCTGGTGCCCGGCGCAGGAGCGGCGGGACGCGCGAGCGCGGGCCCATGTGGCCGCTGCAAAAGCCCGCACGCGGCTCACGTTCCAACAGTACGCGGACACGCTCTATCTCCCCTGGGCTGAGCTCAAGCGCCGGCGATCCTATAAGACCATTCGGACCGAGGTCACATGGCTGGTGTCGGTGCTGGGGGCTCAGGACCTGGCCGCCCTCACCCAGGCGGACCTTGAACGGGTGCTGGATGACCTGCAGCGTGGTCACTCGCCCTCGGGCCGGCCGCTGAGTGGTGCCGCCGTCAACCGCTATCGGGCCCGGCTCTCCGGCATGTTCAAACGCGCGATGAAGCGGGGCCTCGTGGAGCGGAATCCGATCGCCGGGACGGAGAAGGAGGCCGAGCCGAGTGGGCGCATCGTCTACCTGCCTGGGGAGACGCGCATCCGGCCCGCGATCGAAGAGCAGGCCGTTCGAGAGGCCCTGACGCCAGCCCTGCACCCGCTCTTCACGGTCAGCGTCCACACGGGCCTGCGATGGAGTGAGCAGCGGGCCCTGCAGTGGCGCGACGTCGATCTCCTCGCCGGTTTCCTAACGGTCCGCCACAGCAAGAACGGGCGCACCCGCCAGGTCCCCATGAACAGCCTCGTCCGGTCCGTGCTGCTCGATCTGGCAACCCAGCGTGAGCGCCCTGACGACCCTAAGAGCCCCGTCTTCCGCTGCTCATACCGGGAGCCCGACAAGTTCTTCCCCGCGG
>DATCWE010000290.1:0-5934 GCA_036566495.1 Gemmatimonadales bacterium | reverse complement strand
GCCCGAAGCCGCCGCCCACCCGCGTCATGTGGATGGTGATGTCGGCCTCGGCAATGCCCAGGGTCCGCGCGATCAGCGCCCGGCCGCTCGCCGGCGTCTGCGCCGGCGCCCACAGCTCCAGCTTGCCGTTGCTGTAGTGCGCGGTACAGTTCTGCGGTTCCAGCGGCGAGTGGGCCAGGAAGGGATAGGAATACTCGGCCTTGACCAGCTTGGCCGCGCCGGCCAGCGCCGCGTCGGGATCGCCGTCCTTCTTCAGTGAGCGTTGCGGCGGTTGCTTGGACAGCTCGGCTGCTTTCGCCGCGAATCCCGCGCTGCTCTGCGAAGCGGTGGCCCCCTCGTTCCAGACCACCTTGAGCTGCTCGCGCGCCTGGCGCGCCGCCCACCAGGTATCCGCCACGATGGCGACCCCGCCGAGCAGGCCGTTGAGCGCGCCGCCGGCTCCCGGCTCGAGCACGAACGCCTGGCGCACCCCCCACAGTCCCTTCACCACGTCGAGATTGGCGCTCTGCACCGTACCGCCGAACACCGGGCACTTCACGTAGACCGCGTACAGCATGTTGGGCACCGTGACGTCGATCCCGTAGAGCGGCGTCCCGGTCACGATCTTGTGATTGTCCACCCCGCGGATCCGCTGGCCGATGATCTTGAATTCCTTGGGATCCTTGAGCTTGACCGTGGCGAGATCCGGTGCCGGCAGCGTGGCCGCCTTCGCGAGCAACGCGCCGTACTTGAGGCTCTTGCCGGTCTTGGCGTGGCGCACCACGCCCGAGGCAGTGCTGCATTCCTCCGCAGGCACGCCCCAGGTCGCCGCCGCGGCGCCCATCAGCAGCGCGCGCCCGGCGGCGCCCACCTGGCGCATGGATTGCCAGTGGTTGGGCGTCGCGGTGCTGCCGCCGGCGAACTGGCTCTTGAAATTCACCGTATCGAGGCCGGCCTGCTCGATGCGCACGTCCTTCCAGTCCACGTCGAGCTCGTCCGCGATGATCATCGGCAGCATGGTCTTGACGCCCTGGCCGATCTCGGGGTTCTGCGCCATGATGGTGACGATCCCATCCGGCGCGATCCGGATCCAGGCGTTGAGCGCCCCCTCCGCGGCTGTCCCCGCCGGGCCCGCCGAGGCGCCGAGCCGGGTGCCGAGCAATAACCCGCCACCGGCCACCAGGGTGGCCTGGAGAAATTCGCGGCGGCTGACCCGGGTCGGCGCGCTCACGGGGCACCTCCGGGCACCCCAGCCGGCGCGGGACCACCCGCCGCCCGGTGAATCGCCGCGCGGATCCGCAGATAGGTCCCGCAGCGGCACAGGTTCCCATCCATCGCTTCGTCGATGTCCTGGTCGGTCGGCTTGGGGACCGAAGCCAGCAGCGACGCCGCCATCATCAGCTGCCCGGCCTGGCAGTAGCCGCATTGCGGCACGTCCAGCTCCTCCCAGGCGCGTTGCAGCGCATGGCTGCCGTCCGCCGAGAGGCCCTCGATCGTGGTCACCTCGGCGCCGGCCACGCGCGAGACGGGGGTCACACAGGAGCGCTTCGCTTCGCCCGCGACGTGGACCGTGCAGGCGCCGCACTGCGCGATACCGCACCCGTACTTGGTGCCCTTGAGGTCGAGGACGTCGCGCAGCACCCAGAGGAGCGGCATGTCCTCCGGCACGTCCACGCTGACCGGCTTGCCGTTGACTTTGAAGCTCGTTTTCATGGCTTGATGTACCTCTGCAGGCGGCGCGGTCCGACCTCCGCGCCATAGATGTTTCCCTTGGCGTCCACCGCAACGCCCTCCGCCGCGCTGGTGTTGCCGGCGTTCTCGACCGGATCGGGAATCAGCGCCGTCAGCGTGCCGTCCTTGGCGCTGCCGATCCGGATACCGCGCTTCCAGTGGCCGTGAGGAGGAGAGACCCCGCCCGATTCGGAGTCGGTCACGTAGATCACGTCATCCTTATCTATGTATATCCCGCTCGGTCTGCTGAACTGGGACCACTCCGCCAGGAATTTGCCGTCCTGGTCGAGGATCTGAATCCGGTTGTTGCTGCGGTCACCCACGAACAGGCGCCCCCTGGAGTCCATCGCCAGGGCGTGCGGCTGGTCGAACTCGCCGGGTTGCGACCCCTTCCTGCCGATCACCTTGAGCAGCTGGCCCTTGGCGCTGAACTTGAGGATCCGCGCGTTGGCTCCCGCGGCCGAGGAGTGGCCCTCCGCCACGAAAATCGTTCCGTTGGGAGCCACCAGTACGTCGTTGGGCTGCCAGAAGAAGCTGCTGTCGCGCCCTCCCCCCGCGTTTCCCAGGGTGAGCAGGAGCTTTCCCTCGGGCGAAAACTTGAATACCTGATGCCCGCGCGGCTCGCCATTGGGCCCCTTGGCCGCGCGCTGCTCGGCGCTGCCGGTACAGGCGCAGTCGGTCACCCAGACGTTGCCGTCCTTATCCACGAAAATCCCGTGCGGCGAGAGCAGCACTCCGGCGCCGAAGCTCTGCACCAGCGTGCCGGTGGAATCGAACTTGAGAATCGGATCGAGGCTCGACCCGGAGCAGCTGTTGGCACTGCAACGCTCGGCCACCCAGATGCTGCGGCCGTCCTTGTCGATCTCCACCGCGCTGGTGGATCCCCAGGCCCTGCCCGCCGGGAGCCGGGCCCAGCCTTCGACGGTGCGATAGGGATTGGGGAGCGTGTTAGTCGGGACGGGGCCGGTGCTGTCCTGCGCCGCGGCCTCCGAGCCTGCCAGCGCGAGCAGCACCAGGGGCAGAATCCTCATGGGATAGAACGTACTCGTTGCGCCGCGCGGTTGTCACCCTCTCGGGCGCTCGGGGCCGCGGCACGACCCCCAAATCCGCCCGGGGTTTCGGCTTAGTGGGATTAACAAGTGTTAATATAATCAGGACGCGGGGACCGTTTTCAGATCTGCCGGGTCGGTTCAGGGTGCGGCAGGGTAACCAGCCGCAAGCAGGCCATCGCGATCGGCCTCTCGGAAGCCCGGAAGCAGGGCTGCCAAGGTACCGCGGCGGCGAACCCGAGCGAAGTAGGTCCGGCCTGATTGGCGCGTGCCCGGGAGGTGATCCATACTCCTGGGCATGCGCCATTTGCGGATCCCCCTGCTGCTGTTGACCGTACCGGCGGGCGCCTTGGCGCAACGCCCGCTCGCCTTTACCCACGTCAGCGTCATCGACGGCACCGATTCGCTGCCCCGCAGCGACCGCACGGTCGTCGTGCGGGGCACTCGCATCGTCAGCGTGGCGCCCTCGCGCTCGGCCGCCATCCCCGCGGGGGCGCGGGTGATCGAGGGGCGCGGCAAGTTCCTGCTGCCCGGCTTCTGGGACATGCACGTGCACACCGACACGCCGGAGGCCCGGGCGCTGCTCGCGCTGTACGTCGCCAACGGGGTGACCGGCGTGCGCGACATGGCGGGCGGCTGGGACAGCCTCACCAGCTGGCGCAAAGCCATCGCGCGGGGAGAGCTGGTGGGGCCCCGCATCGTCGCCTCGGGTCCGTATCTGGAGGGAGGCGACGTCCCGATTCCGCACCTGCTGGTGCGCAATGCGGCGGAAGCCCGCGCCGCGGTCGATTCGCTGGTGCGGCTGGGGGTGGATTTCATCAAGGTGCACAGCCAGCTAACCCGCGAGGCCTACTTCGCCATCGCGCGCCGGGCCCGCGAGCGGGGGATGGTCTTTGCCGGCCACGTTCCCCGCGCGGTGGGCGCCTGGGACGCCTCCGATTCGGGCCAGCGGAGCATCGAGCACCTGCTCGCGATCCCCGCCCCCTGCACGCCCGCCGAGTCGCTCGCGCTGCGGCCGCGCTTTACGGTGCAGGGTGCCCTGGGCCGCTGCGCCTCGCAGGACCTCGCGCCGCTCTATGCCCGGCTGGTGCGGAACCACACCTGGGTGACCCCCACCTTCGTGGCGCAGGTCGAGGTCGCCGGCTGGCCGGGCCGGGCGCTGCCCGGCGATTCGCTGGCGCATTATCTGCCCGTGACGCTGCGCCGTTTCGTCGCGCAGCTGTTTCCCATGCCGGACAGCGTGCCCCCGGGCGCGGATTCGGTGGGCCGCGCGATGCTCGCCAAGCGGATGGCCCAGCTGGCCGCGATGCAGCGGGCGGGCGTCGCAGTGCTCACCGGCACCGATGCCCCGCTCCGCAACAGCCCGCCGGGCTTCGGGCTCCACGAGGAGATGCGGCTGCTGGTGCAGGGGGGCATGACGCCCTTCGCGGTGCTGCGCGCCGCGACCCTGGAGCCGGCCCGCTATTTCGGCAGCCTGGATTCGGCGGGCAGCGTGGCC
The DNA here is from genome assembly GCA_036566495.1 of Gemmatimonadales bacterium. Classification (GTDB taxonomy): domain Bacteria; phylum Gemmatimonadota; class Gemmatimonadetes; order Gemmatimonadales; family GWC2-71-9; genus JABFSM01. Next base: position 1,677 of record DATCWE010000290.1, on the reverse strand, counting down.
CCGGGCCGGCGGGCGGATCTGGTGCTGCTCGACGCGAATCCGCTGCTGGATATCCGGAACACCCGCCGCATCCATGCGGTGGTGGCCGCCGGGCGGCTCTACGGTCCGCGCGAACGCGCGCAGCTGCTGCAGCGACCCAGCGATAAGCTCCCCCTACCCGTTCCCCCTACCTGGTAGGTGGACCAGCGCAACCCTTTTCTTGCTTCCCGCATCTCACCGGTATGCCCAAGACCCCCGCCGATCTCCTCTACGGGACCCTGAACCTCCTGGTCCTCAAGAGCCTGTCCTGGAAGCCCATGCACGGCTACGCGATCTCCAACTGGTTTCGCGAGCGCTCCGCCGGGAGCCTGGAGATCGACGACGCCGCGCTCTACAAGGCGCTCCACCGGCTGGAGGAGGAGGGCGCCATCACCAGCGAGTGGGGCCTCTCCGAGCACAACCGCCGCGCCAAGTACTACGCCCTGGCGCCCGCCGGCCGGCGCAAGCTCAAGGCCGAGCGCACCGCCTGGCAGGCCTATGCGCTCACGGTGAGCCGTATCCTGCGGACCGCCTGAGCCATGCGGCCGCTCTTCCGGCTGCCCATCCGCCGCTCCCCGGACCAGGAGGTCGAGGAGGAATTCGCCTTCCACCTCGAGATGCGGACCAACGAGCTGATCGCGCGGGGCTGGAGCCCCGAGGCCGCCCGCAGCGAGGCCCGCCGCCAGTTCGGCGATCTGGAGGACGCCCGGACCTATTGCCGCCAAACCGATAGCCGCAGAGGCAAACGCACCATGCGCACCGAACTGCTGACTGAATTCCGCCAGGACGTCGCCTTTGCGTTGCGCGGCCTGCGCCGCTCGCCCGCGTACACCCTGGTGGCGGTGCTGACCCTCGCGCTGGGCATCGGCGCCAACACGGCGATCTTCAGCGTGGTGCGCGGCATCCTGCTGCGGCCGCTCCCCTTTCAGGATCCCGGCCGGCTGGTCATGGTCGCCTCCAGCTTCAACGGGCAGTTCGCGCCCAGCTCGCCCGCCAACATCGCCGACTGGCAGGCGCAGAACCGCTCCTTCAGCTCGCTGGCCACCATCGAGGCGCATTCCGCGGTGCTCACCGGCGCGGGCGAGCCGGAGCGGCTGCGCGGCTTCAACGTCGGCGCCGACTTCTTCACGGTGCTGGGGGTCAACCCCGTGTTAGGCCGGCTGGAGTTCAACCCGGCCGAGTCGGCCTGGCAGGGCGCCAAGGCGGTCGTCGTCCATGAATCGCTCTGGCGCACCCGCTTCGGCAGCGACCCTGGGCTGGTGGGCCGCCTGATCACCCTCGACAACGAGCGCTACCAGGTGGTCGGCATCGCCCCCGGGCGCTCGGCCTGGCCGTCCGGCGCGCTGCTCTGGTTTCCGTTCACGTTCGATCCCGCCCAGCTGGCCGGCAGCCGCGGCGCGGTGTACCTCAACCTGCTGGGCCGGCTCAAGCCCGGCGTGTCTCTCGCAGCGGCCCGGGCCGACATGGGAGCCATCACCCAGCGGCTGGCCCGGGACTTTCCCGATGCCAACACCGGGCTGGGCGTGCTGCTCTACCCGATGCTCGAGTGGATCACGGACGACCTGACCCGCCCGCTCTACATCCTGCTGGGCGGAGTCGGCTTCGTGCTGCTGATCGCCTGCGCCAACGTGGCCAACCTCGCGCTGGTCCGCGGCGCCG
>DATCWE010000116.1:0-4489 GCA_036566495.1 Gemmatimonadales bacterium | reverse complement strand
CACCCAGCACGCCACCGGCACCGACATCGTGACCAGCCTGCTCAACCTGCTGCTGGCCTGCGGCATGATCGGACGCTGGGGTGCCGCCATGATCCCGATCCGGGGCCAGAACAACGTGCAGGGCGCCAGCGACGTGGGCGCGATTCCCTTCGCCTACACCGATTACCGCCCGGTGACCAGCCCGGCCAACCGCGCGGAGTACGCCAGCGCCTGGGGCGTGCCGGAAGCGTCGCTCTCGCTCGAGAACGGCCTCATGGTCACGGAGATCGTCAAGGAAGGCAGCCCGGTCCGGGGCATGTTCATCATGGGCGAGAACCCGGTGCTGTCCGATCCCAACGTCGCCAAGGCGGAGGAGTGGGTCCGCAAGCTGGAGTTCCTGGCGGTGCAGGATCTCTTCCTGACCGAAACGGCGCGCTGGGCCGACGTGGTGCTGCCGGGCTCCTCGTTCGCGGAGAAACAGGGCACCTACGCCAACACGGACCGCCACATTCAGCTCGCCACGGCCGCCATTCCCACCCCCGGCGACGCGCGGCAGGATCTGGCCATCCTGATCGATCTCTCGCGCCGACTGGGTCTCGCGACACCCTTCGACACCCCGGCCGAGGTCATGGACGAGATCGCGCGGGTTACTCCGAGCTGGCGGGGAGTCTCCTACGCCAAGCTGGAGCGGGAGGGGTCCCTCCAGTATCCGGTGCCGACCCCGGAATCGCACGGCACCGCGTTTCTCTTCGCCGACCGCTTCCCTACTCCCGACGGTCGCGCGACCCTGGTGCCGGTGGAGTACCTGCCGCCCTCCGAGCTTCCCAGCCCGGAATACCCCCTCTTCCTCAACACCGGCCGCCAGATGTACCACTGGCACACCGGCACCATGACCCGCCGGTCGCAGGGCCTGGACTCCCGCGAGCCGGTGCCCATCGTGGAGATCTCGCCGGTGGACGCGCTCGCGCTCGGCGTCGCGGAGGGCCAGACCGTGCGGGTTACTTCCCGCCGCGGCAGCGTCCTGATCGGGGTGCGCATTTCCGAGCGCCAGGCGCCCGGCCAGGTCTTCATCCCGATGCATTTCCGCGAAGCGGCCGCCAACCTGCTGACCAATCCCGCGCTGGATCCCTACGCCAAGATCGCCGAGTTCAAGGTAAGCGCCGTGCGGGTCGAGCCGCTCGCCCCGTCCGCCGCCCCCCTCGCCTATACTTGAGCGGCTTCCCTCCAACGGAATCAATGCGCGCACTCGTGAAGGTCGGTCCGGGCCCCGGCATGGAGCTTCGCGACGTCCCGACGCCCTCCTGCGGCCCGGCCGACGTGCTGATCCGGGTTCTCGCCGCCGGCGTGTGCGGCACCGACCTGCACATCTGGGAGTGGGATCACTGGGCCAGCGGCCGGCTCAAGCCGCCGGTCACCATCGGGCACGAATTCGCCGGACGCATCGAGCGGCTGGGGCCGGAAGTGGAGGCGGAAGGGCTGCTCGCGCTGGGCGACCTGGTCACGGCCGAGGGGCACATCGTCTGCGGCCACTGCCTCTCCTGCCGCACCGGGAGCGGCCACCTCTGCAGCCGCACCCGCATCATCGGGGTCGACCGGGACGGCGCCTTCGCAGATTACATCGCCATGCCCGCGTCGAACGTCATCAAGCTCGACGGCATTCCGGTCGAGATCGGCGCCATCATGGATCCGATCGGAAATGCCGTGCACACGGTGCTCGAGGGCGGCGGGCTGGCGGGAAGCTCGGTGTTCATCCTGGGGTGCGGTCCCATCGGATGCTTCGCTTGCGGAGTCGCCAAGGCGGCCGGGGCCTCCCTGGTCGTCGCCAGCGACTTGAACGAGATCCGCCTGGCGCTGGCGCGTAAGATGGGCGCCCAGGTCACCCTGAATCCCGCCAAGGACGACGTGCTCGGCCGGATCCGCGAGCTCACCGGCGGCGACGGCATGGATCTGGTCTGCGAGATGAGCGGGCATCCCGCCGGCCACGCCCAGGCCTTTGCGGCTGCGCGGCTGGGGGGAAGAGTGAACCTGCTCGGCACCCCGAGTCGTCCCACGGAAGTGGATTTCGCCCGGGACGTGATCTTCAAGGGCCTCACGCTGTATGGCGTCACCGGCCGCAAGATGTACTCGACCTGGCATCAGATGGTCCGCTTCCTTCGCGCCGGACAGCTCGATCCCCGGCCGGTGCTGACCCATCGTTTTCCGCTCGAGGGCATCGCGGAGGCCATCGCCATCATCAAGGAAGGCAAGGCGGGGAAAGTCATCCTGGAGGTGGCCAACCCCGCGGAATGGGGAGGCGCCTGAGCCATGCCGACGAGCAAACTCGATGAACGGCTGAGCAGCGCGCTGGCCCAGTTCCGGCGCGACGGGGTCTACAAGCGGCTCAATCACCTGGAGGGACCCCAGGGGCCGCGCGTCCACATGGAGGGACGCGGAGAGGTGATCATCCTCTCCTCCAACAATTACCTCGGATTCAGCGAGGAGCCGGAGATCATCGCCGCGGGAAAGGCCGCCCTGGACCGCTTCGGGGCCGGCACCGCCTCGGTGCGCTTCATCTGTGGCACCTTCACCATCCACCGCGAGCTCGAAGCCGCCCTCGCCCGCCTGGTGGGAACGGCCGCCTCGCTCAGCTTCGCAAGCTGCTGGAACGCCAACGAGGCGCTTCCCGCCACGCTGCTGACCGACCAGGACATCGTGCTGAGCGATCAGCTCAATCACGCCTCCATCATCGACGCGATCCGGCTGGCCAAGGCCATCACCAAGTGTCAGACCGGTGTCTTCGAGCACAAGAACCTGGCGGATCTCGACGCCAAACTGAGCGCCGCGAAAGACCGCCAGGTAAAGCTGGTGATTACCGACGGGGTCTTCTCGATGGAAGGAGCCATCGCGGACCTTCCGGGCCTGCTCGAGGTCTGCCGGAAGCACGCCGCGGTCCTCATGGTGGACGACAGCCACGCCACCGGCGTGCTGGGGCCGACTGGACGCGGCACCGCCGAACACTACGGGATGCTGGGTGACGTGGACATCATCACCAGCACCCTCGGCAAGGCGCTGGGCGGCGCGGCCGGTGGCTTTGTCGCGGCCTCCGAAGCCGTGTGTGACTATCTGATCCAGCGCAGCCGACCCCAGCTCTTCAGCAACGCCCTGCCCTGCACGGTGGCCGGAAGCGCTCTGGCCAGCGTGCGGTTTCTCGAGGCGCATCCGGAGCGCGTTGCGAGGCTGCGGGACAACGCCCGCTATTTCCGGCGCCGCCTGGCAGACCTGGGCTTCCAGCCCCTCGCGGGCGAAACGCCGATCATTCCGGTCATCATCGGCGAAACGGCCGCGGCGATGCAGATGAGCGAGCTCCTGCTGGACGAGGGGGTTTTCGTGACCGGATTCGGGTATCCCGTCGTGCCCCAGGGAACCGCGCGGGTGCGCTGTCAAATCTCCGCGTCGCACAGCCGCGAGGATCTCGATCAGGCCCTCGCGGCCTTCTCCCAGGTGGGCCGTAAGCTCAAGCTGATCTGAGGCCTCCGGGTCGCCTTGCCTTTTGCCCAAAGCAGGCGATTCGGCACGCAATGCCCCTCCTTCGGCGGTTTTTCCAGGCGCGACTCCCCCATCGGAGCCCAACCGGGCCCCAGGGAGTTATCTCTATACGCACCAATAAGATAGGGTGGCAAATCGCGACCCAGGTCCGGGGCGGACTGCAGTCCGGGGGGTGAGCGACCGCGCCGGGGCCGAACGTAGCACGGCGTTTGCCGTCTGCGGCAGGTCTCGACTCTCCGTTCGGAGGCAGGCCCATGCGCATCCGTTCCAGCGTCTTACCCCTGGCCGTTCTGGCCCTCGCCGTGGCCCCCGGTGCTCGCGCGCAATCGGCGCGCTCCGAGAGCCCCAGCGTCGCCCCGGTCAATCGCGATAGCTTCAAGTGGTTTTTCGGAGCCTCCGCGGGCGCCTTGCTGTTTCAGACCCAGGCGCAAACCCAGAGCGGCATCCCGGCCGTCGGTGCACACATCGCGGTTGTCGCGCGGCGCGCCGGTCTGATGCTGGGGGTGGATGAGGCCTTCGGAAGCGACGAGCCCTCGCGCTTCATCGACCCGACCAGCGGCGACCAGCAGCGCTCGGTGACCTTCGACCGGATCCGGCGCTACGGGTTCAACCTCACCGGGTACCCGATCCGAGGGCACTTCGAGCCCTATCTCGGAGTCGGGTTCGGCCTGCTGCAGGTCGAAAATGCCCAGCTCAGCGGAGAGGTGTTCAGCTCGCCGGCCGCAGCGGCCGAGAGCGCGGCAGCCGCGAACGAGCGTTCGGGGAGCGCCTTCATGTCGTTCCTCGCCGGCGTGCAGTTCCGCGTCGGCAAGATGGCCGCCTTCGGGCAGTACCAGCTCAGCTCGGCGCCCGCGGCGGGCAGTCTGATCCGCGGCACCGGGCACTCCCTCATGGGCGGCCTGCGCTTCTCGCTGGGCAGCGCGAAAGAGGACATCAAGGGCGGCGGGTACTAGCCGCTTCCCGGCAGGGCACGCTCGCCGCCGCC
>DATCWE010000084.1:0-4740 GCA_036566495.1 Gemmatimonadales bacterium | reverse complement strand
GGTGCCCCTGGGCACGGTCCCCTGGGAGCCGGTCGAGCGCTTTCGCGCCGGCGTGATCGGCGCTGTGCAGGAGGGCTGGCGTCTCGCGGCCTACTTCGGCCTGCCCGAAGCCGGGGGTGCGGTGCGGATCCTGGCCGTGCTCGCCGACGATCGCCGCGGGGAGCTGGGGGCGATCGGGACTGTGGTCGGCGAGCGCTATCCCGCGCTCACCCCCGATTGTCCCGAGGCGTCGTATTTCGAGCGCGAGTTGGCGGAGCAATGCGCAGTGACGCCGGAAGGCCACCCCGGGCCTAACCCGGTGCGCCGCCATCCGCCCGATCATTCGAGCTTCTCCGGGGCGCACCTGCCCGATCGCGGGATCTACGCCTTCTCGCACCTCGCGGGCGAGGGCGTCCATGAAGTCGCGGTCGGACCGGTGCACGCCGGCGTCATCGAGCCGGGACATTTCCGCTTTCAGGCCCATGGCGAAGAGGTGCTGCGGCTCGATCTCATGCTGGGCTACCAGCACCGGGGCGTCGAGCTCCTGCTCGAGCGTCACGGACGTGACCGCGCGGTGCTGATCGCCGAGTCCATTGCGGGCGACACCGTCATCGGGCATGCCGAGGCGTATTGCAGCGCGCTCGAAGCGCTCGGGCGCTCCCGCAAGACTCCGCGGGCCCAGGCCATCCGAGGCATCGCCCTTGAGCTCGAGAGGCTGGCCAACCACATCGGGGATCTGGGCGCCCTCGCCGCCGACATCGCTTATCAACCCGCGGCCGCGTATTTCGGGCGGATGCGCGGTGAATGCCTCAACATTCTCATGGCGCTGAGCGGCAACCGCTTGGGTCGTGGACTCATCCGGCCCGGCGGGGTGCTCTTCGACCTCCCTCCTGCCATGGCGGGCGAGTTCAGCGACCGGCTCCAGCGCTTGCGGGGCGAGTTCGCGCCGGTCGCCGATCTCATGCTCGCCAACGCCTCGGTGCAGGCGCGCCTCGAGGGCGTCGGGAGGCTCTCGCGTGAGCAGGGCCTCGCCCTCGGCGTGGTCGGCCCCGTGGCTCGCGCCTGCGACATCGCCAGAGACGTTCGCCACGATCACCCCTACGGCCTGTTTCGCTTCGCCCACGTGCCGGTGTCCACCGCCTGGGCCGGGGACGCGCTTGCCCGGACGCTGGTACGCTGGCTCGAGATCCAGCGCTCGCTCGACTTCGTCGTCGAGCAGCTTGCCAGTGTACCCAAAGGCGCCATCCGGGTGGAATGCGGCGCCTTGCGTCCCGACGAGCTGGCCGTCGCTATGAGCGAAGGATGGCGAGGGGAGATCATGCATATTGCCGTGACCGGGCCTGAGGGGCGGATCCGGCGCCACAAGGTGGTGGATCCGTCCTTCCACAACTGGCCCGCGCTGGCGGCGGCCATGCCGGGCAATCAGATCTCCGATTTTCCGCTCTGCAATAAGAGCTTCAACCTCTCGTACGCGGGGCACGATCTCTGATGCTGCGCTTTCTCCGCACCCGGTTGCAGCAGGGCATCAGGACCGCGCGCTTCCCCCAGGAAGCCCCGGAGTTTCCCGAGCGTTTTCGTGGCCGCCCCAGCTTCGACCCCAGCCGCTGCGCCGACGGCTGTGTTACCTGCCGCGCGGCATTGCCCTCGGAGCTGCTGGTCGAACGCGACGGCCGCCTGGCCCTCGACACGGGAGCCTGCCTCTTCGCGCCCGAAGAGGCCTCCGCCTGCCCGGGCGGCGCTATCCAGTTTTCCACCGATTACCGCATGGGGGCCGGCGAACGGGAAGATCTGGTCTCGCCTCACGGCGAAGTCGCGCTGGCCCAGGCGCTCGACGCCAGGACCCGCCGGCTCTTCGGCCGCTCCTTGCGGCTGCGCTCGGTTGCCGCGGGGAGCTGCAACGGGTGCGAGATGGAGCTGGTCGCCCTGGGGAACGTCGTCTTCGACCTGGGCCGCTTTGGCGTGCAGTTTGTGGCCAGCCCGCGCCATGCGGATGGCCTCGTCATCACGGGCGCCGTCAGCCGGAACATGGAGTCGGCCCTGTACGCCGCCTATGAAGCCACGCCGGACCCCCGGCTGGTGATTGCGGTCGGTGCCTGCGCCATCAACGGCGGTCCTTTCCGTGGTAGTCCCGAGGTGGGTGACGGTGTGCCCGGTGACATCCCCGTGGACCTCTGGGTCCCCGGCTGCCCCCCGCACCCCTTTACGCTGCTGGATGGCTTGTTGCGCTCGCTGGGCCGCCTCGAAACCTCAGAAAACCGCCCCCTACCGACCGCCCACCGGCAGCTCCCCCGTGGGCCCCAGCGCGAACAGCGCCTCATCGAAGGAGAGCCTGAGCTCCTGTGACGTGATCGACTGGCCCAGCGGTGAGTCCGCGATGCGTGCGCGGGTCTCCTCGCTCAAGTCGGCCAGGTAGACGCGGATCCCTTCGCGCCGGCATTGGTCCACTACGCTGGTCAGCACGCGCAATCCCGTCGAGTCGATCACGGGCACGTTTTCCATGTCCAGGATGAGCGCGCGGGGCCGCTTGCTGGTCTGGCTCAGCGCGTCGCGGAATTTCTCGGCCGCGCCGAAGAAGAACGGTCCGTTGATGTCAAACACTTCGATGTCGCGCGGGACCCTGGCATGGCGTGCCGTAGCGGCCGCCTCGCCCTGCTCCTCGTCGGACTCCCGCAGCTCGGCGGCGACCGCCCGGATGTCGGCGGACTCCGCCATCCGCTTCAGGAACAGGAACGCGGCGAGCACCATGCCGACCGCGATGGCCACGGTCAGGTCCACCACCACCGTGAGCACCAGCGTGGTGAGCAGCACGGCGGCATCGCTGCGATCGCCCCGCACCTCGGCGACCACGGTGCGCCATTCGCTCATGTGATAGGCGACCATCACCAGGATCGCGGCCAGCGCTGCCAAGGGGATCAGCGCGGCCCAGCGGCCGAAGAAGAGCGTGATCAGCAGCAGTGTCAATGCGTGCACGATCCCGGCGATCGGGGTGCGCCCGCCGCTCTTGATGTTGGTCGCGGTCCGCGCGATGGCCCCGGTGGCGGGAATGCCGCCGAACAAGGGCGCCACCAGGTTCGCGGTGCCCTGGGCCACCAGCTCCATGTTGGAGCGGTGCCGCGAGCCGATCATGCCGTCGGCCACCACCGCGGAGAGCAGCGATTCGATGGCGGCCAGCAGGGCGATGGTGAACGCCGGCGCGGCCAGCGAGACCAGCATCGCCTCGTTCACGTGCGGCAGCACCGGATGTGGCAGCGAAGCGTCGATGCTGCCGAAGCGGCTTCCGATCGTGGCGATGGGGAGCTGCCAGAGCCGGGTGGCCACCGTCGCCGCGATCAAGGCGACGAAGGGGGCGGGAATCCGGCGGCTAACCCGCGGCCATAGCATCAGGATCAGCAGGCTCCCCGCGCCCACGGCGATCGTGGCCGCATCCGCGCTCTGCAGGTGGCCCAGATACGCGGCCCACTTCCCGAAGAACTCCGAGGGCACCTGCTCGAGCTGCAGGCCGAGCAGGTCTTTGACCTGGGTCGAGAGAATCACGATGGCGATGCCGGCCGTGAATCCCAGCGTGAGCGGGAAGGGGATGAACTTGATCAACCCCCCCAGCTTGAGGAACCCGGCCGCGAGCAGGATGAGGCCCGCCATCAGCGTGGCCACGGTAAGCCCGTCGAGCCCGTAGCGCTGCACGATCCCCGCGACGATGATCACGAACGCCCCGGTCGGCCCCCCGATCTGCACCCGGGAACCGCCCAGCACCGAGATCAGCAAGCCGGCGATGATGGCGGTATAGAGGCCCTTTTCGGGGGAGACCCCGCTGGCGATGGCGAAGGCGATGGAAAGCGGGAGGGCGACCACCCCGACGATGAGCCCCGCCAGGGCGTCGTCGCGGAACTGCCGCGGGGTGTAGGACTTAAGTGTCGTGAGCAGCTTGGGAACCAGCATGGCGCCGGAGGGTAGTGACCTCGGCCATTGAGGTCAATGAAACAGTCGACTTGGTCTCGCTGGACCCCGCGGCTTCACCGTCCCCGCTGGCTGTCTTTCGCCGGTTGCGGATGGGGGAGAAGTCCTTAGATTCGCCCCCAGTCAGGCCCTTCCGCAGGATGCCGGAACTCAAAGCCCGACACTGAGATGGGCCCCCGGTGCCGCCCTTGACGGGGCTCGGTACCCCGTTTAACATTGAGGGCTCCCGGAACACCGGGATCCCAACTTTGGCACAACGCTCTTTGACAAGTGACGTGAACGGAGAATCAGGATGGAGTGCGGGTCCTTCGATCCGTGCGGCTACAGAGGCTGCGCGGGGAGGACACACATATCTGATCTGTGATTCGGACGACTGAGATTATCCAGTTGTTCGATCCGAGCTATATCGAATTCTTCATTGGAGAGTTTGATCCTGGCTCAGGACGAACGCTGGCGGCGTGCCTAACACATGCAAGTCGAACGGGGCCCGCAAGGGTTCAGTGGCGAACGGGTGCGTAACACGTGAAGAATTTGTCCAACGGCGGGGGATAGCCGGCCCAACGGCCGGGTAATACCGCGTACGACCTTCGAGGGGCATCCCTTGATGGTGAAAGCCGCAAGGCGCCGATGGAGAACTTCGCGGCCTATCAGCTAGTTGGTGAGGTAATGGCTCACCAAGGCGACGACGGGTAGCTGGTCCGAGAGGATGACCAGCCACATTGGGACTGAGACACGGCCCAGACTCCTACGGGAGGCAGCAGTGGGGAATATTGCGCAATGGGCGAAAGCCTGACGCAGCGACGCCGC
>DATCWE010000033.1:0-7915 GCA_036566495.1 Gemmatimonadales bacterium | reverse complement strand
GCTGCCGGCGCGGCTGCCGCGCTCGCCGGGCTCGAGCCGAGTGCGGAGGCTATCCGCGGGGCGGCGGAACACGCCGCGGCGACGGACATCGATCCCCCCTCCGACATCCATGCGTCGGCCGCGTACCGCCGCCAGCTCGCGCGGGTGCTGACTCGGCGCGCGCTGATTCGAGCGGCCGAGCTGGCCCGGACAGCGAGCGGAATAGCGGAACGATGAGCGAGCTGATCGAGCTCACCGAGGCGCTTCCCCCCTCGCGGTATCTCAACGCCGACCTGGCGCCCACCCCGCTCAGTCGGCGGACCTGGAATCTCTGGCATTACGCTTCGCTCTGGGTCGGGCTGAGCGTCTGCATTCCGACCTACATGCTGGCCGCGAGCCTGATTCAGGCGGGCATGAACTGGTGGCAAAGCCTGCTCACCATCCTGCTCGGCAACGCGGTCGTTCTGCTGCCGCTCGGCATCAACGCGCATGCCGGCACGCGCTATGGCATTCCGTTTCCGGTCTATGCGCGCGCCTCCTTCGGGCTCAACGGAGCTCACCTCCCCGCGTTGCTCCGCTCGATGGTCGCCTGCGGCTGGTTCGGTATTCAGACCTGGATTGGCGGGCTCGCGATCAGCGAGATCCTGGGCCTGCTGTGGCCGGCCTGGCAAGGCCTCGGCGGGAACTGGACGTTCATGGGCTTCGGGCTTCCCGCCTACTTTGGCTTTGCCGCTTTCTGGCTCGTCAACCTCTGGTTCGTCTGGAAGGGCACCGAGTCGATCAAGTGGCTGGAGACGCTCTCGGCGCCGTTTCTGATCGTGATCGGGCTCGCTTTGCTCTGGTGGGCTGCCTCCCGAGTGGGAGGACTGGGGACCATCCTCGCCCGCTCCGACGCGTTGGTGGGGAATCGACCCGCCGGTACGTCGTTCGGAACCCTGCTGCTGCCGTGGGTCACCGCGATGGTGGGCTACTGGGCCACGCTCTCGCTCAGCATCCCCGATTTTTCCCGCTTTGCACGGAGCCAGCGCGATCAGCTCAGGGGGCAGGCGCTCGGCCTGCTGACCACCATGCCGCTGTTCGCATTCATCGGTGTCGCAGTCACCAGCGCGACGCTCATCCTGTATGGCCGGGCGATCTGGAATCCGGTCGAGCTGGTGGGCCTGCTCGCCGCGGAGCAGCGGAATCCGGCGCTCGCGATCCTGGCGCTGGTCGCCATTCTGGTGGCGACTCTGACCACCAACATCGCGGCCAATATCGTGGCCCCGGCCAACAGCTTCGCGAACCTGAATCCGCGGCGCATCAGTGCCAGGATGGGCGGGGTGATCGCCGCGCTGCTCGGGATTGTGATCCTTCCCTGGAAGTTGCTCGATGCCTACCAGACCTGGCTGTTGAGCTATTCCGGGCTGCTCGGAGCCGTCGGCGGTGTGATTGTTTGCGATTACCTGGTCGTGCGCGGGCGGCAGCTCCGGCTGCGCGACCTCTATGTGGAGGGCGGCGCCTACACGTACCGAAGGGGCGTGAATCCTCGGGCCGTGGCCGCCATGGCGGCGGGGATCGTGGTCGCTCTGGGCGGCACGCTGCATCCGCGGCTCGGCTTCTTGTTCAGCGGCGCCTGGTTTTCCGGCGCCATCGTTTCCTTCGTACTGTACTCCTATCTGATGCGGCCCGTCCGGGAGGCGTGAATGCGGACCTACGATCTTTCCCAGCCCCTCAACCAGGAAGTCTCGTTCTGGCCGTATTACCCGCCGTTCGAAGTGAAGTACATCAAGCGGAAGGCGGAGCACGGGGTCAATGCCCAGTACATCCAGACCTCGAACCATATGGGGACCCATCTCGATGCTCCGCGGCATTTCGTCACCGCGGGACGGACCATCGACGAGATCCCCATGGAATGGCTGTGCGGACCCGGCGTGATCGTGGACCTCAGGGAGGAGATGGGGGATCTGGGCGTGTACACGCCGCAGATGATCGAAAAGCGGGTGAAGGTCAAGCAAGGCGACCTGCTGCTGCTGCATACGGGATTTCATCGCCATTCGCAGTTCGGCGCGGAGCCGGATGAGGAGCGCTACATCCATATGCACCCGGGGGCCCATCCCGACATGGTCCCGTGGCTGCTGAAGAAGGGCATTCATATCTGGGGGGTCGATTGCATCTCCACCGACCATCCGATGAATCTCCCGATCGGCCGCTTCCTCGGGAAAGGAATGCACGACCACTACTTGCGGGTGCGCACCAAGGCGGAGGAGAAGTTCGGCGGCAAGAAGGCGGTCGAGAAGCTTTTCCCAGACTCCGCCTATCAACTGACCCATAATGCGCTCTTCCCGAAGGACTGCATGCACATCGAAAACGTAGGCGGAGAGATCGATGCGCCGGAGCTGCAGAACAAGCGCTGCATCGTGGGATGCTTCCCCTGGAAATTCCGCGGTGGCGAAGCGGCATTTTGCCGAACCGTGGCATGGCTGGGGGAGTGGCCCCGGAATCCTTAACTTCGGGAGCTCCTCCCTGCAATTCAAACGGTTCGTAGGACCGGACGCGGTTCTGCGGTCTTCGTCTGTGCAATCTGTCCAATCTCTGGGTAATCGGTCTTGAATCTCATGCTGAGCGCAACCGAAATCGCCCGCCGGGTCACGGCGCGGGAGCTTTCCCCGGTCGAGGTGGTCGAGGCCGCCCTGGAACGAGTGGAGGCGCTCAATCCGCGCTTCAATGCGATCGTCACCCTCAATCCACATGCCCTCGACGACGCGCACGCACTTGAACGGCGGCTCGCCGCCGGCGAGCGGGCGGGGGCGCTGGCGGGAGTGCCGGTCGGGATCAAGGACGTCACCGAAGTGGCCGGCCTCCGCACCACCTTCGGATCGCCGCTCTACCGGGACCATGTGCCTGCGGAAGACGCGGTGGTGGTGCAGCGGTTGCGCGCCGCCGATGCGATCATCCTGGGCAAGACGAATACGCCCGAGTTCGCGGCGGGGGGGAACACCTGGAACGACGTATTCGGGCGGACTCGCAATCCCTGGAACCCGACACGCAGTGCAGGTGGCTCGACGGGCGGAGGTGCGGCGGGGCTCGCGACCGGGATGATTGCGCTGGCCGAAGGAACCGACCTGGGTGGGTCGTTACGGATCCCGGCCTCCTTCTGCGGGGTGGTGGGATTACGCCCTTCTCCGGGGCTGGTACCGACCCATCCCACGGATTATGTGTGGGACACGTTGCAAGTCACCGGCCCGATGGCCCGCAGCGCCGAGGATGTCGCCCTCATGCTGCAGGCCATCGCCGGACCGAGTCCCCAAGCTCCCTTACGCCAGGCGATCGGAGGCCGGGATTTCGTCGCGGCGGTGCAGGCTGGGCCCAAGCCGAGCCTGCGCCTGGCCTATTGCCCTGATATTGCCGGCATCGGCATCGATCCCGGTATCGAGGCGGCTTGTCGCGCCGCGGCGCAGCGCCTGGAACAAGGCGGAGCCCACCTCGACGTGATCGAGCTCGATCTTTCGGAGGGGCGCGAAGCATTCCTGGCTTTGCGGGGACTCTGGTTCGTCACCTGGATGCAGGAGCGGCTGGAACGGATCGAGGAGTTCGGGATCAACGTGCGCAACAACACCAAGGCCGGCCTGGCCGGGACCCTGCGAGACCTCGGTGCTGCGGAGCGGGTACGCGGCAAGCTCTGGCACCGGTTCCGCGAATTCTTCACGCGGTTCGATCACCTGCTCACGCCCACCATGGCGGTGGCACCTTTTCCGGTCGAACAGAACTATCCCGACACCGTGGCCGGCCGGCCGATGCAGACCTACATCGACTGGCTTGCCCCCACCTTCGTGCTGAGCCTGACGGGCCTGCCGGTGGCGTCGGTGCCGTGCGGGTTAGTGTCCGGCCTGCCCGTCGGCATGCAAATCGTCGGTCCCCCGGCCGGAGAGGAGGCCGTGCTCGCGCTCGCCGGGGCGCTGCAGAGCGTTTGCCCCGTGGGCCTGCCGCCGCGCGGCTGACGCGCCGGTCAGGGGACCGCCGCCTCGAACAGCTTCGCCACGTCCGGTTTCACGACTTTGCCCATGGCGTTGCGGGGCAATGCGGTGACGCAGCGCAGCTCTCTCGGGACCTTGTAGGGCGCCAGCCGCTGCCGGGCCCAGGTTTGCAGCTCCCCCAAATCGAGCGCCGCGGCGGGCACCAGCTCCACAGCCACGCAGATCCGCTCGCCCCAGTCGGGATCTGCCACGGCCACCACCGCGCATTCCGCGACGGCGGGATGGCCGCGCAACTCCTCTTCGATCTCCAGCGCCGAGACTTTGAAGCCGCCGGTTTTGATGATGTCGACGCTGCTGCGGCCGAGAATACGGTAGGCGCCCTGCTCGAGCAC
The DNA here is from genome assembly GCA_036566495.1 of Gemmatimonadales bacterium. Classification (GTDB taxonomy): domain Bacteria; phylum Gemmatimonadota; class Gemmatimonadetes; order Gemmatimonadales; family GWC2-71-9; genus JABFSM01. Next base: position 3,591 of record DATCWE010000033.1, on the reverse strand, counting down.
GGCGGTGTCGCCGGTGCGAAACCAGTCGTCGTGAAAGGCCGTGCGGGTCGCGTCCGGCTGGCGCCAGTACTCCAGAAAGACGCCGGGGCCACGGACCTCGATTTCTCCCGGCGCGTCGGGGCCCACCGGGGTTCCCGCTTCGTCGACCAGCCGGACCTCGACGCCGGGCAGCGGGCGTCCCACGTAACCCGGGCGGCGCTCACCAGCGAGCGGATTCGAAAGCGCCATGCCCAGCTCGGTCATGCCGTAGCGCTCGAGCAGGGTATGCCCGCTGATCCGGCGCCAGGCTTCCAGCGTCGCCACCGGCAGCGCGGCCGAACCGGAGATCATAACCCGCATCGAGCGGCATCCTGCCGACCATGCATGGCGGCGCTCGGGCGGCGCGGCTTCCCAGGCGGCGATCAGCCGGCGATAGATGGTCGGGACGGCCATGAACAGGGTGAGCCGCCCCGAGGCGATTCGCGCCCAGACCGCCTCCGCGTCGAAGCGGGGAAGCATCTCGCATTCCGCGCCGGCCCAGAGCGCGCACAGCACCACGTTGACGATGCCGTGGACGTGGTGCAGCGGCAGCACCAGCAGGATCCGATCGTCCCGCGTCCAGCCCCAGGCCTCGATGAGCGCGGTAATCTGGGCGTGCAGGTTGGCATGAGTGGTCACCACGCCTTTGGGCTTTCCCGTCGTGCCACTGGTGTAGACCATCAGCGCCCGGCGCCGCTCCGCGATGCGAGGCAAGCTTTGCGGCGGAGTGCTCAGTAACTGGGCTGTCGTGGCGAATCGCACGCCCAACTCGGCGGCAAGGGGCCCGAGCAGCGCCGTCGCGGCGGGATCTGCGACCACGATGCCGGTCTCCGCGTCCCGGAGGGCGTACTCCAGCTCGGGGAGGGGGTGGGAGAGCGCCAGAGGCACGGCGATGCCCCCCGCGCGCCAGATTCCCCACAGCACCGCAACCCAGTCGAAGCCGGGCGATACCAGGAAGGCGACGCGCGCTTCCTCCAGATCGTGGCGGCCGGCAAGCAGGCCGGCGGCCACGCGGGCAGAAGCGTCGAGCAGCCGGTCGTAAGGGTGAGTGCCCGCCGCGTCCCGAATCGCGCTGCGCGTGGCCTGCTGCTCGGCGCGGACGACGAGGGGAAGGGAAGCTGCCGCGGTGACCATACAGCAAGAAACGGCCGCGCGACGCGAGCGGCAAGAGCCGGCTCTTACCACTGCGTGAGATCGGCGTTACAATGTTCTGCGCGTTACTCCGTTGCCATCCAATTCAGTGAGGTCATTATGAGTCACCTCATCCGGAGCGGCAGCACTGCCGCACTCACCGTTCTGCTGGCTGGATCGCTTGCCGCGCAGGACCAGGGTCCGCCGCCCTATCTCCAGATTTTCCGCGAGCAGGTAAAGTTTGGCCGCGCCGGTTCGCACCTGCAGACCGAATCCGCGTGGCCGCGCGCCTTCGGCAAGGCCAAGATCAAGAACAACTACATCGCGCTCGTCAGCACGTACGGGCCGAGCGAGGTCTGGTTCGTCGAAGGCCACGCCTCGGTCGCGGAGATCGAAGCGGCCAGCAAGTCCATCGCCGCCACGCCAGGACTGGCAGCCGAGCTGGACCGGCTCGTGCAGGCGGACGCTGCCAACGTGTCCGGAGGGGACGCCCTGCTCGCGCGATTCGTTCCCGAAGCGAGTAACCCCGGCGAGGTCAATCTGGCGCAGATGCGGGTCTGGGAAGTCACCATCTTCCGGGTGCGCCCCGGCAAGGAAGGGAGTTTCTTCGAAGGCGCCAAGCTGTTTCAGAGCGTGGTGCAACAGGCCAAAGCCGACGCACCCTGGGCCAGCTATCAAGTGCAGGCCGGAATGCCGGGTCCGACCTACCTCGTGTTCTCCCCCCATAAGTCCCTGGCGGAGCTCGACCAGAACAGCGGCACGGGCGCGGCAATCGAAAAGGCGATGACCCCGGACCTGATGAAGCAGTTCGGGACTGTGTCCGAGGGATTCGTCTCGGTGCAGAGCATCGTCTTCACCGTCAGTCCGGAGATGAGTTACCCGATGGCGGAATGGGTCAGCCAGGACCCCGCGTTCTGGAACCGGAAAGCCACGGCGCCCGCGGCTCCGAAGCCAGCGGCGCCGAAACCGTAAGAGCGGGTAGATCGGCGCGGGGCAGGCGGGTCAGATCCCGGCGGACCGCCTGCCCGCTACCGGCCAAGCACCAGCCGCGCGAACCAGCGCGGCCACCCGGCGGCGGCTACTCATTCGCCGCGGAGCACTTCGACGGGATCGGCACGGGCGGCCCGCCGTGCCGGGACCCAGCAGGCGAGCCAGGCGACGCCGAGGAACAGGGCGGCGGACAGCCCGAGCACCAGAGGATCTCCGGGGCGTACCTCGAAGAGCAGACGCACCAGCTGTCTGGTGATGAGCCAGCCGAGCGCCAGTCCGGCCACGGCTCCCAGAGTAGCGTCGCGCATGCCACCGCGAACCACGTGCGCCACGACCTGGTGGTCCGTGGCGCCCAAGGCGCGACGCAGGCCCATTTCCCGGCTCCGTTGCGCCACGAGGTGGGAGACAACGCTGTAGACGCCAAGCCCGGCGAGCGCGGTCGCGAGCAGCGCGAAGATCCCCATCAGAGAGGCACGAAAGCGGTCCGAGGCGGTCGCGCTGCGCAGGACGTCCTCCATCGTGCGGACCCCGCTGACCGGCAGCTCGGGGTCGAGCGCCGCAAGGGTTCTTCGCAGTTCCGGTGCCAGCGACGCGGGGGGCACGCTGGTGCGCAGCGCCAGCGTGACGCCGTCGGTTGCCACCTGGTCGCTGCTCACGTAAAAGATCGGCCGGGGCTCCTGATCGAGCCCCCGCTCGCGCACGTCGCCGACGATCCCGACGATTTCACCCTGCGGCCGATCGGGCCCCGGCCGCGCGCCCACCCGCACGAAGTGTCCCAGCGGATCCGCGCCAGGCCAGAATTTCCGAGCCGCCGCCGCGCTGATGACGACGACCTGGCGGCCGCCGCGGCGGTCATCGGCGCCGAAGCCGCGGCCCCGGAGCAGCGGAATGCGCTGGGTGCCGAAATAATTGTCGCTGACGATGCGGACCTGGGCCGATTGGCTTTTGCCGTCCGGCACGGGGATGCTGTCGATGGTGAAGCTGCCACTCCAGCCGAATCCGGTGAGCGGCAATCCGAAGATCAGCGCCGCCGATTGCACCCCCGGCACTGCCTCGAGGCGCCGGCGCAGCTCCTGCTGGAATTGGACGAGGGCGTCTCCGCTCGGGTAGCGGGTGTCGGGCAGCGAGAAATCAGCCACAAGCGTGCTGCTCGGGTCGAAGCCGGGGTCCACGCTTTGAATCCGCTGCATGCTCTTGACCAAAACGCCGGCCACGGCGAGCAGCGCGAGCGCGAGTGCAGTCTCGAGCGCCACCAGCCAGCGATGCAGACCCCGACGAGCAGCCACATTCCTTCCGCCGGCCGCAGCGAGCGCGTTACGGAGATCGGTGTGGGCGAGCCGACGCGCCGGCGCAAGGCTCACCGCCAGCGCGACGAGCGCTGTGATGCCGAGCGTAAAGAAGAGCGCCGGCGCATCGAGGCCGACCCCGGCCAGTCGCGGCACGCCTTCGGGC
>DATCWE010000004.1:0-2370 GCA_036566495.1 Gemmatimonadales bacterium | reverse complement strand
CGCGCAGCACTTCCCGGGAGCTTTCTTTCCCGCCGCGCGCGTCGCGCTGCTGCTGGTCTACCTGCTGAGCGGATTCCACAAGCTCAACCGCGACTTCTTCTCGCCCGAAGTCAGCTGTGCCACGACGCTCTACGGCCGGCTGAGCGAGCGGCTGGGGGGGCTTCCCGCCGGGCCGGCGCTGCTGGCGCTGATCATCGTGCTCACCCTCGCCATCGAGCTGGGAGTCCCGGTCCTGCTGATGCTCCCGCGCCTGCGCGGAGCGGGCGTCGTGATTGCCCTGCTCTTTCACGTCGTGCTCGCCCTGGCGGGTTATCCCCGCTTCAGCGCCACCGGTGTTGCCCTGCTCACGCTGTTTCTTCCGGAGCATCCGGAGTTTGGCCAGAGTGAGCTCGGCCGCGTGGGCGCCAAGGCCTGGGCCGCGCTCGCCGCCCCCGTCACGCGCGCCCTACTCGTCGCGGGGCTGGCTGTTGGTGTGGCCGTTGGTCCGGTCGCATCCGAGTTCTTGCTGCTGGCAGCACAACTGTTCCTGGCCGCCGCGGTTGTCGCCGCCGCACTCGCGCTCCTGCCGGTGCCCGCGATGAGCAAGCCCTTGGCGGGTGCCGCAGCGCCCCGCCATTGGCAGGCAGCCATGCTGGCACCGGTGCTGGTGCTCGCCTCCGGGCTGACGCCCTACTTGGGTCTGGGCACCGATCGGGCCTTTTCGATGTACAGCAACCTGAGGACGGAGGATGGCCGGCCCAACCACTTCCTGATTCCCTCGAGCATCCAGGTCTTCGGCTACCAGCGCGACCTGGTGCAGGTGATCGAGTCGAACACCCCGCGGCTCAACTATCTGGCTCGGCGAAGGCTGCTGGTGCCCTACGCGGAGTTTCGCGCCATCATTTCGGAAGCGCCCAGCGCCGAGCGGGACGTCGCGGTGACCTTCGTGCGCCGGGGGGAGCGTCACGTCATTCCCGCCGCCCGACGCGATTCGAGTCTCGCCGTGCCGGTCCCGTTGCCGGCCCTGAAGTGGCTTCGCTTTCGTCCCATCGAACCCGCGGGAAAGCGCCAGTGCACCGTGTGAGGCACCGTCATTTGACCCGCCCTCCCGGGACTCCTATACTCCGCCGTCCATCTGCCGATCCCTGAATCCTCGATCCTGGTGCCCGTGTCCAAACTTCGCCTCGAAGCCGACATCCTGGAGCTGAAGACCCGTCATCCCTTCATCATCGCGCGGGGCTCTCAGGACACCTATCGCACCGTGGCGATCCGCCTGGTGGACCCGGACGGCCTGGAGGGTTGGGGTGAGGCGGCACCACAGCGCTATTACGGCGAGACCCCGGAGACGGTGCTCGCGGCGCTCGAGGTCTACGCCACCACCCTGCCGGAGCATCCCCTCCACCTGGAGGATGCCGAGGCGCGCTTCGAGCTGGCGCTGCACGGCAACAACTCCGCGCGCGCCGCGCTCTCTACCGCGTTGCACGACCTGGCCGGCAAACGGCTCGGTCTCCCCGTGCACCAGCTCTTCGGGCTCGATCCCGCCAAGTGCCCCGTCTCCACCTTCACCATCGGCATCGACACTCCGGAGCGCATCCGGATGAAAGTGGGTGAGGCCGAGGATTACCCGGTCCTCAAGGTCAAGCTGGGCACCAGCGACGACCGCGCCATCCTCCAGGCCATCCGCGACGTGACCAAGAAGGAGCTGCGGGTGGATGCGAACGCCGGTTGGACCCGTAAGCAGGCCATCAGAATGCTCCCGGTATTGGAGGAATATGGGGTGACGGTGCTGGAGCAGCCGCTCGATCCGGCGGACCTCGAGGGGCTCGGCATCGTGACCCAGCACTCGCGCATTCCGGTGATTGCCGATGAGAGCTGCCTGGTCGCGGCCGACATCCCTCCGCTGGTGGGCAAGGTCGATGGGATCAACATCAAGCTCGCCAAGACCGGCAGCCTGCGCGAGGCCGTGCGCATGATCGCGATCGCTCGCGCCCATCATATGATGGTGATGGTGGGCTGCATGATCGAGAGCTCGATCGGGATCACCGGTGCCGCGCAGTTCTGCCCCCTGGTGGACATCTGCGACCTCGACGGCGCGGCGCTGCTGGCGCATGATCCCTACGTCGGGGCGACGATCGAGCGGGGCCAGCTGCGGCTTGCCGAGGGGCCGGGGCTCGGCCTCTCGGCCCGATGACCGAGCGCTTCGCCCAGATCGCCCTTCCGCTCCCCCTCTTCGAGCCCTACACCTACCGCGTTCCCGACAGCCTGGCCGACCAGGTGGTGCCGGGGGCCCGGGTCGTGGTTCCCGTCCGCAAGCGCGAGCTGGTCGGCATCGTCGTAGCCCTCGAGGCTCCGGCGCCCGCCATGGAGGCGCGCGAGGTGCTCGCCGCGCCA
>DATCWE010000376.1:0-2335 GCA_036566495.1 Gemmatimonadales bacterium | reverse complement strand
CGGCCGCGGCGCACCGGCGCGGGGAACGAAGCGGGGCGCTTCGGGACGCGGCTGGGGCGGTGGCGGAGGCTCCGGCTCCCGCACCAGCGTGAGCGTGGGCTGCTCTTCCAGCAGCGGCGGATTCTGAATCTCGAAATGCTCCGGGATCATCTCCGGCTCCGGAGGCGGCATCCGGGAGGGCTCCGGCGGGCTGAGGGCATCAGGAGCAATCAGGCCCTGCACTTCCTCGAGCCGGCGAATCTCGCCACCCAGCCGGCCCAGCTCCTGATCGAACTCATCGATCTTGCCCGAGCTCTCGAGCTCGACCAGCTGCCACTCGTCGTCGGTGTACTCTCCGACGCTGTGGCGCAGCTCGGCCTCCGCCCGCACTTCCTCTTCCTCTCCCCTGAGCTGGCGCAGCTCCCGCGCCTGCGCCCGCAGCCCATCCAGGGTCGAGGCGATCAGGTCGCCGTGGGTGGACAGCTGCGCGACCACCTGCGCCAGCCGGGCGCGATAATCCGATTGCACCTTGGCACGGACCTGGGCCGGCGCACGCGCGCCGGTCTGCACCAGTCGGTCCAGCCAGCCAAGCAGCTGCTGCCGGGTGCCCAGCAGGTTCTCAATGTCGGCGAGATTATGCGCCTTCGGCTCGCTCATGCCCACCTCAAGGAATTGCAGCGGAGTCCCGCAACTGGCTCCAATCTAATGAATTGCCGCAAGAGCGAAACATGTTCGGTTGTTTGGCTGTCAAGAAGTCGAACGGGGTGGGCGCTGGAAGACCACCCGGCCGCCCACGATGGTCAAGTCGGCCTGCCCCCGGAGCGTTTCTCCCAGGAAGGGCGAGTTCAGGCTCTTCGAGTGCAGCGCCTCCCGCCGGACCTCCCATTGCCGTTCCACGTCGAGTACGACGAGGTCCGCAGGTGCGCCCACCGCCAGGGTTCCACCGGGCAAGCGGAACACCCTCGCGGGCAAGGTGCTCATCCGGGCCAGCAGCTCGGGCAGGCTGAGCACTCCGGGGCCCACCAGCTCCCGCATGCCCAGGCCGAACGCGGTCTCGAGGCCTACGATGCCGTTGGGCGCTTCGTCGAATTCACGCTCCTTGGCATCGTAGTGGTGGGGCGCGTGGTCCGACGCGATGCAATCGATGCTGCCGTCGGCCAGGCCTTGGCGGATCGCGTCGCGATCCGCGGCCTCGCGCAGCGGCGGGTTCATCTTCGCGTTGGTGTCGTATCCCTCGCAGCGCTCGTGGGTGAGGGTGAAGTGGTGCGGGGTGGCTTCGGCGGTGACCCGCAGCCCCTTGGACTTGGCCCAGCGAATCAGCTCGACCGAGCCGCGGGTGGACATGTGGCAGAGATGGACGTGCCCCCCGGTGAGCTCCGCCAGCAGGATGTTGCGCGCGACCATGATCTCTTCCGCCGCGGAGGGAATCCCCTTGAGTCCCAGCCGGGCGGAAATGATCCCCTCGTGCATCGCGCCGCCCTGGGCCAGCGACAGGTCCTCGCAGTGATCGGCGACGGGAATCCCGAAGGTCTTGGCGTATTCCAACGCGGTGCGCATCAGGTGACTGGAGCGGACCGGTTTGCCGTCGTCGCTGACCGCGACCGCGCCGGCCTGAATCAGCTCGCCGAACTCGGTGAGCTGCTCGCCGCGCTGCCCCAGCGAGACGGCGCCGATCGGATAGACGCGGGCCTGTCCCGCCCGAATGGCCTGGCGAACCACGAAACCGACCGTGGCCTGGCTGTCGGTGACCGGGTCGGTATTGGGCATGGCGCACACGGCGGTGAACCCGCCGGCCGCGGCGGCAGCGGCCCCGGACGCGATGGTCTCCGCGTGCTCGAACCCCGGCTCGCGCAGGTGCACGTGGATATCGATCAGCCCGGGGGCCACCACCTTGCCCGCTGCGTCGACCAGCTCGATCCCCGGCTCGGCGGGGATGTTGCGCCCCACCGCTTCGATCCTGCCGTCCCTGATAAGGACATCGGCGGGGCCGTCGGTCCCGCGCGAAGGGTCGATCACCCGGCCGCCGCGAATCAGCAGCTCGCTCATCGCTCCTCCCCGCCCGGTGCCGAGCGCCAGTCGGGTGCGCCGCCCGCCAGCAGGTACAACACCGCCATGCGGACCGCCACGCCGTTGGTCACCTGCGGGAGGATGACGCTGTGGGGCCCGTCGGCAACGTCGCTGTCGATCTCGACGCCGCGATTCATCGGGCCGGGATGCAGGATCACCAGGTCCTTCGGCGCCCGCTCCAGCCGCTCGCGGGTGACCCCGAAGACGCGGTTGTATTCGCGCAGCGAAGGGATGAAGCCCGCCTCCATCCGCTCCAGTTGCAGGCGCAGCACGTTGAGCGCGTCGGCCC
>DATCWE010000086.1:0-3949 GCA_036566495.1 Gemmatimonadales bacterium | reverse complement strand
GTCGCGGGCGGCTTCGCGCCGGCGCTGGGCGCCCGGAATCCGGATCTCGAGGGTCTCGCGCGCGCGCGCCAGCGAGTCGGTGCGAATGCTGTCGGCGCGCGCCCGGGCCAGGGAATCCGCTCGAAGGCTGTCGGCGCGGGCGCGCGCGGCGGCGCTCGTGTCCACCTTGGGCTTGAAGGGAAACGCGGTGTCGTACTGCTCCTTGGTCAGTAAACGCAGCACCGGCACGGGGACCGAGTCGGGCAGCAGGCGCAATTCGACCGAATCGGCGGGCAGTCGCTGGTAGGGATTGAGCGGCTGAGTGAAGGTCAGCAGCAGGGAGAGCGAGTCGTTCACCGCCACGCTGGTCAGCCGGTTCGCCGTGCTGTCGTGCCGGAACACCCACAATTCCCCCACGCTGTCCCGGCCGGACGCCAGGCGCAGAGAATCGAAGGGTTCGCGCGGCTCGACCCGGAAATCGTTGTTCTGGTCCAGGGCGGCGTACACCAGGTATTCGCCCGCGGGGATGGGGCCCAGCCGGAAGTGGCCGGTGGAATCGGCGCTGGTGCGATAAGGCAGGCTATCGGGCAGCAGGATGGCTTCGACCAGCCCGCGCGGCTGCGGACGCTGGGTCATCCAGTCGACTACCAGGCCCCGCAGCGTGGTCGTCGGCAGCGCAGCGCCGGTCGTAAAGGTGACCACGCCGCCGTTCTTGCTGCGATTCCCGGAGAGGTCGGCGAGGCCGGGGAGCAGCTCCACCCGGTAGACCGTGTTGGCCTTCCAGCCCTCGCGCGGCCGCACCGTCAGGCGGCTTCGCTTCCAGTGCACTGAAGGCACCGCCAGCGACGGGGAAAGCATGACCAGTTTTTCGAGATCCCCGGTCCCCAAGCCGAAGTTCGGGCTGTTTCCTTCCGACACCACCTCATCGAACTGGAACTCGACATCCCCCTTGAAACCGGGCAGCACGGCGAGCGTGTCGGGCGAGGTGGAAAGCAGCCGCGGGGGGATCAAGTCGGTGGGGCCGCCGGGCGGCGCCTGCACGCGGGCGCACGAGAGCACTAACCAGGGGACGGTGATCAGTAACCAGTAGCCGGTCACCGGTAACCGGCCACTGGTCACCGTCCTCACACTCCGCAACCGAGACGTTTGCGCTTTTCGGCCAGCACGCCGGCCTGCTCGCGCCAGGCCGCGAGCTTTTCCCGCTCCCGGGCGACCACCGCCTCCGGCGCCTTCGCGACAAACTGGTCGTTGCCGAGCTTGCTCTCCTGCCCCGCGATCGCACCGGCGAGCCGCTCGACCTCGGTCTGCAACCGCGCGCACTCCTTCTTGAGATCGATCAGGTCGCCCAGCGGGACGGTCACCAGCGAGCCATCGGGAAGCACCGCATTGGCCGTAGCCGACCCGTTGGCCGCGTCGTCCTCCCGCTCTTTCATTTCCAGGCTGGAGACCTTGGCCAGCCGCCGGACCGTGGGGCGCTCCATGCGCAGCACCTCGCGCGTTTCGGCCCCGGGGTGGGTCACGGTCGCCCGCACCGTGAGGCCAGGCGGAACGCCGTACTCCGCGCGGATCGAGCGGAACGCACCCACCAGCTCCTGCAGTGAGCCGAAGCGGCGCAGCGCCTCGGCATCCAGCGCACGCCGGTCGCTGCCCGGCCAGGGGGCGACCGAGATGGACTCGCGCTCGGCGTTGCCGGGGAGGCGCTGCCAGAGGGTCTCGGTGATGAACGGCATGACCGGGTGCAGCAGGCGCAGCGCCACTTCGAAGGTCTGCGTCACCACCGCGCGGGCTACGTCGCCGCCGGGCAGGGTGCCGTGCAGGCGCGGCTTGATCACCTCGACATACCAGTCCGCCAGATCGCTCCACAAGAAATGGTGCACCGCGAGCGCGGCGTCATTGAGCCGGAATCGCTCGTAGGCCGCGGTGGCCTCGCGGACGGTCTCTTCGCAGCGGGCGATGATCCACCGGTCCGACAGGGTCAGCTCGCCGCGCCGCACCACGTTGTCGGCCAGCCCGCCCAGCGGGCGCACGGGGCCGTTCAAATTGGAGAGGATGAAGCGTCCCACGTTCCACAGCTTGTTGGCGAAGTTGCGCCCCGCGGCGAAGGACGTCTCCAGGTCTTCCGGATCGAGGATCAGATCGGTGCCCACCGAGAGCCCCGACACGACCGTGTAGCGCAGCGCATCGGCGCCGTAGCGGCTCACCACGTCGAGCGGGTCGATCCCGTTGCCGAGCGACTTCGACATCTTGCGGTGCTTGGTGTCGCGGACCGTCCCGTGGAGGTACACCGTGGTGAAGGGAACCTCTCCCATGAACTCGAGACCCGCCATGATCATGCGCGCCACCCAGAAGAACAGGATCTCCGGCGCGGTGACCAGCGTGTTGCCGGGATAGAAGCGCTCCAGGTCGGGCGTCTTCGCGGGCCAGCCGAGGCTGGAGAAGGGCACCAGCTGGGACGAAAACCAGGTGTCGAGCACGTCTTCGTCCTGGCGCACCGGCCCGCGGCAGGCGGGGCATTTCGTCAGATCGGTACGGCTGGCGCTGACCTTCCGGCAGGAGAGGTTCTCGCAGTACCACACCGGGATCCGGTGGCCCCACCAGAGCTGCCGGGAGATGCACCAGTCGCGGATGTTCTCCATCCACAGGGCGTATTCCGCCCCCCGATGCTCGGGGATGAACCGCAGCTTGTCGTTCTGGTAGGCTTGCAGGGCCGGATCGGCCAGCGGGCGCATCTTCACGAACCACTGGTCCGAGAGGCGCGGCTCCACCACGGTCTCGCAGCGATAGCAGTGCCCCACCGCGTGGCGATGCGACTCGACCTTCAGGAGCAAACCGAGCTGCTCGAGCTCGGCCACCACGAGCTGGCGCGCTGCGTAGCGGTCCAGGCCGCGGAAACGCTCCGGCACGGCATCGTTCATGTGCGCGTCGTCGGTCATCACGTCGAGCTGCTGCAGCTGGTGCCGCTTGGCGAGCTCGAAATCGGCCGGATCGTGCGCCGGGGTGAGCTTGACCGCGCCGGTCCCGAAGTCCTGGTCCACCGCGTCGTCGGAGACGATGGGGATGGGACGGTTGACCAGGGGCAGGATGGCCGCGCGACCCCAGAGCGCGGTGTAGCGCGCATCGGCCGGATGGACCGCCACCCCGGTATCGCCCAGCATCGTCTCGGGCCGGGTCGTCGCGACGACGATGTACTTCCCGTCGTCTCCCTCCAGCGGGTAACGAATCTGCCAGAGCTTCCCGTCGACCTCCTCTTTGTCCACCTCTTCGTTGGAGAGCGCCGTCAGGCAGCGCGGACACCAGTTGATGATGTACTTGCCGCGGTAGATCAGGTTCTTGTCATACAGCGAAACGAACACCTCGCGGACGGCGCGGGAGAGATCTTCGTCGAGGGTGAAGTAGGTGCGCTCCCAGTCGCAGCTGGTGCCCAGGGCCCGCAGCTGCTGGAGAATCGCGGGACCGGTTTCCTTCACGTGGGCCCAGACCCGTTGCTCGAACGCCTCGCGGCCCAGATCGAACCGGGTCTTGCCTTCGGCGGCCAGCTCACGCTCGACCACGTTCTGGGTGGCGATGCCGGCGTGGTCGGTGCCCGGCAGCCAGAGCGTATCGCGCCCGCGCATCCGCTCGAAGCGGACCAGGACGTCCTGGATCGCGTTGTTGAGCCCGTGGCCCATGTGCAGCTCGGCCGTGACGTTCGGGGGCGGCATCATGACGACGTACGTGGGCCCGGCGGCGGGGTCCGGCGTTCCCTCGGCCGGCTGCTCGCGGGCCGGCCGGTCCGAAGCCGGCCGGAAGAGGCCTTTACGCTCCCACTCCTGGTAGAGGCTGGTCTCGAGTCCGGCGGGGTCGTACTGGGGGGCCAGCGCTTCGTCCTGGCTCATGCGGAGCGGGGAGATTCGTCGCGGGATTCGGCGCGGTCGTCCTCGCCGCGCACCAGGAGGTGATTGGTGATCTCGCTGGTGCCCGCGGCCGTGCG
>DATCWE010000280.1:0-3794 GCA_036566495.1 Gemmatimonadales bacterium | reverse complement strand
GGCTCCGGAGCCGCGGCATTGCGGCAACGGGCCATGAAGACTCCGAGGATCTGGTCGACCTGCTGACCGCCGTCGAACGCTTCGAAGAAACAGTCGAGGCGCACGGCGGGGACCTGATGGTCGACGACCTGAAGAGCTCGGAGCCCGACGATCCGCAGTTCGTGGTCCCGCGGCGGGAGCAGGGCGAGAGTCTGCGCAGCTACGCGCAGCGCATCGAGGCGGCAGCCACCGCTCTGCGAAAGCATCCGGCCGGGGGTTGAGGTAGGTCGCTCAGCGCCCCCTGAGCGAGCGCACGTAGTCGTGCAGCGCCAGGAATTTCTCGTAGACCACCACTCCCTTGCGCTTGCGGCCGAATTCGGCGAACAGCTCCCGCAGCCGCCCCCGCCGCGTCAGATAGAAGCGAAAGGTCTCCGCGAAGTCCTCCTGGGGATGCCGGGTGGCATAGCCGCTCACATGATTGACCGGGGCGATCGCCACCCCCCGCCGCTGGAAATCCACCCAGGCGTCGTCGAGTACCCGGTAGGCCTTGGCCACCTCGCCGAAGGCGCGCCGGAAGGTGGGCGTGCGGGTCCAGTGCCAGTTGTGATAGAGGAAACTGTGGCCCAGCTCGTGGCTGATCAGTCCGACCAGCATCGGCCAGGGAATCTCGTCACGCCGCTTCACCCCCACGACGTAGCGTTCCTCGATCTCGACGATCTTGGGGTACTTGGGATCCACTCCGGAAACGCCGGGACGCAGCAGCACGCGGAAGCCCCAATCGGAAATCCGCGCCACCCGCAGCAGGCCCCGGACTCCGCTCAGCGCCTTGCGAATCAGATCCTGGCCGGTGGCGTCCTGGCCGCACCAGGGGCAGACATCCATCCAGTCGTCGACCCCGCGTGCGCAGTGGGGACAGCTGCCCTCGAACTTGGCGTCCTCGTTCCAGTGCTGGTCCTTGCCGCACCAGGGGCAGTAGGGCATCGGATACTGCACGCCGCCTCCGCAGCCCCAGTCGCAACGGGCATCCATCCGGAAGCCCTTGGGAGCCTTGAGGGGCTCTTCGCTGAAGGTCCCTTCATCGGCCAGATCGAGGTCACACCAGGGGCAGAAGGAAAACTTGGGAGAAACGGCCCAGCGGCACCGCGGGCATTCGGCGCCAGCCAGGCCGGTCGCATCGGGCCAACGCTGCGGGCGGGCGCAGTCGGGGCAATAGGACCAGAAGCGCTGCAGCGGGTAGCCGCAGACACAGCGGAGATCGACCGAGGGCGGGACGGCTCGCTTGCGGTTACGCGCCGGCATAGCGGGCCAGGGCCTCGTCCACGATGCGCTGCACGAACTTGGCGTAGGGCATCCCCGCCTTGTCGGCGGCGTTGGCGATCTCGTGGCCCCGGCTGATGAACGGATTGGCGTTGGCCTCGAGCACCCAGATCTCGCCCTCCTCGGTGAGCCGGAGGTCGATGCGCGCGTAGTCCCGCAGCCAGAGGGCCTGAAACGCCGTTCGGCAGATGGCGTCGATGCGCTCGCGTGCCGCCGCCGACACCGGCCGGGCGAACACGTTCTTGATGCCTTTCCGCTTGCGATAGGGCTCGTCCCACTTGGCCGACTGGGTCGCGATGCGCTCCTCCGGCTCGGTCTTCTCCTTGTCGAAGATCAGCTCGGTCAGCGGCAGGATCTCGAGCCCTGCGTCGTTGCCGATGACGCTGGCGTAGAGCTCGCGGCCGGGGATGAACTCCTCGGCGATCGCCGCCTGCTCGAAGCGCTGGTGGATGAAGGCGACCCGTTCCCGCAGCGCATCCAGGTCTTCCACCACGGAGGCCTGGGCGATGCCGGCCGAGGCGTCGGCGGAAAGCGGCTTGACGATGAGGGGCAGGCGCAGCTCCGGTGCGTTGGCGACCTCCTCGTTGAGCCGGTAGGTCACGAAGCCGGGGACCTGGATCCCGTGGAAGGCCAGGATCTTCTTGCTCATCGCTTTGTCCCGGCTCACCAGCAGGGCGAGCGGCGGGGAGCCGGTATAGCGATGTCCCCCCGCCTCCAGCAGGGCGGGGAACAGGTAGTCCAGATGGTCGTCGTTGCGGAACGCCTCGACGCAGTTCATCACCAGATCGGGGCGCCACTCCGCGCAGCGGTCCAGGATCTCGCGGGGGTCGGCGTGGATACCGATGAGGAGCACCTCGTGGCCGTTCTCCTCGAGCGCAGCGCCGACCTGATACTCCATCTCCGGCTCGTCCTGAATCCCGCCCGCCAGCTCGGCCACCATCTGGCGATGCTGGTCTTCCGGGGTCCAGCTCTTGTAGGGGGTATCGAAGACTACGGCAATCCGCACTCAGGATGGTCCCGGTGAAAGGCCCCGAGAACGTACCCGGGCCTGCTGGCGGGAACAAGCGCGCGGCGGCTCAGTCCGGGCGCGCGAGGTGATCCGCCAGCCGCAGGGCCAGGGCCACGATGGTGAGGGTCGGATTGGCGAAGCCCGCGGAGGGAAAAACCGACCCGCCGGCCACGTAGAGATTCTGGGCTCCATGCACCTTCCCGTCCGCATCCACCACGCCCTCGCGCGGATCCAGGTGCATTCTGGTGGTGCCGGCGTGATGATGGGCGTTGGGATCGACCGGCCGGGCGTCCCGGCTGACGCGTCCGAATCCCGCAGTCTCGAAAGCGGCCGCGATGCGGTCACGCAGCCGTTCCAGGGCCCGTTGCTCCGTCTCGCGCCAGCGCCAGTGCAGCGCGGCCCGCGGCACGCCGAGCGCGTCGCGCTCCGACGCCAGGACGATGCGGTTATCCCGGTGGGGACGCTGTTCCAGGTTCAGCAGCAGCTGAAAGCTGGCCGGCTCGCCCCGGGGCGCCGCGACACTGGACCAGCCATGTCCGGGCGGGAAGCTCGCCGATTGACCGCGAAGCCAGCGGGCCCATCGATACGCCAGCGGTCCGGAGGCGGTTCCCCAGCGCGGCAGCAACGTGATCGACCCATTGGGCAGGTCGGCGGCCTGCATCGCCTCGGGATCGAGCGCGAGCCGGCCGCACACGAAGGTCCCGTCCCGGGCGCGATGGAGGTCGTAGAATGGTGCTGCCGCAGCGAATCCGGGATCGCGCGGGACCAGGGTGAGCGCGGAATCGCGCGGATGCTCCATGAAGCAGCGGCCCACCCATCCGGATGCATTGCCGAGCTCGGCGAGCAGCAGCAAACGGGCGTTCTCCACCGCGCCTCCCGCCAGCACGAAGCGGCGCGCCCGCACCCGCAGCTCCACGCCCGCCGGCGCAAGCACCCGAGCCTCGAGCACCCGCTCCCGCGCCGGATCGGTACGCAGTTCGCACACGGTGGCGTGCGAGTAGAGGCGAACCTTGCGCGCCGCGCGCAGGGTTCGTAGATATGCCTCGGTGAAGATTCGCGCGGCGCCGAACTGATACACCCGGCTCTGGAGCATGCCATCGCTGACCGCAAGGCACGGCCGATCCGGGTCCGCCCAGTAGGATCCCTCATATTCGAAAGGTCCCAGCCCGCACAGCGCCTGCGCCCGCTCGTACCAGGGCACCAGCGTGGAGCGCTCGAACGGCCAGGCCCCATCCGGCTCACCGCTCCGCGGCTTGAAGTCGCCGCTGTCCAGCGGAACGTATTTCGCGCCGAGCTCCCCGCCGACCGGACTGTTCCACAGGTGCGCGGTGCCGCCGGTCTGACGCTGTCTGGTCTCCCGGAGGCCGGCGTACGCATCGCCGCTGCAAGGCCCCTCGTTCAGCGCCTGGCTCCAGGGGTCCGGCCTGGCGCCGCCACTTTCCAGCAGCAGGATCTCCAGTCCGCTTGGCTCGAGCGCATGCGCGAGCGC
>DATCWE010000221.1:0-3065 GCA_036566495.1 Gemmatimonadales bacterium | reverse complement strand
GGCGCAGCCGGCAGGTGGATCTGCTGCCCCTGGTGGCCTCGGCGCGGTTTTTGCCCCTCCGGAACCTCCCATGATCGAGCTGAACAACCTCACCAAACGGTATGGCCGCTTCACGGCGGTGGATGGAATCGACCTCACGATTCCAGCCGGGGAGCTCTATGGCCTGTTGGGGCCCAATGGGGCCGGCAAGACGACGACGATGCGCATGATTGCGGGGATCCTGCAACCTTCGGCGGGCAGCATTCGGGTCGCCGGAATCGATATCCGGGAGGATCCGATTGGGGCCAAAAGCCGGCTGGGCTTCATCCCCGATCGCCCGTTCGTTTACGACAAGCTGACCGGTGCGGAGTTTCTGCGCTTCGTGGCCGGGCTGTACGGCCAGGAAGGGGAGGTCATCGACCGGCGCATCGACGAGCTGCTCGAGCTGTTCGAGCTGTTGCCCTGGCGCGACGAACTGACCGAGTCCTACAGCCACGGCATGCGGCAAAAACTGATCATCTCCAGCGCCCTGCTCCATCGGCCCGAAGTCATCGTGGTGGACGAGCCGATGATCGGCCTCGATCCGAAATCCGCCCGCCTGCTCAAGGACCTGCTGCGTCAATTCGTCAGCCGAGGCGGAACGGTGCTGATGAGCACCCACACGCTGGAGATTGCCGAGGCGATGTGTGATCGCATCGCCATCGTCCAGGGCGGCAAGATCGTTGCCGCCGGCACCATGGACGAGCTGCGCATCCAGACTTCCACCGGCGACGCTTCTCTGGAGGAGTTGTTCCTCAAGCTCACCGGCGGCTTGTCGGAATGGGAACTGAGTGAGCTTTTCGATCGCTGAAGCCCCCTCCCGGTCGGCCGGGGTGCTGGACATCCTGGGCCCCAAGTGGCGGAGCCTCCGGGCCCGCATCCGGCGCGAGCGCTCCGGCGCCGGGGCGCGCACCGTCCTGCTGGTCCTGCTCGGCGCCGGATTCTGGACCGCGGTTTTCGGAGTGTCTTACCGGGTCCTCAAGTATTTCAAGGGCGTCGAGGAAATCGGGCCGCTGCTCGCGGGCAAGTTGCTGGCCGTGGGGCTGCTTTCGTTCGTCGCCATCCTGCTGCTGTCCAATCTGGTCACCGCGCTCTCGACGTTCTTCCTCGCGAAGGACCTCGACATGCTGGTCGCCGCACCGGTGGACTGGATCTGGTTCTATCTGGCCAAGCTCGGCGAGACCCTGGCGCATTCATCGTGGATGGTAGTGCTGATGGTGGTGCCCATCCTCACGGCCTACGGCGTCGTTTTTGGCGGAGGGCCCCTCTTCCCCCTGGTCGCGCTCGCGACACTGCTGCCGTTCTTCCTGCTTCCCACCGTGATCGGATCGGTGATCACCCTGGTCCTGGTGAACATCTTTCCGGCGCGCCGGGCGCGCGACCTGCTGAGCCTGGTGGCCCTCAGCGTCATGGCCGGCCTGGTCCTCTTCCTCCGCCTGGCACAACCCGAGCAGCTGGCCCGACCGGAAGGGTACCGCAACCTGCTCGAGTTCATTGCGGCGCTGCGAGCGCCGAGCCACCCGCTGCTGCCCAGCGAGTGGGCGGCCAGCGCGTTGATGAACTGGCTGCTGCGCATTCGCGATCCGCTGCCGCTGCTGCTGCTGTGGAGCACGGCCGCGGCGTTCATCGTGATCGGTGCCTCGCTGCATCGCCGGCTCTACATGGCGGGGTTCACCAAGTCCCAGGAAGGTGCCAACACCGCCGCCGGACGCGCGCCCTGGCACCGGGTGGTCCGGGCGCTGCTCGGATGGCTGCCGGTGACCCGGCGGGAATTCGTGCTGAAAGACCTGAAGATCTTCTTCCGGGACGCGACGCAATGGAGCCAGCTGATCCTGCTGGCGGTGCTGTTGATCGTGTACATCTTCAATATCCGGGCGCTGCCGCTCTATACCGGTGAGCGGGTCCCCTACGTGCTGGTCACCCTGGTGGTGTTCCTCAACCAGGGGCTGGGCGGATTCGTGCTCTCGGCCATCGCCGCGCGCTTCATTTTCCCCTCGGTGTCGCTCGAGGGCCGCCAGCTCTGGCTGTTGCGGTCGAGCCCGCTCGACCTGCAGGCCATGCTGTGGAGCAAGTACTGGGTGGGAACCCTTCCCCTCCTGGTCCTGGCGCTGGGAATCGGCGTGATCACCAACCGGATGCTGCACGCGCCTCCGTTCATGATGCTGCTCAGCACCATCACGACGGTGTGCTATACCCTGGCCGTCGGTGCACTGGCCCTGGGCCTCGGGGTGCTCTTTCCTCAATTCGAAACCGAGAATGCCGCCCAGATCCCCACCAGCTTCGGCGGCCTCGTGTTCATGATGGCGGCCGTGAGCCTGCTCACCTTGATCATCGTGATCGAAGCCGTTCCGATCGCCGAGCAGCTCCGCATCTGGCAATCGGGAGGACAGCCCGGGTCCTCCACCTCCTTGCTCGTCGCCATGGGAGCCGTGTTCATCGTCTGCGCCCTGGCGACGGTCCTGCCGTTGCGGGTCGGCCTGCGCCGGCTCGCCGCCCTCGAGGCCTAACCGCGCTTTTCGTAACCGCCCCGCGCTTTCCGGGTGGCGGTCCTCCTGAACAGCGGTTCCACCTTGGCCCGGCCGCAGCCGCGTCAGCTCGACGCGGGACGGCCCCACGCCCAAGGAGGAATCCGATGTCACCAGCCGTTCGCCGAGCGGTCGTCCTGGCCGCCCTTCTCATCACCAGTGCCTGCGCCGATCGGTCGACGCCACTGGAACCGCCTGCCCAGGACATCACCATTCGAGGCCCTTCGGGAGCCTCGGAGATCGGCTTCACCGATCAGGCCCGCCAGGAACGGCTCGCGCGGCGCCTGGCGCTCGCCCTGCGAGACCCGGGGTTCCGCGCCGTCGTCTTCCAAACTCTGCAACAGAGCCGCGTCCGCGAAGGCAAGGTGCACTTGCAGCGATTCCTCCGCGAACAACAGGGACAGCAACTGCGCCGGTTGGCCGAGCTCGCGCACGAAAGCGAGGCGACGATTACCGCCGACCTCGCCGCGTCGGCACCCCTGGAGATCTACCTGCCGGTCCCGGCGCACCGCCGGTCGTGGC
>DATCWE010000028.1:0-6148 GCA_036566495.1 Gemmatimonadales bacterium | reverse complement strand
CGGCCAGCCGCTCGGCGATGATCTCGGGCGCCCGCACCAGGCCGAGCACGTGGTTGGCGAGCCAGGACGCGGGGCGCGCGCCCTCTCCCATGGCAAGGAGAGCGCGGTCTACCAGCGTCGAGTCGGGACGGATGGCGAGCGTCATGGAGCTGCCCGCAGAATAGGCAGCGTCATACAGCGGGCGCCACCCCCTCCGCGGACGAGCTCGCCGCCTTCGAGGGTGATTGCGGTGCGGATCGGGGCAGCAGGCGATTGGGCGATCAGCGAATCAGGGGAATTCAGGAACTCCGTACTCGGTACGACCGTGAATCCTGCGGCCTCGAGCTGGCGCAGAGTCTCTTCGTTGCGTGCATAAGTGACAATCACTCCCGGCGCGAGCGCCAGGCCATTGCAGCCCGAGGCCCACTGCTCCCGCTCCTGGGTCAAGCGGCGCGTCCCGCCGGCGTGCACCGGCTGGAGCGGCAGGCCCACACCCTTGAGCGCGGCGAACAGATCATGCTGCTCCCGCACTCCGGCCTGTCCCTTCTTGCGGTGCAGGATGGTCATCCGCTCGGGCCCCAGGAAGCTGGGCGGATAAACCAGGCACAGCTCACGGTCGATCTGGGTGAAGAGCATGTCGAGGTGGATGGCGGTCGGATTGGCCGGCATGATCACCACGATGACGTCGGTCACCCCCGCTTTCTCGAACGCCACGTCGGACAGCACATCCAGCGCCCCGGGGGAGGAGCGCTCGCTGAAGCCCACCAGCAGGAGGTCCTCGCGCAGCACGTGGACGTCGCCGCCTTCCAGCGTGTAGTTGTCGCGGCGCTCCTCGGCGCCGTCGTACAGGATGCCGCTATTGGCGAGCGCGGGGTGAAAGGCGAAGAGCGTCTTGATCAGCAGCTCCTCGGTCCAGCGGATGCGGTAGCGCATCGAGCCTACCACCGCGTGGCTCCCGATCACCATCCCGATGTCGCGGGGGAAGAACAGATTGGGGAGCGGCGGCAGCACGAAGCCGGTTTCATTCAGCGCGGTCGCGATGGGGCCCGGGACCTCCTCGGTTCCCTCGATCAGCATGCGAACCAGCTCCGCCGGCGGCAGCTCGGCCAGGCGCTGCGCCAGGGGCTCCGAGGGCACCACATCGAGCGTGCGGCCGATGAGGTACTCCCGCGCCGGTTTCTGGGCGAGCACCTCGCCCAGCAGGTCGCTGATCTCGTGCACCGTGGCGAAGCGCTGCAGCACCGCCTTGAGCCTGGCGTGCTCGCGCGCCGAGACCTCCAGGCCGATCAGGTCGTCGTAGAGATAGTCTTCCCGGGTCGCGGGGGTGACGGCTTCGAGCTCGAGCCCGGGGGTGTGAACTAGTACGGCCTGGAGGGGCCCGATTTCGGAGCTGACCCGGATACGCGACATGGGAACAAGCTAGTCATGTTACGGACGCCGCCGAAGCTGCTGTTTCGCGCGGGGCTTCTGCGCCTTCTTGGGGAGGGATTTTGGTTGCGGAATGAAGGACCGGGTGGCATCCCGAACGGCGCGGAACGCGGCGACCTTCGGGTCGCTGGAGGGCTTGCTGGGGCGCTTGGTCATGGGGGAAAGATAGTGGCTCGGCCGATCAGGCGATTAGGCAATTAGGGCAATCAGGCTATTCGGCAATCGGGACATTCGGGCAGCCATCCCCCCCGATTGCCTGATTCCCCGCTCCCTATCGATTCGCCAACACGTACGAGAGGGCCTCCAACTCCAGGACCAGATTCACAGTCTTCACCGCCACGCTCTCCGGCACTTGGAGTTGGACCGGCGCAAAGTTCAGAATCGCATTGACCCCATAGTTGACCAGTCGATCGGCCACCGCCTGCGCCGCGTCGCCGGGCGTCACGATCGCCGCGATGTCGGCGTGTTCCTGCTTGAGGTCCTTCTCGAGCTGCGCGACATCCCGCACCGTCAGCCCGTTCCAGGTCTTCCCCACCTTCTTGGGATCATTGTCGTAGATGGCCACCAGATCGAAGCCGCGGGCCTGAAAGCCGCCGTACTGCACCAGCGCGCTGCCGATCTTCCCCGCCCCGACCACCACGACGCGATAGCGGCGGCCCAGGCCCAGGATCTCCCGCAACTGGGTCTTGAGCGTGGGGACCTCGTAGCCGAGTCCGCGCTTGCCGAAGGAGCCGAAGAAGGAGAGGTCTTTGCGAACCTGCGCGGAGGTGGTGCCGCCCCGGCCGGCCAGCGCCGCGGAGCTCACGGTGCTCGCCCCCTGCTCTTCGAATTCCTCGAGGAAGCGCAGGTAGAGCGAGAGACGACGGACGGTTGATTCAGCGATCTTGCGCACGGTATGTGAAAGTTTTCACAAAGCTAGCCGTGCACCCACCCCGCGTCAATGAGGGTGCCGAGCAGGCGGACGAAGGCCTCCGGCGGCAGCGTCTCGGGGCGCACGGTCGCATCCAGCCCGGCGGCCTGGAGCAGCTCGGCGATCCGCTCGGGCACCCAGCCGGTGAATTCTCTCAGGCCGCGGCCGAGCTGCTTGCGGCGGAACCCGAACAGCCCGACGACCAGCCGCCGCAGCGGAAGCGTGTCGCGCGCGGGGATGAGCGGGTGCTCCAGCGGGGTCAGGCGAATCACCGCGGAGTCGACCTTGGGGCGGGGATGGAATGCGCCGGCCGGGACTCTCAGCAGCTTCTCGACCCGCGCCACCGTCTGGACGCCGACCGTGAGCGCCCCATAGGCGTTGCTGCCCGGCGCGGCGGCGAGCCGATCGGCCACTTCTTCCTGCACCAGGAAGACGATGCGCCGCGGCAGCGGAGGGGTGAGCGCCCGGGCCAGCAGCGGGCTGGTGATGTTGTAGGGAATGTTCCCGGTGATCAGCAGCGGCGCATCCGGTGCGACACCGGCCGTCGCGCGCCAGTCGAGCTCCAGCGCGTCACCCACGACGACGCGCACGCCGGGCAGGCGCTGCTGCACCAGCGGCGCCAGCTCGTGATCCTTTTCGATCGCGACGACCCGCGCGCCGCGCTGGACCAGCACGTCGGTAAAGGCGCCCTGCCCGGGCCCGATCTCGAGCACCAGATCACCGGGCGAGGGCCTCAGGGCATCCGCAATACGCTCGAGGATCGCCTTGTGGTGGAGAAAATGCTGGCCGAAGCGCTTCTTCGCGCGCACGAGGCTAGAGCCGCAGCACGAGCAGGGTGCGATCGTCTCCCTGGAAGGCGGCGAAGCGCTCGACCTCTGCCATCACTGCACTGACGATTCGCTCCGGCTCCTCGCCCTGCCGGCAGCTGATCGCCGCAAGCAGCCGAGCCTCGCCGAAGCGCTCGCCGCTCTCGTTCTGGGCATCTACCAGGCCATCGGTCCACAGGCAAAGCAGATCGTTGCCTTTGTCCCATTCCACCGAGCGGGATACGATCTCCCCCGCCCCGCCGAGTCCGAGCGGCGGCGCGGTGGCGTCGAGGCGATGGGGCGCGCCGGTCTTGGGAAAGCGGTAGGCGTAAGGATGCCCGGCGCTGGCCCAGGTGAGCCGCGCGCGGCCGGGATCGAGAATCCCGTAGAACACCGTGAGATAGGTGTCCGAGGAGGCCAGTCGCTCGGCGAGGCTGTCGCGCAGTGCGCGGAGGGTGACGTCGGGAGTGGCACCGCTGGAGGCGTGGATGCCGGCCGCGGCCATGACCGCGGCCATCACCAGCGCGGCGGAGAAACCGTGCGAGGCGACGTCGCCCAGCATCACCGCCACCACGCCGAGCCCGAGCCGGTTGAAGGTGTAGAAGTCGCCCCCCACCTCATCGGCCGGAATGCAGCGCGCCGCCACCCGCGCATCCCCGCGCAGCACGTTGGGCGCGGGCAGCAGCAGGTGCTGGAGATCGCGCGCCAGCTCGAGCTCGTCGTGCAGCCGCTGTTGCTCCCGCTCCTTCACGACCAGGCGGGAAAGGTGGATCGCGGAGCCGATCTGATTGGCCGCGGCGGCGACGAGCTTCTGATCGGCGGCGGTAAAGCGGCTCCCGTTGAGCCGGTCGGTCAGGTTGATCACGCCGACGCAGCGCGCGGTGGCGCCGGGGGGCGTGAAGCAGATCGGCACGCTCATGTACGCCTGGCCGCGGTAGCCGCGCGCCGCGGCGGCGGCGGCGTCCTCGGCGATGCCGACCAGCGGGCGTGATTCGCGCACCACCCGCGCGGCGATGGAGTCGGGATCGTCGAGCGGAATATCGGGGGCGCGGCTGATCTCGAAGCCGCGTGCCGCGACCACGCGCAGCAGACGGGCTTCCTCATCGAACACCGCGATGGAAGCGCGGCGCGCTCCCACCACCTCCGCCACGGCCCGGACGATGGTGGTGGCGGCTTCCTCCAGGCGGATGGTGTGCCCGAGCACCTCGCTGATGGTATAGAGGAGGTCGATCTCCTCATAGCGGACCGCGAGCTCGGAGGAGAGGTAGGTCGCTTCGCGATCGGAGCGCAGGATGAGTGCGAGCAAAGCGTGCAGCGCGGTCGACTCGGTCCCGGGCACGGCATCGAGCCACAAGTCGGGGCCGCCGAGGGGCGCGAGCCAGCGCGGGCCGGCGGGCGTGCTGACGACGCCGGGACCCTCCGGCAACGGCAGCCGCCACCCCGGGTCGTCGCCGTGGATAAAGCGCAGCTCGCGACCATCGACCCGCCACAGCCGAGGACGCAGCCCGGCTGCAGCCTCGAGCGCGACGAGGACGGGGTGCAGCCGCTTCAGGAGCGCGGCAGCGTCATCCAGATCGTATTCCCCTGAGGGTTGAATTCCACGCGGTCCGCCAGGTTCCGGATCAGGAACAACCCGCGGCCGATGGAGCGCGCCAGGCCGTCCGGGAGAGTGGGATCGGGAATGCCGCCGGGATCGAACCCCGGCCCGTCGTCGGTGACCTGCAAGCGGATGGTCTCTTCGGTGAGCTCGGCGGCGACCCGGACCATGCGGGCAGGATCACCGCCGGCCCCGAAGAGAATGCTGTTGCTGATGGCCTCGGCGAGCAGCACCCGCAGCCTGAACATGGTTCGGCGGCAGGGCTTCGCGCCGGCGAAGCAGTGGCGGGCCATCAGCTCGACCGCTTCTTCGACGCAGCGGACATCGGCAGGGAGCTGCAGGGCGACGGAAGCCGCGGCCCCGGGCTCGGAGGGAGTACGGCGCACGCAAATGCGGAGCGGAGCGGCGGCCGGTTCTTCCACTTCAGAATTCCGCGAGAGCCGCTTCCGCCGTCGGCGAGATGTGGAAGAGTGTGTCGAGCTTGGTGAGCTCGAAGAGCGAACGTAAATCTTCGTTGAGTCCGGCGATCCGCAGCTCGCCTCCCAGCTCGCGCACCTTCTTCGAGAGGGAGACCAGCGCGCCCAGCCCGGAGGAGTCGATGTAGCCGGTCTGGCTGCAATCGACCAGGAATTTGCGCTCGCCCCGGTCCAGTCCCTCCTGGATCAGCGACTTGAGCTCCTGGCGATTGCCCACGATGAGCTGGCCTTCGATCCGCACGACGGTGACGCCGGCGCCGTTGCTGGACTTGCTGAACCCCATGCCGTCCCTCCCCTCAAGGCCCTGCGCCAGCGCCGACGAGCACGGTTGCCGCCGCCGTTCCGACCAGCTCCTCCTCGTCCGCGTCCGGCGCGACCCCGGCGACGATGCCGGACGATCCGAGCAGCAACGGACCCAGCAGCCGCGCCCCCGCCAGACCCTTGGCGATCCGCAGCGCGAACGACCCGGAGGTCCCCCCCGGAAATATGAGAACGTTCTCGTCCCCGCGAAACCCGGGCAGCAGCGCGATCCGGGGCTGCTCCTGCGTCAGTCGCGCGTGCAGCCGGGCCACCTGGGCTCCCAGGCGTTGCTGGCCACCCGAATCGAGCGGCTCCGCCGGGGCGCAGTCCGCAAAGGCGACCAGGCGGCCGTCCGGGAGCAGCAGCCACGCCGCGAAGCGGAAGGAACCCGTCTCGGGGGGCGGCCCCAGGGTCCAGATGGTGGCTTCGACCAGCGCGGTGGTCCCGATCTCAGGCCCCGCCACCACCGCGTCGGCCTCGCCCAGGGCGCAGAGGCCGAGCGCAAAGCGCAGCGGATCGGCGGCGAGATCGAGCGCGTCGATGGCATCGCGCACCCGCTCGGGGGCGCGGGAGCGCAGCAGCGTCGCGACCGACTCGAGCCGCGGGTGTTCGCTGGTGCCGATGCCGCCGTCGCCCACGACCTGGACCGACT
>DATCWE010000024.1:0-4529 GCA_036566495.1 Gemmatimonadales bacterium | reverse complement strand
CCGCGGTGGCCACCAGCTCCCCGCTCACGCCGGGGATCGGCTGCTCGCGCGCCGCGTAGACGTCCGTCACCACCGCGAGATCTGCCGCCGCCAGGGCCTCGCCCATGGCATCGGAGTGGGCCGCGGTGCGGGAATACAGATGAGGCTGGAAGGCGGCGACCAGCCGCCGATCCGGAAACGCCTGGCGCGCGGCCGCCAGCGTGGCGCGCAGCTCGGTGGGGTGATGGGCGTAGTCATCCACGATCGCGATACCGGCGACCTCTCCCAGCCGGTCGAAGCGGCGCCCCACGCCCCGAAAGTCCGCGAGCGCCGCGAGCGCCGGCGCGGGATCGCCACCGAGCGCCACCACGACGCCCAAGGCCGCGGTGGCATTGCGCAGGTTGTGCACACCGGGGATCTGCAGCTCGAGCGCGACGGCTTCCCGCCCCGGGAGGGTGACGGTCGCGCGGGTCCGTGAGGCCGAGGCCTCGATGCCGTCCAGCCGAAGCTCCGGCGCGCCCGGTCCGAAGCGCCATACGCGGGCCGCCGGGAGCTGAGCCGCCACCCGATCCGCTCCGGGGGAATCGTTGCCGACCAGCGCGCGCTCCGCCCGGCTCGCGAAGGTCACGAACGCGTCCTCCAGCGCTTCGAGAGACCCGTAGCACTCGAGATGATCGGCCTCGACGTTGTTTACCACCGCGATGGTTGGATAGAGCGTGAGAAACGCTTGATCGTATTCGTCGGCCTCGACCACGTAGAGTTCGTCGCCGCCGATTCGCGCATTGCCGCCCCACGCGTCCACTCGGCCGCCTGCGATGCCGGTGACCCCGAACCCTGCCGCCGCCATTGCCTCCGTGGTCATGGCGGTGGTGGTGGTCTTCCCGTGCGTCCCCGCGATGCCGACGCAGCGCGCGCCGCCGATCAGACCGGCCAGCGCCTCTTTGCGGGGAACCACCGGGATGCCCTGCGCCACCGCGGCCCGCACCTCCACATGGTCGGGAGGGATCGCGGCGCTCACCACCACCGCCCGCGCGTTGTCCACGTGCTCAGCCGAGTGTCCCGAGAAGACCTGCGCGCCCGCCGCGAGCAGATCGCCGCAGCCCGAGGTGTCGGTGTCGGACCCGCTGACCGGCAATCCTTTGCGCAGCGCGACCAGGGCCAGCGCACTCATCCCGGCGCCCCCGATTCCGACGAAATGCAGCGGCCGCGGACCCGAGGGGAGAAAGAGGTTCATGGCCAATGGCCTAATCTAAAAGGCCACCGTAACTTGGAAAAGAGCAACCCTACCCCGAAAGAACCCCGATACGAGCGATTATCCCCTCCAAGGCGTCCGGCCGGGCCCGGGCCAAGGCGGCTTGGCGCATGACAGCCAGCCGTTCCCGTTGGCCGAGCAGCGCGCGAACCTGCTCGCCCAGGCGCGTCGCGGTCAGCTCCGCCTGGGCCACGAACACCCCGGCACCGGCCGCCGCCATGGCGCGCGCGTTGGGGGTCTGATGGTCCGCCGCCGCGGATGGAAGCGGGACCAGGATACTGGGGATGCCCCAGGCACAGAGCTCGGAAATGGTCATCATGCCGGCGCGAGCCAGGGCAAGGTCGGCGACGGCATAGCCGGGTCCCAGGGGATCCAGGAAGTCGAACACCTGAACGTTCGGCGGCCGGCTCAGGGGCTCGAAACGACTGAAGCTGGTACGACCGGTGACCCAGAGGACTTGCACCCCCGCGCTGCCGCCGCCCTCGATCCATTGCGCGACCACTTGGTTCAACGCCAGCGCCCCCTGGCTTCCGCCCGTGACCAGGAAGACCGGGCGCGCCGGGTCGAGCCCGAAGCGCTGCAACGCCTCCGCGCGCAGCGCCGGTTCGGGAGGAGCGATGGGGGCCCCTGTCTCTACGATCTCGGTGCGCGGCCCCGCCCGCAGGTGGCGACGCGCTTCGGGTGAGCCGAGCCACACCTCCCGAACCGAGCGCGCCAGCCAGCGCACCGCCAGCCCCGGAAACGCATTGAGCTCCAGCATCGCGGTGGGAATGCCGCGCCGCGCCGCGCGCCACACGACCGGACCCGCCGCATAGCCACCGGTGCCGACCACCACCGCCGGCTGTTCCCGGTCGAGCAGGCGATCCACCTCGCGCCGCAACCTGAGGGCCAGCAGCGGCCAGCGAAAGTTCTTCCACCACTGTTTCCGGTAGAGGGGCTCGGCGGGAAGCAGCTGATACGGAAAGTCACGGGAGGGAAGCAGCCCGGCTTCGATGCCCCGCTCCGCGCCCACCAGGAGGACGCGCCACTGGGGATGTACCCGTCGCAACGCGGCGGCGATGGCCAGCGCAGGCATCAGGTGCCCACCGGTGCCGCCGCCGGCGATTATGACGGTGACCGGTGACCGGTCACCGGTCACGTTTTACCGCCCTGCCCCGCGACCGCCCGATGTTGATCAGCACGCCCACCGAGACGAGCGCGATGACCAGTCCCGAGCGCCCATAGGACATGAACGGGAAGGCGAGTCCGGTGGTGGGCATCAGACCCAGCGTTACCGACATGTGAAGCAGCGCAGCCAGCGCGACCGTCGCGGTGAGGCCGGTGGCCAGGTACTGGCCAAATGCGTCAGGGGCGGTCTTCGCGATTCGGAAACCCAGCCAGCAAAAGACCCCGAAGAGCGTCACCACGACCAGAACCCCGAGGAAACCCCACTCCTCCCCGATGGTGCTGAACAGGAAGTCGGAGTAGGCGTAGGGCAGGTAGTTGAGCTTCAGCTGCCCGTGCCCGAACCCCACCCCAAGCGGGCCGCCGGAGCCGAAGCCCAGCAGAGCCTGGTTCAGTTGGAAGCTGCCCTGCTCGCAGGGCTCGAGAAAGCAGCGCAACCTGGTGAGGCGGTAGGGCTCGGCCCAGATCATGGAAATCGCGCCGAACACCCCCGCCACGCCGAGCAGCAGGAAGTGGCCGATCTTGGCGCCCGCCGTGAACAGGACGACGCCTCCGATCAGCGCCACCAACACCGCCATGGACAGGTTGGGCTCCAGCAGGATCAGCAGAGACACCGCACCCAGGACCACGAGAAAGGGGGCGACACCTTTCTTGAAGCCACGCACCAGCTCGCCCTTCTTCGCCGCGAGCATCGCGGTCCACACCGCGATGACGAAACGGGCGACCTCCGATGGCTGCAGGTTGAGCGGGCCGAGCGTAATCCAGCGCCGAGCCCCGTTGACCGGTTGGCTGACGGCCCGGGTGAAGGGGAGCAGCGGAACGATGAGGAGAAGCACGGTAAGGAACAGCAGCGGCCAGGCCAGCTTCTGCCAACGGTGGTAATCCACCCGGGAAACGATCACCATCGCCACGACGCCCCCAATGGCGCCGACGGACTGCTTCGTGAAAAGGCCCCAGGCGTCGCGTTCCATGGCCCCCGCGGCGTAGAGGCTGGCAATGCCGAAGACCGTGAGCACGACACTGACCACGGCCAGCAGCCGGGTTTCCCAGCGCAGCTCGTGGGAGCGCAGGATGGCGGGCGGATTCACCATGACTGGACCATCTCGCGAAAGCGTTTGCCCCGCTCTTCATAGTTGTGGAACATGTCGTAGCTCGAGCAGGCCGGCGAGAGCAGCACGGCGTCGCCCAGCGTCGCGAGCTCTCTGGCCCGCGCCATCACCTGCTCGAAGCTTCCCGCCTCGACCAGGGTGACGCCGAGCCCGGCAAGATCCCGCAGCACGATCGGCTTGGCCTCCCCGAAGGCGATCACTGCCCGGCAACGCCCGCGCAGCAGGGGACCCAGCCGGGTGTAGGGCTCGCCCTTGTGGCGTCCTCCGAGCAACAGCACGAACGGCCGCGACAGAGCGGCAAGCGCGACCTCGGTGGACGCGATATTGGTGGCCTTCGAATCGTTGATCCACAGCACGCCGTCGACTTCTCCGACCGGCTCCAGGCGGTGAGGCAAGGCCGTAAAGCTGCGCAATCCATCGGCGAGATCGGCCAGCTCCGCACCCGTCGCGTGCACCGCGAGCACGGCGGCCAGGGCGTTCGCCACGTTGTGATCGCCCAGCAGCATCAGCTCCTCGCGTGGCAGCAGCGGCGCAGCGCCGATCCGCAACAGGCCCGCATCGCGGTCGTACCAGCCGTCGGCCCCGCCCGCCACCGAGAAGTGCTGCTGGCGCCCGGCCACACGGCTCAGCATGGCGCGGGAGGCGGGATCGTCCGCGTTGGATACCCACATCGATTCGGGGCCGGCAAGGAGGAACAGCCGCTGCTTGTCCGCATAGTAATCGGCCAGCGTCGCATAGCGGTCCAGGTGGTCGGGCGCCAGATTGGTGAGAACGCCGACCGCCGGGCGCAGCTCCTTCATGTCGTGCAGCTGGAACGAGGACAGCTCGATCGCCAGCCATTCCGGCTTGACCGGCTCGAGCGCGACTTCGGAAAGCGGAGTCCCCAGGTTGCCCACCGCCAGCGCGCGATGGCCGGCCCGCCCCAGCAGATGCCCGATGAGCGCGGTGGTGGTGCTCTTCCCGTTGGTCCCGGTGACCGCGATATACTGCACGCCCGGAAGCGCCAGCAGGCCCAGCTCCGCCTC
>DATCWE010000014.1:0-12136 GCA_036566495.1 Gemmatimonadales bacterium | reverse complement strand
GTTCACCACCACCCCCGCCGCGCGCAGGGCGTGGATCTCGCGGCGAATGAAGGTCTCGCTGAGCAGCGGGTAGCGCCACAGCACGTAGGCGATTCTTGCCGTGGCACCAGTCTGCGCCGCCGGCCTGGCCCGCCCCAGGGGCCACCACGACATCCGGTCCACGAGCAGCTGGTAGAGCCGGCCCGAACCCAGTCCGTCCCGAAGCAGCCGGAGCGGTGAAATCCGGCGCAGCAGTCTGCGCATTCCCCAATAGCCCCGTTCGGCAAATGGGCGGAATCGGGCGGGCCGGAGGCGCCGCAGCATTCCATGGATCGCGAGCCGTTTCCAGCGGTAGGGCTCGGCTTCCAGAAAGCGCGCGGAGCCCGCGTGGACCAGCGAGCGGCATATGGCGAGCTCGCGCAGATAGGATCCCCTTGCCCCGGAGACGGCCGGGAGCGGCCGGCAGCAGAGGAACTTCGGCACCACCCGAATCTCGGCGCGATCGAGCAGGGACAGGGCCAGGGCGTAGGCCGCGCCGTCGCCGTAGGATTCATCGAACCCGCCCAGCGCCGCCACGACCTCCCGGCGGTAGGTCGGCAGTGCCTGGACCATATACCCCTCGACCACCAGCGCGCGGCGATGATCGAGATGCTCCGGCAACCTGCCCCGGGCGCGCTCGCGCTGCTCCCGGAACGCCCGCAGTGGAATCCGACCCGCCGGGTCGACGGCGAACCAGTAGCCGTGCGCCAGCCCGGCATCCGGGTCGCGGTCGAGCGTGGCGACCAGCTCGGCGAGCGCGGATCCGAGCAGCCGGTCCTGTTCGTCAACCATCGTGACATAGGGTGAGTCGCTCGCCGCGATTGCCCGGTTCCAGCATTGCGGATTCGCGAGCGGTACCGCCGTCGGGATCAGGCGCAGTCGCTGGTCCGCGAAGGAGTCGACGACCCGGGCGATCCCCTCGCACGACCCGTCCGCCAGGATCAAAAGCTCGAAGGAGACGCCGCGCTGCTCCAGAATGCTGGTAATGGTCGCGGCGACCTGTGGAGGAGCGGCGCGTGCCACGAGAACCACGCTGAGGTCAGGCGTGGGTGCCTCGCTCCGTTGCCGGGCGCAAGGAAGGCCAGAAGCGCTCGAGCTCGACGCCGATCAGCTCCGAGAGACCCGCATTCTCTCTGGCAAAGAGGGCCGCGAGGAATTCTCGTGTCCCCGGGTGCATCTGGGGATACCCCGCATTTGCTCGATTGATGCCTCGGAGCTTCCGGTCGAGCCCGAGCGCGAGCCGTTCCGCCACGCCGAGCTTCGCCGCCGGCACTCCGGGCAGCTCGGGGCGCTGGGCAAGCGTAAGGAGGGGCCGGAACAGCCGGTTCTGCAGCAGTTGCACGCGCCTGAACCGAACGGCGTCTCCCCGATGAATGTGGGTATCGACGCCGGTCAGATCGATGCCGGGGTGAATGCCCAGGAAGCGGCAGACCGAGTCCAGCACCCGCTGGGGCTCACGGATGAACTCCTCGAAGATGAGCACCTGGATGCGCTGCTTCGGAATCCGTTCAAGATAGGCCTCGAGTTGCCGCCGATAGAAGCCGCGCGTGAGCAGCGTGTGCGGCGCGTAGCGCAGCGTGGCCTCGAAGCCGTGCACTGCCTGACCCCAGCGAACCCGGTGCCAGTAGTGGGAATAGGTGCGCGCCACCGGATCACGCAACAAGAACACGAGCTTGGTCGCCGGCAACACGCGTGCGATCCGCGCCGGCGCCTTGGAGGAGGGCAGGTAGACGGTCGAATGCTCGCCCACCAGCTGATCGGGGCGGGCGTTCCGAAAGAGTGAGCGATACCATGGCAGGTTCGTCCCCAGATCGGCTTCGAAGTCCGGCAGGACCCATTTGCCCCGCCTCGGCGCAGCGAAGTCGGGATGCTCCGTGATGTCGTCCAGACAGAAGAAGTGCACTTCCCGCTCCGGGATGAACACCCCGGCGTGCCGGGCGAGCAGCTGATGCAGGGTCGTGGTTCCGGCCTTCATGGCGCCGCCGATGATGAAATCCGGCAGGCGACCCGACGCGGAGCTTCCCGAAACGGGGGCGGCACCCGGCGTCACGACGCCGAGCTCCGGCGCCGGAACCAGCGGCCCAGGCGGGCCACGAACCCTCGCAAGGCACCATCCCGCGGAGTTGCGGCCAGGAATTCCTCCAGCACGCGGAAATCGGCGGCGAGCATCCGGGGTTCCCGGTCCGGTTCCAGCAAGCCGCGGCAAAGGCCGACCTTGGCCACCAACGCCGCTTCGCTCTTGTGGCAACCGCTCAAGCTGCCGAGCAGCTTGTCGAAGCTCGCGAAGGCACCGGCGCGAAACAAGGAGCGTCCGCGCTCGTAATAGCCGCGAAACGATTCCTGCAACGAACCAGCCAGAGGCAGACTGGCGGTAGCTTCCGGTCCAGCGTCCCCCGGCGCGGCGAGAAAGCCCACCAGGCCGGCGAACGCGGCATCCGTCTCCAGGCGCCCCAGCAGATCCTGTTCGCTCTCGAGGAAGATCCCGTTGGCCAGCGCGACCTGCGCGATCACCGCCGAGGCGTGCCGACTGGCCTCGAGGCGACCGAAATGCCAGCGGATTCCGTCCGGGTTCCGGCGATAGCGATAGCGGCGTCCCTCCATCAGGTATTTGCGGTAGGTATAGTCAGGACCATAGTCGGGGCGGTGCTCCCCGTAGGTGCGCCACGCTTCGGGATCATGTTGTGGCGGCCGCCCTGCGTAGACGGTCTTCCAGCCCCCGCGCGCGAGCGCGCGACCCAGATCGGTGTCGGGCGAGATCGTGTCCGCCATCAGCACCTCCCGGAAGGGCGCCGTGCGAAACAGCTTGATTCCCACGACCCGTCCGATGAGCGCATCGCGCAGCTGCCCGACCACGATGCCGCTATCCTCTTCGACGAGACGCCGCAGCTCCGCCAGGCAGTCCGGATCGAGGATCATGTCGGCGTCGACCTGTACGAAGAAGGGCGTGGCGACCTGCCGGGCCCCGCTGTTGACCGCCTGGTGGAACGGGCTCACGCCTCGCACCAGGACGACCTCGTGCGGCGGGAGGGTCTGGCGGCGCAGGCTGGCGAGGGCATCCTCGGTGCCAACCTCGCCCAGGGTCAGGACCACGGCGGTCACGTCGCTCCTCACGGGCTAGAGCACCATGAGCGTCTCGACCAGATCCTCGTAGGAGCTGGGTCGCAGAAACTCGTCCATGTGGTCCTCGAACTTGCGCGTCAGGGAGCGGTGGCTGCGCTCCACGAATTCGTCGGCGCCGTACGACTCCACCAGCAGCTCCGGGTGACAGAGGCGCCAGTTCCCGCAGTTACGGGACGCGACGACGTTGCACCCCAGGGCCGAGGCCTCGAAGAGAATGCCCGGCGCCGCGTCGATCCGGGAAGGGCAGACGACCGTCCGGGCATTCCCCAGCAGGGCAAGCAGCGCCTCGCGGTTGGCCACCAAGCCGTGGTGGATGACACCCGGGAGCCGCGTCACGACGTCACCCACCACGTGAATGGCCGCGGGGGCCAGCCGGGCGGCAATGGCCTGGACCAGCGGGTAGTTTTTCTCGGACCGATCCCAGCTGCTGGCCACAAAAAGCAGGTCGATCTCGCGTTCCGCGAAGGGCCGCGCCTGGCTCGCATGGCGGAGGGCGCCACGGTGAATCCACTCCGCCATCCAGACGACCTTCGGATAGAGCTTGCCTTCGAAGCTCGAGTAGAAATGCCGAAAAAACTCCAGGATCATCGGTGCATGCATGATGACCAGGTCCGCGCCCCGGACCGCGAGCTCTTCCTGATCGACGCTGCTCCTCGGCGCGGCCCGGACGCGCTCGACCCGCCGGGCCAGAGTCACGGCATCCGGAACGCGACCCTGGTCGATGATCGCCTGCGCCCGCTGGGAGCCCGCCGTGAAGAATGCCAGCCGCCGCTCCGGCGCCGCGTGGCGCAGCAAGAGCGCTGCGATATACCCGACCGCGAGCATGACGCCCGGTGCTATCGTCGCGATGATCCGCGTCAGCTCGGGTTGCGGATCGAGCAGCGAGCCGCTGAATCCATAGGTCACGACGCCCGGCAGCCCGGTGGGATTCCCCAATCGCTCGCCGAAGCTGTACTCGAAGAACTCCCGGTCCCGTTCCTCGATGAAGCACAGCAGCTCGACGTCGAAGCCGTCCTCGCGGAGCATCCGGCACAGATCGTAGGCGGAGGTGCTCGCTCCGCCGAACCCCGGGACCTCGTAACAGGCCAGCAGGAGCTTCCGTCGGGCCATAGGCCAGGGCAGACCATTCCCCGACATCAGCCGGAGCCGGGCGGAGCCGCGCCGCCTTGCGCGGCGAGGTATGCCGCGACGACCGCGTCGCTGGGCCCGAAGCCGAGCTGTTGGCCGCGGTGCAACCAGAGCGCCTTGGAGCAGAAGGAGCGGACGAAATCCATCTCGTGGGTGGCCACGACGAAGGTGCGCTCCCGGTTGCGGGGCCCGTCGAAGAACTCCCGGCACTTCGCCTTGAAGCTGACGTCCCCTGCGGAGAGCGCCTCATCGAGCAGGAATACCTCGGTTTCGATGTGCCGGATCACCGCAAAGGCCAGCCGCGCGCGGGTTCCGGAAGAGAGCGTGCGCAGCTCGGCGCCCTCGGAGCCCAGCAGCTCGGCCCAGGCCAGAATCTCCGGCAGAAGGCCGCGCATGCGGGTGCGGTCCACGCCGTAGAAGCTCCCGTACAGCACGACGTTCTCCTCGACACTCAGCTCGTCCAGCATGCCCGTACCCAGCGCCGTGACGAGCACGCGCTCACCCTGCACGCGCACCACGCCGCGGGTGGGCCGCAGCAGCCCGGCCAGCAGCTTGAGGAAGGTGGACTTACCGGCGGCGTTGTTACCGATCACCCCGATCTTCTCTCCTCGCTGCACCGCGAGGCTGAGGTCCTGGAGCGCCAGAACCCGCTGGGTCGCCCGACCGCCCGGATCCGCCCGGCCGCTCAGCAGGTTGAACAGGGTGATCCGCCGGTGGGCCGGCGGGAACTCCCTCCAGACGTGCTCGACGACGACCGCGTGATCCATGCCGGGTGTCCTAGATCCGCTCGAGCAGCGCGGGTTCGGCCCGCCGGAAGACCAGCAGGGCGAGCGAAAGCAGCAGCCCGTTCAGGAGCAGAAAAGCGAGCAGGTGGGTCACCGGAGGCACCCGGCCATCCAGGATGATGGTCCTGGCGAATCCGATCAGATGGGTCAGCGGGTTGAGCAGGGCCAGCTTTCGCGTCAGCGGTCCGAGAAACTTCAGGTCGTAGATGATCGGGGTCGCGAAGAAGAGGATCCGGAGGGCGACCTCGTAGATGTGATCGAGGTCCCGCACGAAGACGTAGAGCGTGGACAGCAGCAGCGCGATCCACAGCACCACAATGAGCTGCAGCAGCAGGACCAGGGGCAGCACCAGCAGGGCGGCGGACGCGGAGACTCCGCTCAGCAGCGCGATCACGACCACGATCGGCATCGAGATCAGGAACTCCGGGGCGTCCGACAGGATCGAGCTGAAGACCAGCACTTCCTTCGGGAAAATCATGTTGCTGGCCAGACTCGCCATGCGGTGCAGTGCCCGCATGCCCGCGGCCGTGCTCTTGGAGAAATGGGTGAACTGGACGATCCCGATCAGGAGAAACGCGCCGTAGTGAGGAACGTTCTGACCGACCCGGCTCTCGAAAAAGAGGTACAGCACACCCAGCAGCATGATCGGGTGCAGAAAGCTCCACAGAAAGCCCAGCGTGGAGCTCTGATCCCGGAGCTTGGTTTGCGCGATGGTCAGTTCGCGCAATAGCCCGAGGTGGCGCCGGCTCAGGGGGTTCCAGGCCGCGTCGATCACGGCAGGGGCTCCGCCCGACCGCCGGAGCGAGCCGACGCGCTGAAATGACCGATCGCCTTGCCCAAGTCGAAGACCAACGCGTAAAAGGAATCCAGCCGCTGGGCTCCACGCAGCACGCCGGCGGCAGCGGTGAGCAATGCGTGCACCGGACGATACCGGGTGGCTCCCGGCTCGCCGA
The DNA here is from genome assembly GCA_036566495.1 of Gemmatimonadales bacterium. GTDB lineage: Bacteria > Gemmatimonadota > Gemmatimonadetes > Gemmatimonadales > GWC2-71-9 > JABFSM01. The sequence goes on along the minus strand of DATCWE010000014.1, from coordinate 6,132 downwards.
GCCGGGCAGCGTATTTCCGCCGCACTGCGACCGCATAGTAGCCATGCGCGTAGCCTTCGGCGAGCAAGCCCCTGAGGGTGCGCTCGTTGCGGTGATAGACCAGCGCGGAGGCTCGGTAGACCAACCGGAACCCGGCCGCGCGGATCCGCCAGGCCAGATCGACGTCCTCATCGCGCAACAGCGTCTCATCGAACAGCCCGACGTCGAGCAGCACCGCTCGGCGCGAAGCCCAGTTCATTGAGATGGCGTAGGGCGGAACCAGCTCCTCGAGGGCACGGCGATGATCGTGAATCCTCTCGCCGAACCGCTCGATTCGGTTGCAAGGCTGCACCGAGCGTATCCGGCCGCCCGAGATGCCGACTTCCGGATCGGCGAGAGGCCGCACCAGCTCCGCCAGCCAGTCGGGATCCACCACGCAATCCGCGTCGGTCAGGGCGATGCAGTCGCCGCGGGCGGCGCGGATACCCCGGTTGCGCGCGGCCGCGGGGCCGCGCTTGTCCTCCCGCAGCACGCGCAGCTGGTCCCGCACCCCCTCGAGGATCGCCGCCGTGGCGTCGGTCGAGGCGTTGTCGACCACGATCAGCTCCATCCGGTCGGCGGGATAGCGGAGCTGCAGCAGCGAGTGCAGGCAGGGAAGCAGCGTGGCCTGGCCGTTGTATACCGGTACCACCACGCTGACCGCCGGGAGGTCGGCGCTAGCCATGCCGGACCGCAGGGCGAACGTGCCGCGCCTCCCACAATGACAGACTCAGCAGCCGCCATAAGCCCCAGCGCTGGTCCTCCGCACCGTTCAGGTGGCGCCGGTACTGCTCGCGGAGCACCGCGCGGTCGAAGGGCAATCCCGCGAGCTCCCTGCGGGCCAGCACCATGTCCTCGAACACCGGCCGCAGTACGCCGCCCAGCCACTGGGACATCGGCACCGTGAATCCGCGTTTGGCCTGGGTCTGGAAGGAGATCTCGCGGGCCAGGGAGCGCCGCAGCGGCAGCTTGCCCACTCCCCGCTCGAGATCGAGACAGCTCCGCCAGTCGACTCGCGTGGCCACCTCGACGACCTCGCGATCCAGCAGAGGCACCCGTACCTCGAGCCCCTCATACATGCTCGCCCGGTCCACCTTGAGGAGAATCCGCGACAGGTGACCGCTGAACTCGTTCCAGCGAATCCATTGGGCCAGCCCCTCGGCGCTTCCGCCCTCGAAGTCGTAGAGCGTACACTCGGCCGGCCAGCCGGGGAGGCTCGGGAAGATCGCGTGCAGCCAGTCCTCCCGGACAAAGCGGTGCGAGGCGAGATAGGCGTGCGAAGCACTGGTGCCTACGGCCTCGGGCGACCCTCGTAACCAGCGTCGCAAGCGCCGCCACAGCGAAGCCGGGAGCGGGGTCCCCGCCTGCACCGCGCGCTGGAGGGGCGGCAGCATGCGACCCGGGTAGCCCCAGAACAAATCGTCGCCTCCGTCGCCACTCAGCGCCACCTTGACCTGCTCGCGAGCGTGCCGGGACACCGCCATCGTGGGAAACATCGAATAATCATCGAGCGGCTCGCCACAGGCCGCCACGACGTCATCGAGCATGCCGAAGGCGTCCTCCGGGGTGAGCTGGCGGACCTCGTGCCGGAGCCGCAATGCGGCCGCATAGGCGCGGGCCTGCGGCGACTCGTCGAACTCATCGCCGTTGGTGCCGAGGGTAAAGGCCGGACAGTTCGGCGCCAGGTGCCGCAGCTTGGCGGCGATCAAGGGCGAATCGATCCCCCCGGAGAGGAACACGCCCAGCGGCACGTCGCTCACCAGCTGCCGCTTGACCGCCGCCGTGATCGCCGCGTCGACCGCCTCGTCCGCTTCGGGTCCCCGTAAGTCGGGGGTCCGCTGACGCGGGAAGCTGAAATAATGTCCCTGCCGGAGCTTCCCATCCGCGGCGATCGTCATCCAGCTGCCGGGCTCCAGAGAGCCGCTCTGCCGGAGGGGAGCGAAAGGCGACGGGATGTAGCCCAGATGGAGATAGAGCGAGAGCCGTTCGGGATCCATGGCCTGGCCGCCGGCCCAGGGATGCGCCAGAATCGCGTCGTACTGCGACGCGAAGACCAGGCCCTCGGGGGCACGCAGATAATAGAGCGGCTTGATGCCGGCGTGGTCGCGGGCCAGCAGCAGCTGTCGCTCGACCGTATCGTAGAACCCGAGCCCGAACATGCCGTTGAAACGGTCGAGCGCCCGGACCCCCCAGCGGGCCAGGGCCTGCAGGGCCACTTCGGCATCCCCGCTGGAGCGGAAGCGGATGCCATGCTGCTCGAGCTCGCGGCGCAGCTCGCGGAAGTTGTAGATCTCCCCGTTCAGGACCAGCGCGTAACGCCCGTCCGCGGTCAGCATCGGCTGGCGGCCCGCGGGGGTCAGATCGAGGATGGCGAGCCGGCGAAAGCCGAAGGCACAGGCATGTCCGTCGCTCCAGGTTCCCTGGTCGTCGGGGCCCCGGCGCGCCATCAGGTCCATTGCACCACGGATCTGCTCCTCCCAGGCGGTAATCCCGCCCGGAGCGAGCATGCCTACGATGCCACACATGGCGCCGCCCTCACCGGTAGGAATCGCGCCACATCGCGCGCGGGACGATTCCCAGCGTCTGTTTCAGCCAGCGGTCCAAGCGGTTCCGGTACAGGCATTGCCGGAGGTAGGTGCGCTTGGCCTGGCGCAGCCGTTGCGCGATCGCGGCCCGCGGTACGCCGTGCTTCGCGAGAATACGCCGGGTCTCGCGCAAGTGGAGGCTCCGGGGCAGGTGCGTGGTGAGCCGATAGGCGTCACGATGGTCGCGGTAGATGTAGAGACATTCGGCGAGGGCCTTGAACACGGCGCCATGCTCCAGCATCGACCAGGGGAAGTCCCAGTCGTCGGGCCCCACGCTCTCCAGGGATTCGTCCATCCCGCCAAAGGCGAGTGCCTTCGCCCGCCGCCAGCAGAGCAGATGCTTCACCGGCGACGTGGCGATGAAGTCCGCGGGGGCGAAGTGCTCGCGCGGCCGGTGCACGCTGCTGATCGGCTGCCCGGAATCGTCCACGAGCCTGCGCGCGCTGTGGAAGAAGTCCACCTCGGGGAATTCCCGGAACGATTGCTCCAGCACGGCGACCGCGTTCGGCGCCCAGAGGTCGTCCGCCAGTAGGATCGCGACGAACTCCGTCTCGGCCTCGCGCATCCCGGTGTTGAACGCTCCGGAGAGCTTGCGGCCCCGGTTGATCGCCAGCCGAACCCGGGCATCCGCGAGTGCGACCGCCAGGACGCTGCGGAGCGCCGCGGCATCCTCCGGCTCGATCACGATCAGCAACCGCCAGTCCGGATCGGTCTGCCGGAACAGCGAATCCAGTGCCTCGGCCAGGAAGCTCGGCTGGTAGTTCTTGAGGGGCAGCAGGGCCGTCAGGGTCACGCGGCGCTCGCCAGGAAGAGATCGGCGGCTACCTCGTCCAGGGTTCGCAGGCAAGCCAGCTGCTTGAGGTCGGTTAGGAATCGCTCGTAACCCGGCAGCCAGTGCTTGCCATAGCAATCGTGGAGCGACAGGACCATGAACTCGCGCTCTTTGAGCAGCCGGATCGCCTGACCCGCCCACTCGTCGAAACTCACGCCGTCGCGGTGCATGCTGAAGTCGTCGAGCAGGATGGGGATCCTCACCACGCGATTCACCAGCCTGGGAACCCGGGACCCCAGCGAGTACTCCGAGCTCGCCAGCCACTCGAAATTGTGCCAGCACAGCGCCGAGTCCGAAAGCTCCGGGGTGAGCACGGACCGCGGCGGGCGATAGCCCTTGATGCGGTAGTCCACGCGCCGGCAGGCTTGCAGCTGCTCTCCCGGCCCGTGATCGTAGGAGTGAAAGGCCAGGCAGTGGCCGTCCCGCTCGATCCGGGCACGGACTTCCTCGAGCAGCGTCCCGACGACGTCATACGTACAGCGCACGCCGGCGCGACGCTCGATCTCCAGCATGCGGTCCAGCGCTGCGGGGGCCTCCCGATCCGCTTCACGCGCAAACTCGGGCTCGACGTCGCGATGGCCCAGGCCGCGCTCGATGTCGTGCGCCAGGCACAAGGTGCGGGGACTCTCGATGAGCTCCTGCCGGCGGGTCGTGGGGGCCAGCGCCCCGCGATTCCGCTTGAGCTCGATGCGCCACCAGCCGCGGTCCGGGGTGACGGCAAACTGGTGCCGGACCGCGCGGTCGTAGACCCGCTCGAACAGCTCGGGCTGGACGGTTCGGGACTGGTCGGTATGGGTCATGGCGAGCTGCGCCGAGGGGACCAGCACCCGGTGTAGCCCCTGGTCGGCCGCGAAGCCGGCAATGGCGTTGAGCAGCAGGCGATGCCAGCCCTGGAACACTCTCTCGACTCGGGTCTTGAAGGTCCGGTGGCGGGAAATCCGCTGCACCAGGTCCGACTGGTGCGCCGCCGTATAGGCCGTGTCCCCATCAACGGCCACGGAGACACTGGCCGCGAGGCCGCGCCGGTTACTATGCTGCTGATGCCAGTTGAGCTCGGGATCGAAGAAGAGCTGGTCGGGAAACTCATCGATCGCGGGGCTGGTCGCATAGAGCAGGAGCTGCCAGAGCCGGCCGGGCTCCCGCACCCCGGACATCCCCTGGGCCAGTCTCGCTCCGTCCGGCCCGCATTTCTGCAGCGCGTACCAGCGATGGGGAAAGAAATGCCGCGCCTGGTAGCCGGCGGCCAGGAAGCCATCGCGTTCGGCTGCGGACGCTTCACGAAAGCGCACCTTCAGGGAGCGGCTCCACTCCACGGGCTCCACCCGCGGGGCCCGCAGCCGCCCGAGCCAGCGGCGCGCACTCAGCATGCGCGCGCGCGCAGAGCCAAGGCTTGCGCGGCCTCGTTGGCGGGAGCAGAATCGATATACTGCAACCGAGGTAGCATGCGCGACCCCATCGTCTCCATTGTGATTCCCACCCGCTCGCGCCCGGACCAGCTCCGGGACTGCCTGCGCGGAATCGCAAGCCTGCAGCACGATCACTCCGAGCTGGAGGTGATCGTGGTGAACGACGGCGGCCACCTCCCCCTCGAACCCATCGTGGCGGGGTTTCGCGACCAGCTGGCGCTGCGCGTGCTCAAGCTGAACGGAGAGGGGCCGGCGGTCGCGCGCAACGCCGGCAGCGCCGCTGCGCGCGGCCGCCTCCTGGCGTTCATCGACGACGACTGCGTTCCCGGGCCGGAATGGCTCTCCGCGTTGCGGAACGAGCACGAAGCGCATCCGGAGCAGCTACTGGGCGGTCAGGTGGTCAATGCCCTGCCGGACAATCCCTATTCGACCGCGAGCCAGCTCATCGCGTCCTATGTGTCCGAGTATTACCGCAAGGGCATCAGCCGCGAAATGTTCTTCACCACCAACAATTTGGCCCTGGGCGCAGCGCGGTTCCGCGAGCTGGGCGGCTTCGATACCTCGATCCCGAGCCGCACCGCCGAGGACAAGGAATTCTGCGACCGCTGGCGCGCCCGGGGATACCCGATGACCGCGGTCCCAGGCGCCATTGTCTATCACGCGCACCGGCTGACCCTGACCCGCTTCCTGGTGCAGCACTACAACTATGGCCGCGGGATCCTGGCCTTCCGGCTGCTGCGCCGGCGCCGGGACGCCAATGCGCTGATTCCGGAGCCGCTCTCCTTTTATGGTAACCTGATTCTGTCCCCGGCGCGGGATCGGGTCCTGCGGCACCGCTGGCGGTACGTCCTGCTGCTCATCGCATCCCAAATGGCCACGGTGGCCGGCGCCCTCAAGGCGTCGCTGTTCGAGCGCCATCGCACGGGACGGAACGGCCCGCCGCGGCCCAACGCCTGATGGCGCTTCCGCCACCGCTCGTCTCCGTCATCATCCCGACCTACCTGCGGCCCGAGCTGGTGCACCGGGCGGTGCAGAGCGTGCTGGCACAGACGCTCACCCAGCTCGAAGTCATCGTGGTCGTAGATGGGGGCGACGCCGAGACCAGAACGGCGCTCGCGACCTGCGGCGACCCTCGGCTGCGTCTGGTCCTGCCGGGACGCCGGCTCGGCAACGCGGGCGCGCGCAATGCCGGCGTGCAGGAAGCCCGCGCCGACTGGGTGGCTTTCCTGGACGACGACGATGTCTGGCTGCCGCAGAAGCTCGCGCGTCAATACGAGACCGCCCGGCGGTC
>DATCWE010000002.1:0-3751 GCA_036566495.1 Gemmatimonadales bacterium | reverse complement strand
GCCGCGACCGCCGCGCGCGCCCCGGGCTCGATCACCCCGAGCACCGGGACCGGCGCCGCTGCCCGCAGCGCTTCGAGCGCGTGCGCCGTGCTGGTGTTGCAGGCGATGACGATGGCCTTGACGCCTTCGTTCAGCAGCCAGCGCATGATCTCCAGGCTGTAGCGCCGCACCGTCTCAGGGGATTTGGGGCCGTAAGGCACCCGCGCCGTATCGCCGAAGTAGAGTGTGGATTCCCGGGGCAACCGCTCGAAGATCGCATGGGCCACCGTCAAGCCGCCCAAGCCCGAATCGAAAATCCCGATCGGCGCCTGGCTCACGGGAAGCGAAAGGGCAGGCTCGCCTGCACTCCGACGCCGCCGGGGGCCGCTCGCAGGCGAACATCGGCAGGAAAATCCTGCAGGTGGCTGCCGACAAAAGCTTCGAGCCCGGCAAACAGATGGTTGAAGGCCAGCAGAATGAGCCAGTCCTGGCGCTCCTGCTTCTTGCTCTCGAGCCGGGCGGAGTCCGCGCCGATGCGGTTGAGGTAGCGAACCTCGCCGGCCGCCTTAATGGACATCCCGAGCGTCAGGCCCTCCCAACCGAGAAAGAGCGAAGCGGTGAGCTTGCGGTCGAGCTTGGCCTGGGCCCAGCCCGGGATGAGCAGGGAGTGCAGAAAAGCCGGCAGAGGCTTCAGACGATGGAGCGTATCCCGCACCACGGGGCGGCTGAGGGGCGGGATGACGGGAACCGCGGTGGTGTCTTGTGCCCACAGACTCCCGGTGAGCAGCAGCGGAACCCCCAACAGCAACCCGAGACGCTTCAGAGCTCCTCCGTGGTGCGGCGCGGACGGCGGCGGTGCGCGTGGGAAGACTAGAAGGAGTTTGAGCGAAGCAAAAGTGGCGGGAGCGTGTAGGAATCGAACCTACCGGAGCTGCCGAAGGCGTCTCCGTCGCGGTTTTGAAGACCGGCCGGACCACCAGGCCCGATCCACTCCCCAGCTACAGCTCACAGCTAATGGTTAGCCCTCAGCTCTCGCGGCCACAACCTCTATCTCGACCAGCACGTTGCGGGGGAGGCCCGCGGCGGCCACCGTGCTGCGCGCCGGCCGGTGCGCGCCGAAACGGCGCGCATAGACCTCGTTCATCGCGGTAAAGTCCGCCATGCTCTGGAGGAAGACCGTGGTCTTCAGCACCCGCGACAGGTCCGACCCGGCCGCCTCGAGCACCGCCGCGAGATTGCTGAGCACCCGCTCGGTCTGCTCCTGGATTCCCCCGCTCACGATTTCCATCGAGGCAGGATCCAGCGCGATCTGGCCGGCGGTGAAAATCAGCTCGCCGTGAATGACGGCCTGGCTGTAGGGGCCGATCGCTTTGGGCGCGGCGTCGGTGCTGACGAATCCGAGCTTCATTAGAAAAGCCCCTCGATGCGGCCGTCAGGGTGAACCCGGATCGACTCCGCGGCAGGAGTCTTGGACAAGCCGGGCATGGTCATAATGTCGCCGGCGAGTGCCACCACGAATCCGGCGCCGGCGGAAGCATACACGTCGCGGATGGTGATCCGGAACCCGTGCGGGCGCCCCAGTTTGGCCGGATCATCGCTGAAGGAGTATTGCGTCTTGGCCATGCAGACCGGCGTCTTGCCCAGCCCCATCGCCTCGCACTGGGCAATCGAGCGGTCGGCGGCCGCCTGGTAGTCCACGCCCGCCGCGCCGTAGATCTCGGTGCAGATGCATTCGATCTTCTGCTTGATCGGCAGGTCCACGTCATACAGCGGCTTGAAGCGCGCGGCTTTCTCCTCCAGCACCGCCAGCACCTCCTGCGCCACGGCTTCGCCGCCCGCCCCGCCCTTGGCCCAGACCTCCGACAGGGCGGCGCGGGCACCCCAGCCGGCGGCCGCCGAGAGCACCGCCGTCTGTTCCGCCTCCGTGTCGGACACGAAGCGGTTGAGCGCCACGATGACCGGCAGGCCGAACTTGCGAAGGTTGCCTACATGGGCCTCCAGATTGGCCAGGCCCCGGGTCACGGCCGCGACGTCCGGCTTGCCGAGGGCGTCCTTCTTCACGCCGCCGTGCATCTTGAGGGCGCGGACCGTGGCTACCACCACGGCGGCTTCGGGAGTGAGCCCACCCAGTCGGCACTTGATGTCGAGGAATTTTTCCGCGCCGAGGTCCGCACCGAAACCGGCCTCGGTGAGCACGATGTCGCCGAGCGCCAAGCCCAGCTTGGTGGCCATCAGCGAATTGCAGCCGTGCGCAATGTTGCCGAACGGGCCCCCGTGGACGAGCGCGGGCCCGCCCTCCAGGGTCTGCACCAGATTGGGCAGCAGCGCGTCACGCAACAGCAGCGTCATCGCGCCGGACGCCTTGAGGTCGGCCGCCGTGACGGGTTGCTTGTCGCGGGTCAGCCCCACGATGATACGGCCCAACCGGGCTTCCAGGTCCGGCAGATCCGCGGAGAGGCAGAGGATCGCCATGATCTCGCTGCCCGGCACGATCACGAAACGGTCTTCCCGCGACGGCCCGCCGTTGAGACCACCCAGTCCCACGATGATCTGCCGCAGGGCGCGGTCGTTCATGTCGATGGTGCGGGGCCAGGTGATCCGCCGCGCATCGAGGCCGAGCGCGTTGCCGTGATGGAGATGATTGTCCAGCATGGCGGAGAGCAGATTGTGCGCCGAGGTGATCGCGTGGAAATCCCCGGTGAAGTGCAGGTTGATCTCGTCCATCGGAATCACCTGCGCGTAGCCCCCGCCCGCCGCCCCGCCCTTGACCCCAAACACGGGACCGAGGGAAGGCTCCCGGATGCAGACAATGGCCTGCTTACCCAGACGGCGGAGTGCCTGGGCCACGCCGACCGTCACGGTGGACTTCCCTTCTCCTGCCGGTGTGGGATTGATCCCGGTGACCAGGACGAGGCGGCCGCGCGGCGCACGGGCGCGGATGGCCTCCATGGTGATCTTCGCTTTGGTGTGGCCGTAGGGGAGCAGCTCGTTGGGCCCGAGCCCCAGCTCGGCCGCGACGTCAGCGATGGGGCGCGGAGTCGCGGCCTGGGCAATCTCGATGTCGGAGGGGACGCTGCTCAAGATCGGGCTCCTTGCTCAGAAGGGAGGATCGAGGATCAAGGACCGGAATCCTCAACCCTGAACCCTGATTCCAAACACCCGCACCGCATTGTCCGTCGTCAATTGAGCTACCTGCTCGAGCCGGAGCCCGAGCACCTCGCCCAGCCGTTTCGCGACCTCCACCACAAACGCGGGCTCGTTGCGCTTGCCCCGGTGCGGGACCGGCGCCAGGTAGGGCGCATCGGTCTCCACCAGCAGCCGGTCCGGAGGAATGCGCCGGACCGCGTCGTCGCGGCGCCAGTTGCGGAAGGTCAGCATCCCGCTGAACGAGAAGTAGTGACCCAGGCCGATGCCGGCCTCGAGCAGCGCGTCGCCTCCGCTGAACGAGTGCAGAATCGCCACCGCGTCCGCCTGGTTGCGCAACACGCTCGCCACGTCCTCGTCGGCCTCGCGCGCGTGGATGATCGCCGGCTTGCCCGCGCGCGCCGCCAGGGCGAGCTGCGCGGCGAAGGCATTCCGCTGCTGCTCACGCGGCGAGTTATCGTAGTGATAGTCGAGGCCCATCTCGCCCGCGGCGACCACCTCGGGCTCGGCGAGCTGCCGAGTCAGCCAGATCGCCGCCGCATCATTCCAGCTGCTCGCGATGTGGGGATGCACGCCGGCCGTCGCGGAGACCCGCGGCTCGCGCCGCGCCAGCGCCAAGGCACCGGCC
>DATCWE010000285.1:0-4571 GCA_036566495.1 Gemmatimonadales bacterium | reverse complement strand
GATCGGCCGGCGGCGGGTGGACACCCATCTCCTCGCGCTGGAGGCGCTCGGCGCCAGCGTCTCCCTGGGCAGCAACTTCGAGCTCGAGGCCCGCCACCTGCGGGGGGCGGACGTGTTTCTCGATGAGCCGAGCGTGACCGGCACCGAGAACGCCCTGATGGCGGCCGTGGCCGCGCGCGGCACCAGCGTGCTGCGCAATGCCGCCGCGGAGCCGCATGTCCAGGATCTGGCTCGCTGCCTGGTGGCGATGGGGGCCAGCATCGACGGCATCGGCTCCAACCAGTACACCGTCGAGGGCGGCCGGCCGCTGCACGGGGCAAGCTTCGAGATCGGGCCGGACCACATCGAGGTGGCCAGCTTCATCGGCCTCGCCGCGGTCACCAACGGCAGCCTCACCATCGACCCGGTTCGGCCGGACGAGCTGCGCGGGATTCTGTTCGGCTTCGACCGGCTGGGAGTGCGCCCGCGGGTGGAGGGCACCGCCCTGATCATCGACCGCGACCAGGAGCGCCGGATCCGCCCGGACGTCGGGGGCCATATCCCCAAGCTGGAGGACGGCCCCTGGCCGGCGTTTCCCGCCGACGTGATGTCGATCGCCATCGTCACCGCCACGCAGTGTGCCGGAACCCTGCTGATCTTCGAGAAGATGTTCGAATCGCGGCTCTTCTTCGTGGACAAGCTGATCGGGATGGGCGGGCGCATCGTGCTGTGTGATCCGCACCGCGCCGTCATCGTGGGGCCGGCCCAGCTTCGGGGAGGCACGGTCGAGTCGCCCGACATCCGGGCAGGTATGGCCATGCTGCTCGCGGCGCTCGCGGCCGAGGGCTCCAGTGTGATTCATAACATCGGGCAGATCGAGCGCGGCTACGAGCACATCGACGCCCGGCTCCAGGCCCTCGGCGCGGCGATTCAGCGACAGGATGACTGAAGTCCCGGTCGGCGGGGCGGTGCCTCGCTTCGAGCTGGCCGGCTGGCGCGAACAGTACGGAGTGGCCGCGGGGATTACCGGTCGGGGAGAGGGCCAGCCCTTCGATCTGGGACTCGCGGGCACCGAGGTGCCGGTGGGACAGGTCATGGACCGTTGGGGCAACCTGCGCCGGAGCCTGCCCGAATTCTCCGCTGCAGTGGTGTCGCGCCAGGTGCACGGAACCGAGATCCTCTGGCACCAGGGTGCCGCGGGGCTGCAGATCCACGAAGGGGCGGACGGCCACGCCACCGAGCGGAGCGGGTTGCTGCTCGCGGTGACGGCCGCGGATTGTGTACCGCTGTATTTGGTCGATCCCAGCGAGCGCCGGATCGCGCTGCTGCACGCGGGGTGGCGGGGGGTTGCGGGCGGCATCCTGCGCCGAGGGGTCGCCTTATTGACGGCGCGCGGCAGCCGTGTGGACAGCCTGTTAGTCCATTGTGGAGTAGGGATTTGCGGGGCGTGTTATGAAGTGGGGAGTGAAGTCTTCACGGGGTGCGGGCTTGCGACACCGGCGGGCGGGAAGGGTGCCCTGGACCTGCGGGGGGTCCTGGTGGAGCAGGCCCGGGCGCTGGGCGTGAAGCACATTTCCACATCACAATTTTGCTCAAGACACGACTCCGGCCTGTTCTTCAGCCACCGGGGCTCGGGCGGGCGCGACGGGCGGATGGTGGCATACCTTGGGCTACTCCCCTAAAATTCCGGTCATGAAAGTCGCTGGTGCGGTACTCGCGGCACTCGCCCTCTCCGGCTGTCTGGGGAGCACCGAGAACAGTGACGGATCGCCCCCCCAGGTCGCGATTCAGTCGCCGGTGGCGGGCGCCTCGGTGAACAGCACCGTGAGCATTGATGTGCTGGCGATCGATGACTTCGGGGTGGCGACGGTCCGCATCTTCATCGATGGGGAAAAGCGCGCGGATCTCTTCACCCAGCCCTACCATATGCTCTGGAACACTGCCGCCCTGGCCGACCAGTCCACCCACACCATCCGGGCGGAAGCCCTGGATGCCGCGGGGAACATCGGCACCACCTCGATCAGCGTGACCGTGGTCAAGGGGCCCATCTAGGTCGCGCTTGTCGCGCAACAGGTTAGGGGTCCCCCGCCGATTGACTCCGGCCTGACCGGGAAGTATCTTTTCGGCCGCTGGAGCGGGTGGGGAGTGGGTGGTCCGCGGGACCTCGATGTGGGGCGCTCCCCCACATTTTTATTTTCGGGCCTGAGCGTTCGCATTGCTCCCTTTCGCCCTCGATCCCGGTTCCCCTTCTCGCGTGCTGAAGGTCTCCGGTTCTCATAGTGGGGGAGTGCATGGCTGGTTCCGCAGAGATGTTGGCCGCGTTTCGCGAGCTGACCACGACCAAACAGCTGGATCGCTCGGATCTGCTCGAGTTGCTGCGTGACGGAATTCACGCGGCACTGGCGCGCAAATTCGGGCCCAACGTCCGCTTCGAGCTCGACGTCGACGAGCTGCAGGGGAGCGTGCGGGTGATGCGGCTCCGCAGCGTCGCCGAAACGGTGGAGGACCCCAGCGCGCAGGTCTCCCTCGAGGAAGCGCGCTTCGAGGATCCCGACTTCCAGGTCGGCGACGTGCTGGAAGAAGAGATCCCCTTCACCGAGTTCGGGCGGCTTGCCGTGCAGGCTGCGAAGCAGCGGATCATTCAGCGGGTGCGCGAAGGCGAGCGCACCAAGATTCGCGAGGAATTCGGCGACAAGGTGGGCGATCTGCTCTCCGGCGAGGTGCAGCAGATCGAGCGGGGCAAGCTGGTGCTGATGCTCAACAAGTTCCGCGAAGCCGAGGCGATCATTCCTTACCGGGAACAGAACCACCGGGAGCACTTCCACCAGGGCGATACCATCCGCGCGGTGCTCAAGCGCCTCGAGGAAACCCCCAAGGGGCCGCGGCTGGTGCTCTCCCGGGGCGACCCGCTCTTCGTCTCGGCCCTGTTCAAGCTCGAGGTCCCCGAGATCGCGCAGGGCGTAGTGGAGATCCGCGCGATCGCCCGGGAAGTGGGCAGCCGGACCAAGGTGGCCGTCATCTCCAAGGACGACGCGATCGATCCGGTGGGGGCCTGTGTCGGCCTCAAGGGCTCGCGCGTCCAGGCAGTCGTCAACGAGCTAGGCGGGGAGCGGATCGACATCGTGCCGTGGTCGCCCGATCCCGAGCGTTTTGCGCGGCTCGCCCTGGCGCCGGCGCGGGTGGCCAAGGTCTTCTCCGACCCCGAGAGCAAGACCATCCAGGCGGTCGTCGACGAAGACCAGCTCTCGCTGGCCATCGGGCGCAACGGCCAGAACGTACGGCTAGCCTCCGAGCTGACCGGCTGGAAGATCGACCTCTACTCGAGCCGCGAGTGGCTGGAGCGCGGCGGTGAAGGCCCGCTGTTCACGCTCGCGCCGCTGGAGGAAGAAGAGGCGGCCGTGGCCAAGGTGGCCTTGTCCGAGCTGAAGGGGCTGTCGGCCGAGGTGCTGGGGATTCTCGACACGGCGGGCTACCGCACGCTCAACGACATCCTGGACCTCGAGCGCGAGGATATCGACAAGGTGCCGGGGATGACTCCCGCGGCAGCCGATGAGCTGATGGCTTTCCTCACCGATCTGACCGCCGAAGAGAGCGGGGAGGGTGCGCAACCGACCCCATGAGCAGTGTGCTGGGGTACCTCGGCCTCGGGATCCGGGCCGGGAGCGTGGTCGTGGGGGTGGACGCCGTGCGACGCAGCCTGCAGGCACGTGAGGTTCGCTGCATCGTCGTCGCGCGCGATGCCAGTCAGCGGGCCAAGGAGAAAGTCCTGCGGCTCGCCGTGGCGCTGGGCATCCCGCAGGTCGAGGGGCCCGGTGCCGCGGAGCTGGGCGCAAAACTGGGTAAGCCCCCGGTGATGGTCGCCGGGGTTCGGGATGCCGCTCTGGCTGACGGAATCGTCCGTGCCGGTGCGGCCGGGCAGGGCTGACGGAGGATTGAGTGGTCAAGACGAAAGTGCAGGACCTCGCCGGCGAGCTGGGCATCGCGACGGAGCAGCTGATGACGCTGCTCAAGGATATGCACGTCTTCGCGCGCGGCCCCCAATCATCGCTCGAGGACGACCAGATCGCCGCCGTGCGGGTGCGCTGGGAGCGCGAAAAGCGCAAGCAGCGCGCGGAAGAGCCGGCCAAGCCCAAACGCCGGGTTACCAAGAAGGCGGCGGTCGCCGAGGCGGTGCCCGAAGTCGAGACCAAGGGCGGCGCCAAGCCCTCCAAGCGCCGCCGCACCGCGGCGGAAGTGGCGGAAGTCGAGGCGCAACAGGAGGCCGAGCGCGCGCTCGAGGCCGCGGCGGCCGCGGCGGCATTCGACCTGGAGCGGCCGGCCTTCAAGGAGCCCGAGCTGTCCGAGGCGAGCGGCGCCCCGATGCCGACGATCGAGGAGCGCGCCCGCGCGCTCTTCAAGGATCTGCCTCCCCTCCCCGTCGAAGCCGAAACCGAAGAGGTGGTCGAGGCACCGCGTGAGCCGGCGGTCCGCCCGGACCGGATTACTCCGCCCGCAACGCCCGCGCCGGTCAGCGAGCCGCCGGTGGTGCACCGGGCGCCCTTTATCCCGCCGCGGATTCCCCGGCCGTCCCCGGGCACCGAACAGGGGCGTAC
>DATCWE010000227.1:0-6405 GCA_036566495.1 Gemmatimonadales bacterium | reverse complement strand
AACAGAGCGAAAGATTCGCTGCCGCTTGGGTTATCAACGGCATGTTATCCAATCGTGTCGCTGCTTTGTACGCGATGTGAAGGGACTCCGCAGCTTCGCCGTATCGTCCTTCGGACAAGACCAGCGTTCCAAATCCTGTATGGATATGAACGAAAGTCGAATCCAATGTGCCAATAGACCTGGCCTGGCTCGAAGCGGTGCGCAGGGCTTCAATGCCGGCCTTTCGTTCCCGGGTATTGTAGAACACCATAGCTCGAGCCATCCAAACAAGAGATTGATCTCTCGGGTCTAGTTGTGCTAATTCAATTCTCGAAAGTGCCTCCCTGACCGATAGGAGCAAGTCCTCACGTCTTAACGATGCAGCAAGGCAAGCAGCCCATGACGCCGCCCGTGCGCGCGCCCTTGGTTCCTCATACGTGGCTGTCCTCAGCGCGAGGTCTTGGACAAGGGCTGGGATCTCTTCAATGGGATATGCGTCAAGTTGAAGGTTTGAACTCAATTCCAGAATGTCGGCCACCTCTCGGACGGACGGATCGGACTTGTGGTCCTGGCTTATGTCCCGTACACACTCCAACGCGTCCCCCCACTCCGCCATCTCCTGATATGTCTCCGCCAATAACAGGGTCGCTTCCGCCTTAGCTCTGCCCTTGAGCTGCCCGATGGCCGACGACAACGCTCGCGCCGCCTCGTCCGGTGCCCCGTGAGTAATCGCCTCGCGCGCACCATTCATCAGGAACGGTGTCGCCTCCTCGCGTCGGCGGGCCCGGATGCAGTGCCACGCAATTTCCAGCCCTGGCACCTCCTCGCCTCCAGCAACTGCCGCCAACAAACGGTCGGCGACAGCGTGGTGGAGCCGCACTCGGGCCGCGGTCGGAATCTTGAGGTAAAGCCTGGCCCGGATCAGCTCATTGACGAACTCGAGCCCGCGCGCGGTGTTGCGCAGCACGCGTTGCTGCACCAGCTCCGACAGGGCCGCCATCGTTTGTCCGGCGGTGAAGTCCAGCACTTCGAAGCATTCCAGCTCGTTGAGGCGCGGGCCCAGAATCGCCGCGAGATACAGCGCGACCCGCGTCCGCGGGGTCATGGTCGGCAGCATCCGCTCGATCAGGCGGTCGTATCCGACGGCCTCCAGGGCCGAGCCTGGGACGTCGTCCCCCATCGCCGGGAGCAGGACGGCGAGCGCCGCATCCCCGTGAGTGAGCCAGTCCTGCGTGAGCAGCTCCAGCGCCATGGGATTGCCGCCGGCCGTCCGCAGAATGGCGCGCCGCTCGGGCGATCCTGGTTCCCGGCCTACGCCGCTGAGCAGGGCACCCAGCAGCTCGTCACACTCTTCTCCGGCGAGGGGCGTCAGCTCGATCCGATCGAGCGGCAGATGCGGCACGCCTTGGCGAATCCTCGCCGCTTGGGGAGACTCATCTTCCTCGGGAGGCCGGCCCGACAGCACGACCATGAGTCGATCGTTTACCGCGCGGCGGAGCAGCAGATGCAGCACACTCAGGCTCGCCTCGTCGGACCTCGGGTAATCATCGACGATCAGCAGGATCGGCTGCTCTTCCATGATGGCATCGAGCAGGGCGAGGGTGCCCTCCGCGAAGTGCAGCCGCGCGGCTTCGCCCTCGCTGTGGCGCGGAGCGGGCAGGTGCGGGAATTTTTCGCGGACCTTGGGGACCATCCGCGCCACTTCCGCCAGCGACTCCGGCGCGGTGCCCAGCACTCCGGGTAGCTCGAGAAGAGGGGTAACCAGAGCGCCGATCATTCCGAACGCCATCCGCTGCTCCAGCTCAAAACACTGCACTCGAGCTACCGCCGCGCCCTCCAACGCCGCGGCGGCGGCGAAGCGCATCGCAAGTGTGGACTTGCCGATGCCCGTCTCGCCGGTCAACAACACATGTCGGGTATTGAGCTGGGTGGTCCGTTCCCACGCTTCGAAGAGGACGCCGTACTCGGCAGCCCGGCCGATGAAGCGAGGCATGGCCAGGCCGCCGTCCGACTCCCGCAGCTGTACCGGCGCCGAGGGCGACTGGATCCCGCGCCGCAGGCGCGCTGCCATCGCCTCGAGCAGTTCGGACGGGACGGCGCCGATCTCGCGGTCAAGCTCGCGCTTCCATCCCTCGAACTCGCGGAGCGCGCTCACCCGATCGCCCTGTATGGCGAAGGCTTCCATCCTCGCTCTGATCCCTTCCTCGGCCAGCGGATCGAGGGCCAGCAGCCGGTCCGCCATCGCGAGCATCCGCGAGAGATCCGCCGAGCGCCTTGCCTGGTCGACCAGCGTGAGCATGGCAGCCTGGATCAGCGGGAGCAGCTGGGCATGACGCCGGTCGCGCCAGTGCTGAAACGCCGGCGCATCTTCGATGTGAAAACCCCGCAGGAATCCGTCGACTTCGAGTGGCAGAGCGGTTGCGCTCCCGAGGATTTCGCCCGCCTCGATCCGGTCGAGATCGAGACCTAGCCGTGGGGCCCGGAACTGCACCTCCGCGTGATTTCCCTTGATACAATCTGCTCCGAATAGCCCGCGCAGCACCGAGAAAGCCATCGAGAGCGAATGGCGGCTGTTCTCCGCCGGCACGCCGGGCCACAACAGCTCCGCCAACTCATCGCGGAAATACAGCGCGCGCCCATCCATCACGAGGTAAATAAGCAGTGCGAGGTGCTTGCGTACTTTGAGCTTGACCGGCCGGCCATCGGGCCGGTGCAGCTCCGGAAACCCCATCAGCTTGAGGAAATATGTCTCCGCCATTGCCAGCTCCCGCAGTCGCCCGACGCGGTTCAGTCGCGTGAGATAGTACGGATCGCGGAGTAAACCGCCAAATCGAGGTGGCTATTTCGGGGAAGATCCTTTGAGGATTTTTGCTTACCGCAGAGGGAAAACGCCGGATTTGGCGGGCTCACTTCGCGTCGGCCAGCACCCGCTCGATCCGCCGATCCGGGACCAGCCACATCAGCGCCACCAGCGCATACAAGGCGCCCGACGCCCACTGGCTCACGAACGCCAGCGCAATCGCCGCGGCGTAGAGCACCAGGGAGATCTTGCCCTTGACGTCCGCCCCGATCGCCCTGGCCAGGAGGGAATCCTCGGGATGCTGCGCCAGCAGCACTCGGACCAGGATGGTATAGGCGACCGCGGCGCAGATCAGCACCACCCCGTAGGCCGCCAGCGGCCCCGCCGCGAAATGGCTCTGGCCCATCCAGCTGGTCACGAACGGCACCAGCGTCAGCCAGAACAAGAGATGCAGATTGGCCCAGAGCGTGGCCCCGTTGACCCGCGTCACCACCTGCAGCAGATGGTGATGGTTGCTCCAGTAGATCCCCAGAAACACGAAGCTCATCACATAGCTCGCCAGCACCGGAGCCAGGCTCCTGAGCGCCGCCAGCTCAGTGCTCTCCGGAGGCCGCAGCTCCAGCACCATGATGGTGATGATGATCGCGATCACCCCATCGCTGAACGCCTCCAGCCGGCTCTTGCTCACCTGGTGCCTCCCTGGCCTCTATTCTTGATGTACAGGCGTTGTACACCTGTCCCCTCGTGGTCTTGTGTGGCTCCGAACTGCAGTCCGCCCCTACAAGATCCCATAGTCGACAGCCCAGCACCCAAGACCTATGTTCTCGTAGGCAGGCGCGCGGAACCAATTCTGGTTTCGCTGGGCAGGAAGAGGCCGTTGAGAACCCCATCGTTTCCCGCGGCGACTCGGTTCAGACAGCTCATTGGCACGGGCTTCCTTCTCCTAGCCGCAACCTATCCTCTCCATGCCCAACTGGTCGACCTTCAAGTCCGCGAGTCCCCTTCGCGGGCACCCGTCACGGGGGCCATAGCCCGCCTGATTGGACCGCAGGGCGTAGTATCGCAGGGACTCACCAACGAGCAAGGCCGGGTGTACTTGCTGGGGCCTAGGGCCGGACAATACCGCCTCAAGATCGACCGGATCGGCTGGACCGGAATGTTGACTGAGCCGTTTGAAGTTCCGGCCGGATCGACGGTGAGGCGGGAAGTCATCATGGTCTCGAGACCGATCGAGCTACCAGCTCTGGTAGTGACTGGCAAGAGCGCTTGCGATCTAAAGGGCGCGGGGGCGGTGACCACGGTGCTCTGGGAGGAAATCGGGAAGGCGCTTACGGCGAGCGTCCTGACCCAGCGACAGGGGCGCCTGCCGATTCATGTTCGGGAATTCTCTCGACATGTCGCCTTGTCCGGGCAGATCCTGCGTGAATGGGTAACCGCGTCGAGCGTGATCCGCGGCCGTCCGTTCAGTACCCTTCCGCCCGCGGTACTGGCCAACGCCGGTTTCGTTCAGCTTTCCGAGGACAGCACGACTTATGCTGTCCCTGACGCCGATCTGCTGCTGTCCGACGCCTTCGCGGCGACCCACTGTTTCAAGGCCGTCCCGGTACAGAATGGCTTGGTGGGCCTCGAGTTCGTTCCGGCTGCTGGGCGCAAAGTCCCCGATGTTCGCGGTACGCTGTGGTTGGATCGTACCACGGACGATCTGAAGTACATCGAATTCACGTATACCGGGCTCGAAGGCGAGCTGGCGGAAGCCGGCCTAGGAGGAAGAGTCGACTTTCAGCGGCTTCCCACGGGCGCTTGGATCATCTCGCACTGGTATGCGCGAATGCCACGACTAGCGACTTCACCCAAAGGCGTGACGCTGGTTGGCTTTGTCGATCGGGGTGGAAAAGCCCAGCTTGCTGCGGGGGAGGCCGGGCTGCTCGACAAAGCCGTGGTTTCCGGGAGAATCTACGATAGTACCACTGGGGGTGGCCTCGCCGGCGCCGTAGTGCGGGTGGAGGGTCATCGAGACTCAGTGCTCACCGATGCCGCCGGAAAATTCGAGCTGGCGGTTTCTGTTTCGGGAGAGCATGTGGTCAGTGCGGCCCATCCCAAGCTTGGTTTGCTCAGGGGTCGTCCCTCGCGACCCGTCATCCTTTCAATCGGTGACACGACTCGAGTAGAGTTTGCCCTTCCATCCGCGGCCACCTTCGCTCAGGCGTTCTGTGGGTCATCACGCGGGCGGGCCGGCATCATCGGCCTGGTCCTGACCGCGGAAGGAAAGCCAGCCGCGAACCTGGATATCCGGGTGATATGGCTCACCGCCGACGGGAGCCGCGAGGAGCGGGATCGTAGCAATCAGCGCGGCGCCTACGCCCTCTGCAACTTGAGCCCTGGACCCACTCTACCCGTCAGGGTTCAGGACGGGCGCCGGACCCTCTTGGAACTGAAGTTGACGCTCGAGCCCCGCGAACAGCGCTGGCTGGATCTGCGGCTGCCGCCGGAGCGGGACTGATGCGTCGCGACTTGCTCGCGATCGCGGCTCTCGCGTGCGGTCCGGCGAGCCTCACCGCTCAGGCCGTGCTGGCAGGGTTCGTCCGCGCCGACTCGACCGAGCTCCCGATCGCCGGCGTCGAGGTCCTCATCGAGGGTTTGGGCCGTTCGGCTCTAACCGATGCGCGTGGCAAATTCGTCCTGTCCGGGCTGCCCCTCGGCGCTCGCATCGCCGTCTTCCGCTCGGTGGGCTGGCGTCCGGTGAGGTTGCGAGTGAACCTGGTAGAGGGAGACACGGTTTGGACCGAAGCCGCAATGATCAAAGAGCTGGTACAGTTGACCCCGATCGTGGTAAGCGAAGCCAAACCAGCGTATGGAATGAGAGAGGAATTTGAAGCACGGCGCCGGATGGGCTTCGGCAGGTTCCTCGATTCGACGCTGCTTCGCAGCTCAGAACACCTCCGCTTTACCGACCTGCTCCGCAGAGTCGATGGCATTGTGCTGCAACGAAGCGGTACGGGTGTATTTGCAATGAGCATCCGTCGCCCTGGATGCTTTATGCAGGTCATTTTGGACGGCCACGTTCTCTACCGTTCTTTCGCTCCGACTTCGCGAACCGATACGATCGCAAACCCTCCGCCCAACTTTGCTCGGGAATTCGATATTCCGGCGCTCGAGGCCGTCGAGGTTTATCGCAGCGCAGCCGAGACCCCATCTGAATTCGGCGGACCCGGCGCGGCCTGTGGAACGATCGTCTTATGGAGCAGACTTGGAAGGGATTGAAAGCCCTCGGTCCCCGTCGTATCGGGCGGCACGATCCGGAAGTGAAAGGTCTGCTCCACCCACTGCCTGACCTTGTTGCCCTGCTGGATCGCCGGCCGGAAGCGCATGTGGGGCAGCGCCCGCCGCACCGCCAGCGCGAAGTCCGCATGGGTGGCCGTAACCACATGGTAAGACAGCGTATCCACCGCTCCCAGCGTATCCACCACGTAGCGCACCCGCGCGGACCCCATGATCCCCTTGGCCAGCAGCGCGGGCGGATACGCGGGCGCCGCGCTGAGCGGATCGCGCACCACCGCGCTGTCCACCTCCAGCTCGCTGACCGCGAGTTCGGAATCCGGGCTGACCACCCGCGCCGCCCCCTGCTC
>DATCWE010000212.1:0-11795 GCA_036566495.1 Gemmatimonadales bacterium | reverse complement strand
AGCTGTCGGGTGGTGGAGTGAGCTGGCTGGCCGGAATGTCGCGGATCGACTTGATCCGCATGGTGACGATCGGCACCGCCGGAGCGCTGCTCAGTCCGTTTGCGGTGATGATCCCCTTGAGCCCTTCCCGCTGGGCCGGCTGGATGTCGTAGAGCATCAGGTTCGGGCGGGTATGGGACCCTCCCGGCCGAAACTGCCGCAGCAGATTGGCCTGGGCCAGAAACAGGGTCGTCAGAATGAAAGCCCCGAATCCCAGCGCGAGGACCACGGTCACCGTCTGGTTCGCGGGCCGGTACAGATTGGCGAGCCCCTGCCGCCAGAGGTAGGGCCAGTGCGAGGGAAACCAGCGTCGCACTGCGCCGATCAGCGCCCGCGCCGCGAGCCAGAGGCAGCACAGGGCGATGCCGCAGGCCGCCGCGAAGACCGCACCATCCCGGAGCCGTCCCACCTGGATGGACGCCAGCGCCACCACGCTGGCCGCGATCAGCAGCAGGGTGAGCCGGGCCAGCCGGTCCCGGCCGGCCGGGGGCTCCACGTCGCGCCGCAGGGTCATGAGCGGCGAAACCCTCCGCACGCCGAGGAGCGGCAGGGCCGCAAACATGCCGGCCACCCACAGCCCCAGCCCGGTTCCCAGCAGAATCGAGCCGGGAGACGGCACCACCCGCACGTCCACCGGCAGCAGGCCGGTGAACAGGAACGGGAGCAGCTGCTGCAGCCCGACGCCGAAGGCCGCGCCGATCGCGCTGCCGATCCCGCCCATCACCAGGGCCTGGAGCAGGTACACGGCGAAGACCTCGCCGCTGGTGGCGCCCAGACAGCGCAGCACGGCGATGGTGTCGAGTTTGCGCTTGATGAAGACATTGACGGCGCTGGCCACCCCTAGCCCGCCCAGCAGCAGGGCGACCAGGGCGACCAGGCCGAGATAGTTGCCCAGCTGCGAAAGCGCGTCGGTGAGGTCCTCCCGGTCCTCCTCGACGGTCCGGATGCCCACCCGGAGCTCCCGCAGCGGGTTGCGGTATTTCCTGGCGATTGCCTGGGCGTCGCGGCCCGGCGGCAGCTCGACGAAGGCGTCGTAATCGGCCCGCGAGCCGAACTGCAGGAGCCCGGTCGCGCCCAGCGCGCGGGCGGGAAGAAAGACCCTCGCTCCGAAGGCGCTGAACACCCCGACGTCGCCGGGGACGTTGAGCACCGTGCCGAGAATCGGGAAGCGGCCGTTGCCGAGCGCCAGCGTGTCACCGAGCCGGGCGCCGAGCGCGCTCAGCAGCACGGGATCGACCAGGACCCCGTCTGCCTCAGCCAGGCGTTGCCATCGCCCCGCGGGCTCGGTGCTGATCGCGCCGTAGAATGGGTAGCCGCCCTCGATGGCGCGCACCTGCACCAGCCGAACTCCGGGCGTGCGGGGCACGTATGCCATGCCCACGAAGCTGATCTGCAGCGCCCGCCGGCCGGCCCGCCCATCGGGGCCGGGAACGATCAGGCTGTCGAGCAGCGCGTTGACCGCCGGCGGGAGGGCCTTTCCGCTGTGGAACGCGAGGTCGGCGCCGAGCAACGCGCGGGCCTGGGCGGCGACGGAGGTGCGCAGGTTCTGGGTGAAGGAATTGATGGCAACCAGCGCGGCCACCCCGGCGGTCACCGCCCCGGTGAGCAGCCAGAGCCGGCGCCGGCCGGCGCGACTTTCCCGCCAGGCCATGCGCAGGACGAACCTGGGTCCGATCAGGCGGCCTCCCCGCTGTCTTCGACGACCCGGCCATCGGAGAGGCGGATGGTGCGGCGGGCCCGCGCGGCGAGCTCATGATCGTGGGTCACCAGCACCAGCGTGGTGTGCAGCTCCTGATTCAGGGAGACCATCAGGTCGATGATGGTGGCGCCGGTCTTGGCGTCGAGGTTCCCGGTCGGCTCATCCGCGAAGAGGATCTGGGGCCGGATGCTGAACGCGCGCGCCAGGGCCACTCGTTGCTGCTCACCGCCGGATAGCTGCGCGGGATAGTGATGGGCACGATCCCCCAGCCCCATGCGCTCGAGCAGCTCCTGGGCGCGCGCTTCGGCCGGCTCGTTCCGCAGCTCCAGCGGCACCTGTACGTTCTCCCGCGCGGTCAGCGTAGGGATCAGCTGGAAGGCCTGGAAGACGAAGCCGACCTTCTCGGCCCGGACCCGGGCGCGTTGATCCTCGCTCAGGGCGCCGAGATCCTGCCCGTCCAGTTCGACCCGGCCGGCCACCGGGCGGTCGAGGCCGGCCAGCAGCCCGAGCAGCGTGGTCTTGCCGCTGCCGCTCGGGCCGACAATCGCCAGGAAGCCGCCGCGCTCGAGCGAGAACGTGATATCGTTCAGCACCGTGAGCGGGCGCCCTCCCGAGAGGTAGGTCTGGGTCAGCGACTCGCAGCGCAGCATGGGACTCCGGAGGGGGCGGGGACGCCGAATGATAGTGAAATACGGTTTGCTGGCCGCGCTGGTTACGACGGGGTGCAGCGGGGCTCGGGATTCGGAGCTGGTGAAGCGGGACTCGGGAGCTGGTCGAGCGGCCGCTTCCGCAATCTCCAATCCCGATTCCCGCCCCGCGATCGTGTTTCTCGGCACCAGTCTGACCGCCGGCTACGGCCTCCGCGAGCCCGCCACCCAGGCCTATCCGGCCCTGCTGCAGGCCAAGCTTGATTCGGCGGGGCGCCTTTTCCGGGTGGTGAATGCCGGCGTGAGCGGTGAAAGCTCGGCGGGGGCTCTCAGCCGGATCGACTGGCTGCTCGGCCGGGACCGCGTGGCGATTCTGGTGGTGGAGACCGGCGCCAATGACGGGCTCCGCGGTCAGGACCCCGATTCGGTGCGAGGAAGGATCCAGGCCATCTTCGACCGCGCCAGACGGGACGACCCACCGCCTCGACTGGTGGTCGTCGGGATGGAAGCGCTCCCGAACCTGGGCCAGAGCTACGTGACCCGCTTCCGCGCGATCTATCCTGCCGTTGCGCGCGCCAACGACGCGGCGTTGGTGCCGTTTCTGCTGGCGGGAGTCGCCGGCGTCGATTCCCTCAATCAGGACGACGGCATCCATCCGACCGCCGCGGGACATCGTATCCTGGCGGCGAACGTCTGGCCCGTTCTGGAAGCGCTCACGCGGCGGCAATAGTACTTTCCGCCATGACCTTCTTCGACACCAACAAGCAGCGCGCCGCGATCGTCCTGCTGTTGCTGGGGGTCGGGGTCGCGATCGCCTTGGCGCCCTATGCCACGGGCCTGCTCGGCGCGCCGGTCCTCTATGTTCTCTTTGCGCCGCTGCACCGCTGGTTTTCGCGCTGGATCCGGCCCTCGATTGCCGCGGTCCTGGTGATTCTCTGCGCCTTCCTGCTGATCGTGCTTCCCGGAGTTTGGCTGATCGGGATGCTGGTCGGGCAAGCGCAAGGTGTGGCCAACTCCATGGTGAAGAGTCCGCTGCTGGACCAGATCGCGACCTTGCGGATCGGCCCCTACGAGGTCGGTCCTCAAATCGCGACGGTCGGGAAGGAGATCATCACCTGGATGGGGGGGAGTGCCCTCGGTTTCATCGGGACGGCGACCCGGTTCACCCTGAACCTGCTGTTCTCCTTCTTCGGCTTGTACTACCTGCTGCTCGACCCGGACGGAGCCTGGAGAGCGGTCGAGCCTTACATCCCCTTCTCCCAGGCCAACGTGGAGATCCTGCAAGATCGTTTTCGTTCCGTCACTGCCGCCACGGTGGTGGGCAGCGGGCTCACGGCGGCGATCCTCGGCATCCTGGTCGGACTGGGGTTCCTCATTACCGGCCTGAACGATCCGGTGTTCTGGGGGGTGGTCACCGCGGTGTTCGCGATTCTCCCCGTGGTGGGCGCGGGCCTGGTCTGGATCCCCGCAGTGATCGTACTCGCGCTCAATCGCCACTACGGCGGCGCCATCTTTCTCGCTCTGCTCGGAATCATCGTGTTGCCCAATGTCGAGAATCTGGTTCGTCCCTTCGTGTTCCGGCGCTATTCGCAGATCCACCCGATGATCACGCTGGTCGGTGCGGTGGCCGGGGTGAGCTATTTCGGCTTGCTCGGCCTGTTGATCGGTCCCCTGGCCCTGTCCTATTTCTTCGAGCTCATCCGCATGTACCGGGAGGAGTACCTTCCGGCGTGACCGTCCGCGCCTCCCGCGCGGCCGTGTTTTGGTCGTTTGCTGCGATCTATGTGGTTTGGGGCTCGACCTACCTGGGCATCCGCATCATGGTCACCAGCTTCCCGCCGCTGCTGGCCGCGGGAAGCCGGTTCATCGTCGCGGGGGGCCTCTTGTACGGGTGGGCGCGCTGGCGCGGGGTGCCGGCGCCCGCCCCCGCGCTGTGGCGCCCCGCCGTCATGTTCGGGGCGCTCTTCTTTCTGATCGGGAACGGTGGCGTCTCCTGGGCCGAAACCAGGATGCCCTCGGGTTTGACTGCTCTGCTCGCGGCCACCTCCCCGCTGTTTACCGCCGTCTTCGAGAGCGCCCGGGGCGGCTGGAGGCGGCCGCCGGTGCGCGTGCTGGCCGGAATCCTCGCCGGGCTCGGCGGGGTGGCGCTGCTCGTCGCGCCGGGGGAGTTCATCGGCGGGGCGCATGCCGATTTGGCCGGAGCCGCCGCCATCACGCTCGCCGCCCTCGCGTGGGCGGCGGGCTCCGTAACCTCCCACGTAAAACCGCTGCACGCCTCGCCAGCGCTGGGCACCGGGATGAAGATGCTGAGCGGGGGCCTCCTGCTGACGCTCGCGGGACTGGTGAGCGGGGAGGCCGGCCGGGTCTCGCGTGAGCTCGTGACCCCCCAGGTCGTGCTGGCCTGGAGCTACCTGGTCGTCTTCGGCAGTTTGATCGGCTTCAGCGCCTTTACCTATCTGCTGCGGGTCACCAGCCCGCAAAAGGTCTCCACCAGCGCGTTCGTCAATCCGCTGGTGGCGGTCGGACTGGGCTGGCTGCTGTTGAATGAAGCGATTACTCCGCGCACGCTGCTCGCCGCGGCGGTGATTATCGGGGCGGTGGTGCTGATCCGGGTTAGGTCGGGCGAGCCGCAGGAACCATGAGGGGGAATTCGGGAGTGAGCAGCAGGGAAAAGGGGTCCGGCGCTCGCCGAACCCCCTCACCCTAACCTCTGACCTCTGACCTCTCCTTGCTACCTCACGGCTTCCGCTCCCGTCCAGCCTCCCTGCAGACGGCGTTGCCCGGGCCGGGAACCGTATTGCCGAATTCCTTGAGCTCGGCCCGCCGGTTCAACGCGCGACCTTCGTCGCTGCTGTTCGGCGCCACGGGCACGCACTCGCCGAAGCTGCGCAGCACGATGGTCATCCGGTCGACCGGAACGCCCTGCGAGGCGAGATAGCTCTTCAGCGACACGGCGCGGCGCATGGCCAGCTGCTCGTTGTACTTCACCGTCCCGTCCGCGTCCGCGTGACCGTCGATGGTGAGCTTGATGTCGGGATGCTCCCTCAGGACCTTGGCGACCTCGTTGAGCCGGCTCTGGTCCTCGCTACGGTAGATGACCGTCTTGTCGTATTCGAAGAACGCCGAGTCGCGCACGACGATGTTGAGCTGCTGCACCTCGACAATCGCGCTCAGCGTGGGGCCGTTCGGAATCGTCGCCGTGATGTTCTTCGTGCCCGGCGTCGCGAAGCTGATCGCGTTTGCCGTCACGGTCCCGCCGGGGCTCGTGAGCGTGAAGGTGGAGACGCCTTCGCTGCTGCCGTCGCTGTAATAACAGGTCACGGTGTAGGTGACCGGCTGGTCGATGCGGACCGTCGCCGTTGCGGGCGTGAGCTCACACCGGGTGAGCGTGCGGGCGGCCGCGGGCGGTGGGGGCGGGGGGGCCGGTGGCGCGATGGTGACCGTCGCCGTGGAGCAGAGATGGTTTTTCACCCCGCACGCCGTGACCGTGGCGGTTCCGCTGCCGCTCGCGGTGTAGACCCCGCTGGCATCGACACTGCCGGGGCCGCTCACCGTAAACACCACCTGGTCGGGCCGGCCGCAATTGGTCGCGGTTCCGCTGAATGCCGCCGTCTCGCCCGCGCGGACGCTCGCCGTGCTCGGTGAGATCGTCGTGCCATCCTTGCTCCGGCTGCACATGCCGAGCATGACGGACAATCCGGCCTGGGCCCCCAGATTGAGATTGTGGTCGGGGGGCTCCGCCGCGCTGATCCCCCCAAACTGGCCGACCACGGCCGGCTTCCCGTTATTGGGGTCCCAGATGTAGTCGAGCGTTCCATCGACCCGGAAAGCCAGCCAGCTGGTCAGCATCGCCCGGAATCCGGTGATCGCGCTGGCGGCCCAGTCGCTGCCGTGGAAACCCGGCTCGTTGGGCAGGTCCTTCCCGTAGCGGTTGTACCCCGGCCCGGCTCCCAGGAACCAGGACAGCGGGCTGTCCTCGCCGAATCGTTTGTTGAAGACGATGCGCAAGTGAATCGGGTAGTAGGTCAGTGCGGTGCTCCCGAAGCCGACGAAGTAACCTTTCACGTCGGTCGCGTTGCCCGAGGCGTCCGCCTCCAGCGCCCAGTGATTGCTGAAGAAATAGCCCAGCCGGCCGCCGCCACCCCATTGATTGGTGCCTTTCTCCGAGGTGTCGAAGCTCTTGTCGAACCAGTTGTACCTGACGAAGCCCCCGACCTCGATGACACCGCGTCCCTGCGCGGAGGCCTGAGTCGCACACAATCCGAGGACTGCGGCCATCAGGAGGTTCTTGCGCATACGGTCGCTCCTTGCGGTTCGGTACGGTTGGGTGCATGGCCTGCGCTGCACGCCCGGGTTCTGCTACCTTCCAAAGGTATGCCCAGCAGCCGATTGAGTGTTCTGATCGCCGTGGCGGCGCTGGCAGCGGACGCGCCCTCGCCGCTCAAGGTCATCCGGGTTACGCCGGACGCCGACGCCAATCCGGCTTCGGTCATCACGGTCACCTTCGACCGCCCAGTCGCTGGCTCGCTCGACAAATCGGTAGACCCCCGAAGCGTCCTGACGACCGAGCCCGCCCTCGCAGGCACATGGGACTGGCGTGACCCGGTCACCGTCCGCTTCCGTCCGGCCGATCCCCTCCCCGCCGGATTGGCGCTCAATGTAACCGTGCGGGCCAATTTCACCGCCATGGACGGCAGCGCGCTGGCGGAGCCGTACCGCTGGAGCCTCCGGGTTAGGGGTCCCCTGCTGCTCACCGGGCTGCCCGCCGGCCCGGGGTCCGTGGCCCGCTTCCTCCCCCCCGATGCCCGCTTCCAGGTAGTGCTCAGCGCCCCCGCGGACCCGGCACTGCTGGCCCGGATGGTTTACCTGGAGATGAGCCGCTCCTGCGCGGGGGCCGGGCTGATCCCCTTGCGGCCCGGCCCGCAGAACCCGCTTCCCGCGGACGCCCCCTGGCAGTTCAAGGAGGCCGGCGGCTGGGATCGTGATCGCTCGGCCGATCCGCTCCGCCGGGTGGTTGTCCTCACCCCCGAGCGTCCCTTGCCGTATGGCTGCAACGGGGAGCTCGTCCTCCCCTCTGCGGTCGACGCCGAGCGCCCCGGTGAGCTGCAGCGCTGGCCCCTCGCCACCTACGGCGCCTTCCAGCTCCTCAACGCGAGCTGTTCGGATCGCGAATTCTGCCCGACCGGTCCATTCTACCTCACCTTCTCGACGCCGGTGAGGGGGGCCGACCTGCTGCGCAGCCTCACCGTCCTGCCCAAGCTCAATTTCTCGATCGCCGATACGGGCAACGTCAGTGAGAGCTGGGTGGTCTCCGCCGAGCTCAAGCCCCGTACCGGGTACCTGGTGCAGGTGGACTCCAGTCTCAGAGACGTCTTCCGACAGCGGATCAGCGGCTACCCGGTCAAGGCGTTCGGCACCACGGGGTACCGCCCCAGCGTGTCCTACGTCGAGGGGCGCACCATGGTGGAGCGGGTAGGCCGCCGGACGCTGGGCATCACCTATGTGAACGTGGACACCCTTGAGGTGCAGACCATCGTGGTTCCGGACAGCCTCGAGGGGCGCTTCCTGAGCCGCAGCTGGTATGCCTGGGGCGATGACTGGGCTGCGCTGGCTGCTCGGGCGACCGTACGGCGGATTCCCGTCGGCGCCCCACGCGACCGGGTGAGTCTCTACGGCCTGGAGCTGCCCGCCGCCACCGAGCGCCCGACTGGTCTCCTCCTGGTCAGAGTGACCAGCCCGCGATTGCGCGGCACCGACAGCATGAGCAACCGCCCGGTCGAGCCACGCCAACCGATCGCCTTGGTGCAGGTGACCGACCTTGCCGTACATGCCAAGATCGGAGTCGAGGAGGGGGCAGTGTGGGTCGCGGGTGCGAGTGACGGCCTGGCTCGGGGGGGTGCCACGGTAGTCCTGCGGGACGCGGCCGGCCGGGTGCTGGGACGCGCGCTCACCGACGCACGGGGCATCGCCCGGCTCCGCGGCATCCGCCGCCCGCCGCCGAAGCTGAGTGCCACCGGCCGCCGGGATTGGGAAGCCGAGAGCTTCGATGGCTACGTCGAAGCCCGGCTGGGCAACGACCGGGCGCTGGTCGGCGTGAATCAGTGGGATCCCGACCTCTCCCCCTGGCGGTTCAATGTGTCGGGGGCCTGGGGAGACCAACGGCTGCCCGCCGCCGCCGCGGTATTCACCGAGCGCGGGATCTACCGGCCCGGCGATTCGGTGTTCGCCAAGGTGATCCTCCGCACCGGGTTGCTCGGAGCTCTGAAGGTGCCCGCGCCGAGCGATTCCGTGAAGCTGGTTTTCCAGGACCGGGAGGGCGGCGTGCTGCGGGAGTCACTCGTCGCCCCGTCGGCCTTCGGTACCGTCACCCGGACCCTGCGTCTCCCTGCCGCGGCCCCCCTGGGCTACTACCAGGTCTCTGTGAGCCTGCGCCGGCAGGGCGAATGGAAGCAGCTCGCCACGGCGAGCTACCGCGTCGCGGAGTACCGGCCGCCGGAGTTTCTGGTGGACGTGATCGCCGATACCGCTCCCAAGCTCACCGGCGACACCCTCACCGCCACCGTCTCCGCCCGCTACCTGTTCGGCGCCCCGATGGGACGCGCCAAAGTGACCTGGAGCCTGCGGCAAACCCCGGTCGAGACCTGGGCATTCGACCTGCCCGGCAGCGAAGGCTTCCAGGTTGGCGCCGAAGGATGGTGGTGGGAAGAATTCCAGTCGGAAAACAAGACGACGGTGAGTGAAAGCCGGGTGGATACCCTCGATGCGAGCGGCCACCTGGCGGTGCGCGTGCCGCTCGAGCTGGCGCAGCCGGGCAGTGCGGCCGATGCCTCGCTCGAGGCGGTGGTCACCGACGTCAACCGGCAGGCCGTCTACGCCAGCGCCTCGGTCCGGGTGCATCCCGCCGACTTCTACCTCGGACTCAAGGCCGAGGGTGAGGAGTATTTCTGGAAAGCCGGCGTGCCGCGGACGGTCCGGGTCATCGCGCTGCGCCCCGACGGCCGGCGCGAGAACGGGATTGCGGCGGCCGGCGTCCTGATCCGGCGCGAGTGGCACCAGGTGCGCCGCGAGCATGACGGCTGGGCCGAGCTGGTCGGCGAGTGGGTCAGCGACACCGTGGCGCGCTGCCGGGTCGTCACCACCGCCGAGGGTGGTACCTGCAGCTTCACGCCCGCGTTGCCGGGCAGCTATTCCATCGAGTTCCGTGCCCGGGACGCCAGGAACCGCGAGGTGGTCACCAGCTTCTTCCGCTGGGTTACCGGTGCGGGCTGGGTACCGTGGAACGACGAATCGCAGTTCAAGATGGAGGTCGTGCCGGACAAAGCCCGCTACAGCGTGGGCGACACCGCTACCGTGCTGTTCGCGGCGCCGTTCACCCGGGCGGAGGCGTGGATCACGGTCGAGCGCGAGGGCCTGATCGAACAGCGCCGCATGACGCTGACCGACGGCGCCACCACTCTCAAGTTCCCCATCACCGAGGCCTGGGCGCCCAACGCCTACGTGGCGATCGTGGTCACCCGCGGGCGCAGCGCCCCAGCCGGGCCGCTCGACGACCCCGGGCGCCCCACGCTGCGCGTGGGCTACGCGCAGCTGCTGGTGACGCCCGAGCGCAAACGGCTCGCGGTCACCTTGCGTCCCGATCAGAGCGAGTACCGCCCCGGCCAGCGCGCCCGGATCGGCATCCAGGTGCAGGAAGCCGGCGGCCGTGGCGCCCGGAGCGAAGTGGCGCTGTGGGCGGTCGACGAAGGAGTGCTCGCGCTCACCGGCTACACGACACCCGACCCGATCGATCTGCTCTACCGTGCTCGCGGGTTAGGACTCCGGCTCGGCAGCAACCTGGTCAGCGTGGCGCCCCAGGTGCCCGCGGGCGACAAGGGGCGCAATCCGGGGGGCGGTGGCGGCGGAGGGGAGAGCGAGGTGCTGCGCTCCCGCTTCCGGACCACGGCCTTCTTCCTTGGCTCGGTGGTCACCGATTCCGCCGGCGCCGCCGCGGCCACCGTCACCCTTCCCGACAATCTCACCACCTTCCGCCTCATGGCGGTGGCCGTGACCGCCGGCGACCGCTACGGCAACGGCAAGTCTCCGTTGCTGGTGACCCGGCCCCTGCTGGCTAGGGCCGCGCTGCCCCGCTTCCTGCGCCCCGGCGATCGCTTCAGCGCGGGCGCCGTGGTGAATCACCGGCTGGGCGGCACTCCCACCGTTCGGGTGACGGCCCGGGCCAGCGGCGTTCGCCTGACCGGCGAAGCGGCCCGCACGGTGACCCTCGAGGCCGGTCGCGGCCGGGAAACCCGCTTCGATTTCACGGCCGTTCCCGCGGATTCCGCCACCTTCCGCTTCGACGTGGCAGGCTCGCGCGACAGCGATGCGGTGCAGCTTCGCATCCCGGTCCTGCCGCCCAGCCGCGCGGGTGCCGCTACCGCATCGGGGATGCTGCGGGATACCGCGACCGTTGGCTTCAGCCTGCCGGGAGGGCTGGACCTCGCGCGGAGCCGGCTCACCCTCAGCGTCGGGGCGTCGCCCCTCGCCCTGCTGCGCTCGTATGCGAAGTATTTCGCGATCTATCCCTATGACTGCTCGGAACAGGTCGCCAGCTCGCTGGAGCCCCTCCTGGGACTCTATCGGGCTCGCCGCAGCCTTGGCTCCCAGGGCGGCGATACCCTGCAGCTGCAGCGCGAAATCCGCGAGGGGATCGCCGTCCTGGTCCGGCGTCAGCGGCCCAACGGGGGGATTGGGCTGTGGAGCGCCGATGACTGGACCTCACCCTGGCTCAGCGTCCACGTGGGGCGCGTGCTGCTCGACGCGCGCGAGGCCGGCTTCGCCGTCGGCGATTCGGCGCTGGCCCGCCTGGTGGAATACGTTCGCGGCTCGCTGCGCCAGGGACCCGTGCTGGCGGCGAGCATTGCGCTCATGGAGAGCGACGTCCGGGCCCGGCTGACCGAGCGCGTTGCGGCGGCCGATCTGCTGAGCCGCGCGGGCCGCCGGGATCGCGCGCTGGAGAACGATCTGCTGCGGCAGGCGGCGCTGCTCGGTCCGGAAAGCCGTATGACCCTCGCCATCATCCTGACGCGCGGCGCCGATCGCGCGGCGGCACGGCGGCTGCTCGATCCGCTCTGGAGGGCGGTCCGGGTCGAGGGGACCACGGTATCGATCCCGGATTCGCTCCGGGGCGCATTCTATTTCCGCTCGCTGGTCCGGCCTGCGGCACTCCTGCTCCAGGCCACCCTGGCCGTCGATTCGGCCCACCTCCTGGTGGCCCCGCTCTTCGAGACGGTCATCAGCCGCGGGCGCGAACAGCGCAGCTGGTGGTGGAATACCCAGGACTACTCCGCCGCGGTGCGCGCCGTGAACGCCTGGCTGCGGCAGTTCCCGCCCGCGGGCGCGCCGGACGTGCGCGTGCGCGTGGGCAGCCGCCT
>DATCWE010000423.1:0-3717 GCA_036566495.1 Gemmatimonadales bacterium | reverse complement strand
CGGACATGGTGCTGATCGCGGGGGGGGAATACACGGTTGGATCGGATCGCGGCCCTCCCAACGCCCGGCCGGCGCACCGTGTTACGCTGAGTCCTTTCGGCATCGACATTCGGGAGGTGACTGTAGGTGAGTACGCCGCGTTCGTCGCCACCGGCCGGGTTCCGCCACCCTGGACCACCCAGCCTGACTCGCTGCTTCCGGTGACCGGCGTGAGGTTTTCCGAGGCGGAGAATTACTGCGCCTGGAAACACCCGCCGGATGGTCGCCTGCCGACGGAGGCCGAGTGGGAAGCCGCGGCTCGCGGGCCCGCCGGGCGGGCGTTTCCCTGGGGCGAAAGCTGGAATCCCGCAGCGGCCAACACCCAGTCGGCGCGCCGCAACGGCCCCGCTCCCGTCGCCAGCTATCCGCGAGGAGCGACGCCCGAGGGACTGCATGACCTCGTCGGCAACGTCTGGGAATGGACCAAGTCTCCGATGGGCCCGTACCCGGGAGGCGCAGCGATACCCAACGTCTCCCAGTATTACGTGATCCGTGGCGGCGCCTTCAATACGCCGGATTCGACGGCTTCACCCGTTGTGCGCGGATATCTCCCGCCGGCGGCCGACCGCAGCTCGCTCGATAAGACCGGATTCCGCTGCGTGATGCCCGTCCGAGACTCCGGCACGCGCTAGCCGAGTTGCTTGTTCCGAGTCCGAGCCTGCCCTAGCTTCACCCGCATGTCCCGCAGAATCGCATCCTTCCTGGTTGCGGCGGCCGTCGCGCTGTTTCACTCCGTGCCGGCCGAGGCACAATGTCCGGATGGCACCCCACCGCCATGCGGAGGAGCCGTGGGGCCGGTGCGGCGGCCCAATCCCACCCTCGACGAGCGGACCTGGATCGTCCTTCCCTTCGAAAATGTCACGCGGATTCCCGATATCGACTGGCTCAAGGATGCCAGCGTTAACCTGCTCTATCTCGATATGTCGAAGTGGCGGGATATCCGGGTAATCGATGATGAACGGGTGGCCGATTTGATCCGGGAGGTCCCCGAGGCGCGCGCCAGCCAGCTCACCCTGCAATCGGGCATCGCCGTGGCCCGTCGCGCCGGCGCGGGCCGGCTGGTGATGGGTGATCTCCTCAAGGTAGGCAGCCGGACCCAGTTGGTGGGCAAGGTATTCGACGTGCGCAGCGGTCAGCGTCTCCGCACCGTCCGCCAGGAGGCGCCCTCCGCCGATTCGATCATGGCGGCGTTCGGCTTGCTGGCTCGCGGCGTGCTGGACGTCGAGCCTCCCGCCGGAACGACGCTGGGCACGGTCGGCACCAATTCCGTCGGGGCGTACAAGGCGTATATCGCGGGGGTGGGCTTCCTGAACCGCTGGATCCTCGATTCGGCGCACGCCCAATTCGCCCGGGCGCTGGAGCTCGATTCGGCGTTCGCCCTGGCTCACTACAAACTCAGCCTCGTCTACGGCTGGGATGCGCCCGCCTCGCCCGAAGGAGGCCGCCATGCGGATGCCGCCCTGCGCCTGGGCCTCACTCTTCCCACCCGCGAGCGCAGTCTGGTCGCGGGCAATGCCGCGTTCAAGAACAAGCGGAACGCGGAAGCATGCCCCATCTTCGAGCGGATGCTCCGGTCGGATTCGACCGATGTGGAAGCCTGGTACAACTTGGGAGAGTGTCGCTACCACGATAACGCGGTGATCCCGGTGACCGGGGACTCGAGCGCGTTTCGTTTTCGCAGCAGCTGGAACGCAGCCCTGGGGGCCTTCCGCAGGACGCTCGAGCTGGATCCGACCTATCATCTCGCATTCCAGCACATTCAGGACGCTTTGCTCGCCCGCATTCGCGCCGGATGCGTCCTGCCGCCGAGCGACACGGAATGCGCGGCCTCCCAGACCCTCACGTTCCAGTCGGCGGTGGGGCGCGCGGGAGACACCCTGGTCACCGTCCCGATCAACCTCGCGAACCGACGTGGTTTCGAATCGTATCAGCTGCAGCTGGCCGACTTTCTCCGCTCGGGGGCGCGGCGTCAGAATCTCGAGGCCGCACGCCGGGTAGCGCAGGCGTGGCTTGCCGCCGGGCCCGGCGAGTCGCGCCCGCGAGTCGCCTACGCCCGAATTCTGTTGAAACTCGGCAGGCTCGCCGAGGCGGACTCGTTGCTTCGGCAGCTTCCACATGCTCCCGGGGGACGCGCCGAAAGCGGCAACCTGACAGCCGACCGCATCGAGATTGCTCTCAAGCTGGGCAGGTTTCCCGCCGCGATCCGCCTGGCGGATTCACTCGCCGCTGCCATCGACACCATTCCGGGCGCCCGCAACCTGGGGCTCATCATCCGCAGCATTCTCGGCCACATCGAGGCCCTGAACGCTCTCGTCGAATCGAACGTTCAGGGACCACCCTGGGCCAGGTCTTATTTCCGAGCCCAGTTTCGGGCATTCCTTGGGTTGCCGGCCGACAGCGTCGTCGAAGCCGAGCAGGCCGTCGTCGCCGGGCTCGGCAGCATGCCGGACGCGCCGCGGGCGGCAGCCCTTCTTGCGGCAACTCTCTACTGGGTCGATCCAGCGACCCGGCGAGGCCGCTGGCCGGCCAGCGACACGACCAGCACTGACCCCCGGATGGCCATGGTCTCCGCCCTGGCGACCAAGGACACCCTGCGGATTCGAACCGCTCTGGCGCGGTTCGACACGGTCGCAGCCTCCCTCAGCGATGACGCGGATAATGGCTTTGCCCTGGCCGGGGCGTATGGCCACCTGGCCGCAAATGATACGGCAGGTGCGCTGGTTCATCTTCGCCGGTTCCAAAGCGTTACCTGGTCAAAGACACCAATGCTCGACCAGCTTTCAAACGGATTCACTTTCTCCGGAATGTTGTGGCCCAGGACGTTTCTGCTGCTGGGGGACCTGGAAGCCGCCAGCGGAAACCGCGCGGCGGCGGTGCGTGCCTATCAGACTTTCGTCGGCATGTGGCAGTCGGGCGACCCGGAGGTCCAACCGATGGTTCGCCGAGCCAAGGAGGCGATCGCCCGGCTGGGTCCTTGAGGCCCAATGCCGGAGCAGCGCTCCAAGCAGTCGTCTATCGGGGTTTCTTCGGACCCTGAAAACCATCAATTCTGACCCGTCCCGACGACAGTTTTGGCGGTGACTTCGCGGACTCCCGAAGGGGTCGGCGAGGCTCCGGTTGACTGAGGAGGGCAAGGCAGCTAAAATGTGGGTCTGTCATAATCTGCGTGCTTTCGGCTGACGTAGCTCAACGGGCAGAGCAGCGGTTTTGTAAACCGCAGGTTGAGGGTTCGACTCCCTCCGTCAGCTCCAACGTCGCAGGATGGCGCATTCGGGTTTTCGGAACCCCGCTCTTTGCAGCGGGGTTCCGTGTCCACGGCTGCGCGTGACGAACGCGGTGGGGTGGCCGAGTGGCTAATGGCAGCAGACTGTAAATCTGCCGGGCTTCGCCCTACGAAGGTTCGAATCCTTCCCCCACCATGTCGGTGCGGACGGTGAGGACAGCCGGGCGGCGAGGACGGTCGAGGACGGACCCGCGGGTGTAGCTCAGTTGGTAGAGCATCAGCCTTCCAAGCTGAGGGTCGCGGGTTCGAGTCCCGTCGCCCGCTTTGAGAGAAGGGTTTGCCGTCGCTCGCGTAGCTTAGTTGGTAGAGCGCATCCTTGGTAAGGATGAGGTCAGCGGTTCAATCCCGCTCGCGAGCTTTCAAAGGCGCAAGGAGTTTTTCGACTGCAGGCTGAG
>DATCWE010000103.1:0-7969 GCA_036566495.1 Gemmatimonadales bacterium | reverse complement strand
GGGCCGGCGCGACGAGGTCATCATCAGCGAGGCGTTCGCGGCCGCGAATCAGCTCGCGGTGGGCGCCAGCCTCGGCGCCGTGCTCAACGGGCGCTGGCAGCGTCTGCGCATCGTCGGGATCGCCATCAGCCCGGAGTACATCTATGAGATCGGGGAGGGTGGCCTGTTCCCCGACAATCGCCGGTTTGGCGTCCTGTGGATCGGCCGCGAGGCGTTGGGATCGGCGTTCGACATGGTGGGCGCTTTCAACGACGTCGTCGTCCAGGTAAGCCCCGGCTCCAGCACCGCGGATGTCATCGCGCACCTGGATGCCCTGTTGCTCCCCTATGGAGGATTGGGAGCCTACGACCGGCGGGAGCAGGTTTCGGCCCGCTTCATCAACGACGAGATCGCCCAGAATCGGGTATCGGGCACGGTGATCCCGGCGGTGTTCCTGGGCGTCGCGGCGTTCCTCCTGAACGTCGTGCTTGGGCGGCTGGTCAATCTGGAGCGAGCCCAGATCGGAACGCTCAAAGCGTTTGGTTACTCCGGCTGGACGGTCGGGTGGCACTATCTGAAGCTCGCGCTCGTGGCCTTGTTGGTCGGGGCCCTGGTGGGAATGCTGGCGGGAGTCTGGCTGGCCGAGGGGGTGAATGCGCGCTACGCGCAATTCTACCGGTTCCCCACCTTCCTTTTCCGCCTCGATCTGACGGCCCTTGCATTGGCGCTCCTGACCACTCTGCTCGCCGCGGTGGTCGGTGCGGCAGGTGCGGTGTGGCGGGTGATCCGACTGGCACCGGCGGTGGCGATGCAGCCGGAGCCTCCGGCGCGCTTTCGCGCCGGCCTCCTGGAGCGGCTCGGGCTGGCACGGTCTCTCGGGGTGCCGGCCCGCATGATTGCCCGAAGCTTCGAGCGGCGTCCCGTGCGAGCCGCTCTGTCGGTGCTGGGGATCGCATCCGCCGTGTCGATCCTGCTGGTGGGCCGCTTCTTCATCGACGCGATCGGCTACCTCGCCGAGGTCCAATTCCGCCACGTGCAGCGCGAGAATGTCACGGTCGTGTTCAGCAAGCCGCGCCCATCCTCGGTTCGCTACGAGCTCTCGCGTCTGCCCGGAGTGCTCAGTGCGGAGCCGTTCCGGAGCGCGCCGGTCCGGCTGCGTGCCGGTCATCGCTCGCGACGGGTTGCGCTGCTCGGCCTCATCGAGTCCGGGGAGCTGCGCCAGCTGCTGGCCCGAGATCTGACGCCTGTCCCGCTTCCGCCTGAAGGACTCCTGCTCACCGCCAAGCTCGCCGAGATTCTCGCCGTGTCGCCAGGAGACACGCTGACCGTCGAGGTGCTGGAGGGGAGCCGGGCGACCCGCCGGGTGGTCGTGGGAGGAACGGTGGACGAGCTGCTCGGTTTGTCTGCCTACATGAGCCGGGCGGCGCTCGCGAGACTGTTGCGCGAGGCGGGCACGGTGTCCGGCGCGTTCCTTCGCACCGATGCCGCAGCGGCCGAGGCGCTCTCCGGGCGGCTCAAGCGCCTGCCCGGGGTGTCGGGTGCTTCGAGCCGGGACGCGACGCTCGCGAGCTTTCAGGCCACGCTGGCCCGGAGCATCGGGATGGTCACGACCGTGCTGA
This sequence comes from Gemmatimonadales bacterium, assembly GCA_036566495.1. GTDB lineage: Bacteria > Gemmatimonadota > Gemmatimonadetes > Gemmatimonadales > GWC2-71-9 > JABFSM01. The sequence continues at coordinate 6,371 of DATCWE010000103.1, read as the reverse complement.
TCGGGTTCGCCGGCTCACTCGCGGTGGCGATGATCTACAACATCGCGCGGATCGCGCTGTCGGAGCGTGCCCGCGACCTGGCGAGCCTTCGCGTACTGGGCTTCACCCGGGGAGAGGTGTCCTTCATGCTGCTCGGCGAGCAGGCCACGCTCACGGGGGCGGGAATCGCGCTCGGGCTCCTGCTAGGATATGGCCTCTGCGCCATCCTCTCCGGACTCTATCAGTGGGAGCTCTTCCGCATTCCGCTGGTACTGAGCGGGAGCACCTATGCGTTTGCTGTGGTCGTGGTGCTCGGGGCCGCGGTGGCTTCGGCCTTCCTGGTGCGCCATCGGCTGTTCCGGCTGGATCTGGTCGCAGTGCTCAAGAGCAGGGAGTGAGGCAAGGTGAAACGTTTACCCAAGCGAGTCCTGTGGGCGGTGGCCCTGATCGGCCTGGTCGCGGCGCTGGTGGCCCTGCTCCGTCCGGGCCCCGTGGCGGTCGAAACTGCGGTGGCGACGGTGGGGCCCTTGCAGGAGACGGTGGAAGAGGAAGGTGAAACCCGGGTGCGCGACCGCTATGTCGTTACCGCGCCAGTGGCCGGCCGCGTCGGGCGCATCGGACTCAGGGAGGGCGATGCGGTGACGCGGGGAACCGTCGTCACCCTGCTGTACCCCACACCGCTCGATGTCCGCAGCCGCGAGGAGGCTGTCGCGAGGCTATCTCAGGCCGAGGATACTCGAAGCGCGGCGGCGGCGGGAGTCGCCTCGGCGCGAGGCACCCTGGAACAGGCGCGGCGTGGCCTCGCCCGCGCCCAGACGCTGGCGACGCAGGGGTTGCTGGCCTCCGAGGAGCGTGAGCGCGCCGAGCTCGAGGCGTCCTCGGCGCAGCGCGCGCTCGAGGCTGCTGATTTCCGGGCGCAGGCAGCGGCTCATGACGCTGAGGTCGCTCGGGCCGCGCTGGCGGGCTCCGGGTCACATCCGATCCTGCTCCGCTCTCCCGTCGCAGGCAGGGTCCTGCGGATCGCCGAGCGGAGTGAGCGCGTCGTCGCGCCTGGCGAGGTCCTGCTCGAGCTAGGCGACCTGGCGAAGCTCGAGATCGTGGCCGATCTCCTGTCGTCGGACGCGGTTCGAGTGCAGCCCGGCGCGGCGATGCTGATCGAAGGCTGGGGCGGCGGCAGCTTGAACGGGTGCGTGCGCCAGGTCGAGCCATCGGGGTTTACCAAGGTTTCGGCGCTGGGCGTCGAGGAACAACGGGTCAATGTGGTAGGCGATTTCACCGAGCGTCCCGCGGAGCTGGGTGACCGCTTTCGGGTCGAGCTCCGTATCGTCGTCTGGGAGAGCCCCGCGGTGTTGCAGGTGCCGGGCAGCGCGGTCTTCCGCCACGGGGAGGGCTGGGCGGTGTTCGTGGTGGAAGCGGGACGCGCGCGACTCCGCACGATCGACATCGGCCACCGCACCCCCTTCAGCGTCGAGATCCGCCGCGGCCTGACCGAACGCGAGGTCGTTATCCGAAATCCCAGCGACCGCATCGGCGCGGGGAGTCGAGTGCGCGATGCCTTGAGCCGAACGGGGCGCTTGCAATGACCATGCGCACTGCCTTGCGAATCATCTTCGTCGTCAGCCTCGCGGGGCTGGGCTTCTCGGGTACGCTCACCTACCAGGAGCTCTGGGGGACCGGCGCCGCAACCTGTCCGGCGCCGGGGGCCCCGGGCACGCTGTTCGGATACCCGGCGTGTGTCTACGGGTTCTTCATGTACCTGCTGATCGCGGGGCTGGCATATTTCGGGATGCGGGCCAAGAGCTAACCCGGCGGATTCGCGAGCAGGAGCCCTGGCAGCCGCGCGCTGCAGGCCATGACGTGGGTGATGGCGTCCTCATCGTACCGGTCACCCGACCGGTAGGAGTCGAAAAACTTGGAGAGGTGGGATACCCGCTCGGGCCAGGCGCCGACCGCCTGCAGTCCGACCGCCACGCCATAGTTGGTGAAGGCGAATTTGGTGGAGCGTGCCCCGGGCTCCCGACAGAAATATCCCGGGGGCTCGATCCACATCCGGTCGAGCACCTCCAGGGAGCGGGCTCGCTGGACCTCGGCCCAGGGGCGGTCGGGCTGAAATTGCGTGAACCAGAGCATCATCCCCAGCCCGAGATCCTGGGTGATGACGAGGCGGGGAAAGCTGGCCTGAACGAGCGCTTCCAGCTCCGCGATCTCGGCGGCCAGCCCGACCGGATCGAGCAGCCGGTAGACCACCGCACCGTGGAAGGCGTCGAGGGCACCGAACCCGTATCCCGGATACGGGCCGCTCAGGTCTTCCCGCATTTTCCACAACACGCCTTGGCCGGGAAGAACGAAGGCGGGATGAATCTCCCGCACCAGACGGAGCGCCCGCTGGCGATAGGCGGGGCGCTCCTCCGAGAGCCGCCAGAGGGCAAACAGCCACATGGCGAGGTAGTGGAAGTACTGGCCGTCGCGATCCGGTGCTTCGCCGATCCGGTAGCCCCGCGCGCGTCCCAGCACGCGGTCCACCTCGGCGACGAGCGACTCCGCCTGCTCGAGCCACGTCTCCTCGCCCGACAGCCGGTGCAGGCTGAGAAGCAACACCAGCCCGAATGCATCGGTCCAGAGGTAGCGCAACCCGTTCGGCCAGATTCCGCTCTCCCGCATCCAGCGCAGCCGGCGCAGCGCGAACTCGACGCCCTCCTGCAACGGCGTTTCAGACCCCAAAGGGATAGGTCTCCGGGGGACCGCCCGCCAGCACGGCCGTTCTCAACGGGGTGACCGCGGTGGTCGCGTCGAACCAGCAGTACTCATCGAACTGCCGGGGAAGCTCCGCCTGGAAGTAATGACTGGCGAGCTCGGTGTCGGGTCGATAGATCACGCCGATGGCGCGCTCCAGGCGCGGCGAGGAGAGCTCCTCGCGCACCGCGTCGCGCGCGGGATAGCGGAGCGGAAGCAGAAAGGCCGGCAGCTCGGTCGCGTGACAGAGCCATTCGTAGCTGGCGGGATGCGCCGGCCGGACCCGCATCCGCTCCATCGGGCCGTCCCACTCGGAAGCCGCGGCTACGGTGCCGTGGTCGGTCCCGAATCCCAGCAGATAGGCCGCCGGCCCGAAGGCGCGCCGGCAGAGCTGGCCGACGTTGTGCTCCCCCATGGCGCCCAGCTCGGTGGCGGACGCATCGCCGATGTGGGAGTTGTGCTCCCAGACCACGGCCCGGCAGTCGGGACCATGGAACTCGAGCACCCGCTGCAGCGTTTCGAACATATGGGTGTCCCGCAGGTTCCAGGACTCGACTGAGCCGTAGTACATCCGGCGATAGTAGCGCTCCGCATCGGCGACCAGCCGGGCGTTCTGCTCCGCGTCGAAGAAGCGTTCTCCGTCGTGTGCCAGGTACTCGAGTCGCTGGGAGAGCAGCTCGGTCAGCATCTGCACCGCCGGTTCCTCGCAGGAGCGGTAGCGTCCGGTGACGGCGAGCCGGCCGTAAACCGCCGGATCGCGTTGCCAGGGGGTCAGGCAGGCATAGCGCTCCCGGGCAATCCTGGCCGTGGCCGGATCCACGCTATCCAAATAGGTCAAGACCGCCTCAATCGAAGTGTAGAGGCTGTAGAGATCGAGGCCGTGGAGCTTGACCCGCCGCGCGGGATCCATCTGCTCGGCGTTCCAGCCACGCAACCACTCGACGAAGGTTCCAAATTCGGCGTTGCGCCACATCCAGGTGGGGAAGCGTGCGAACGCCGGACTCTGGGTCGGGACCGGCGGCCGCTCGCGGATATACCCATCCACCCTCGCGGCATCGGGCCAATCGGCTTCGAGGGCAACCGCGGTGAATCCCTTGCGCTCGATCAGGGTGCGGGTAATGCGCGCGCGCATGCGATAGAATTCCGCGGTGCCATGCGAAGCCTCGCCGAGCAGCACGACGCGGGCGTCGCCGATTCGGTCCAGCAAGGGCTCCAGTGCAGCGGACTCGATAGCCTCGATTCGCTCGGCGGCCTCGCGCAGCAGGCTCACGACCGGAGGGCTCCCGCTGGAGCGAACGGCGGCCAGTGGCAGAGCAGGGGAGGTGCCGCTTTCACTCCATCCCGCTGCCCCGATCAAGGGGACGAAGCGCACCTGGCCGAGCTGTTCCCGCTGGTAGCGCTCGGGTGCGACCCGGGTGATGCGGAGGAGCTCCTGTTCGCGCGGCGTGGCGCCAAGCGGAATCACCAGCCGGCCGCCCACCTTGAGCTGCCCCAACAGCGCGGGAGGCGCTTCGAACCCGCCGGCGGTCACCACGATGGCGTCGTAGGGAGCATGCTCGGGGCACCCCAGAGTACCATCCCCGACCAGCACGCGGATGTTGCGATAGCCGAGCCGGCGAAAGCGCTCCTCCGCCAGGCGGGCGAGCGGTTCGTGCCGCTCGATCGTATCGACCTCCCCCACCATGCGGGAGAGTACCGCCGCCGCGTATCCTGAGCCGGTACCGACTTCGAGGACACGGTCACTGGGTCTGAGGGCCATTGCCTCGAGCATGGCCGCGACGATGTAAGGCTGAGAGATGGTCTGACCCGCTTCGATCGGCAGCGGCGAATCCTCGTAGGCAAACTCCGCCAGCTCAGGCGGCACAAACTGTTCGCGGGGAATGCTACGCATCGCGGCGAGCACGCCGGAGTCACGCACGCCGCGGGCCGCGATCTGCTGAGCGACCATGCGCTCTCGGAACAAGGTGGAATCGGGCATGGCGCGCCGGGTTGGGGGCAAGGAAGTCTGCCCTCGGGCCGATGAAAGGACGATGAATCCTCCACGAAGCGGACCGGGGAGAGATTCACGCCATGGCCGGGGCGGTCTACACTTCGGCATGCCACCGCCCGGGACCAGTGCTCCCTTCTGGAGTCGCAAGGGGGAAGATCTGCTCGTGGGGCTGGGTTCTTCCCTGGCTGGGCTGACTACCTCGGAGGCCGCCGCGAGGCTGAGGCGCCAGGGGCCAAATGTGCTCGGCCGGGTCGCTTCGCAAGGCGCCCTCGCCCTGCTGCTGCGACAGTTCCGCAGTCCGATCTCCCTGCTGTTGCTCGTGACGGCCATCCTCTCCGGGTTCCTCGGCGAGCCTACGGATGCGGCGATCATCCTGGCCATTCTGGCCGGCAGCGGCTTGCTCGGGTTCTGGCAGGAGCGCCACGCGTCCCTCGCCATCGAGGAGTTGCTCGCGCTGATTCGGATTCGCGCTTGCGTCCGGCGTGACGGGCAAGAGAGCGAGATCCCTATCGAAGAGGTGGTTCCCGGCGACCTCGTGGTCCTCAACGCCGGCGATCTGGTTCCCGCTGACTGCCGGGTGCTCGAAGCCAAGGACCTGGCCGTGGACGAGGCCGCGCTGACCGGCGAGTCCTTCCCCGCCGCCAAGGACACCGCCGCTGCGCCCGGCGATGCCCCGCTCACCGAGCGAAGCTGCGCCCTCTTCATGGGAGCGCACGTGGTCGCGGGTACTGCCCTCGTGCTAGTGGTCGCCACCGGTCGCGACACGCTGTACGGCTCGCTCGCGCAACGGCTGGTGCTGCGGCCGCCCGAATCGGAGTTCGAGCGCGGAGTACGCCGCTTCGGCTACCTGCTGCTCGAGGTGACGGCCGTGCTGGCCTTGCTGATCTTCGCCCTCAACATGGCGCTGCATCGCCCTTGGCTCGATGCATTCATGTTTACGCTTGCCTTGGCGGTCGGACTCACCCCGCAGCTGCTTCCCGCCATCGTCGCGATCACCCTGGCCCATGGCGCCCGGCGGATGGCGCGGCACCAGGTGGTGGTTCGTCGCCTGGTCGCGATCGAGGATTTCGGAGGGATGAGCGTACTCTGCACGGACAAGACCGGCACGCTGACGGAAGGCGCGGTACGGCTCCGCTCTGCGGTGGGCCCCGACGGGCGGGCCTCGGAAGAGGTGCAGCGGCTGGGCTATCTGAACGCGGTCCTGCAATCCGGGTTCGACAATCCCCTCGACACGGCCATCCGCGAGGATCGCAAGTGGGAAATCACCGGGTTCACGAAGGTCGATGAGGTTCCTTATGACTTCCGCCGGCGGCGGCTCAGCGTCCTGGTGGAAACGCCCGAGGGGGTACGGCTCCTCATCACCAAGGGAGCCCTGGAGGAAGTGCTCGCGGCCTGCAGGTTCCAACCGGGCGAGGAGCAGCAGCGGGACGCAATCCTTCGACTCGGCGCGGACTTCAGCGCGACGGCTCTCCGGTGCCTGGGCGTGGCCTCTCGTGTGATGCCGGGTGCCGCCACCGCGACCCGGGAGGATGAGCGCGAAATGCGCTTCGCGGGCATCCTTTCCTTTTCGGATCCGCCCAAGGCGGGCATTCGCGACACGCTCGACCGGCTGGAGGAGCTCGGGCTGCAGCTCAAGATGGTGACGGGAGACAACCGTCTGGTGGCGGGC
>DATCWE010000035.1:0-3044 GCA_036566495.1 Gemmatimonadales bacterium | reverse complement strand
TGGGGTTCGCCGGCGGCCGCGCCGCGCTGTCCTTCGGCTCTCCACCCGGGCGCGGCGGAGCCCCCGCCGCGGGCCGCGCGAACAGGCCATCATCGAGGCGCACATTCGCCTCGATGCGTTCCCAGCTGTACTGCGCCTTGTTGGCGGACGAGCTGCCTTTGCCACCGACGGCAGAAGCGAAAGGCAGGTACCAGCCGTTCACCGACTTATAGTCGCCCAGCTCGACCTCGAATTCGCGCTCGGCGCCGCGCACCGTACGCTTCACTTCGATCTTGAGCGGTACATAGGAGTCTGCGTCGAGGTAGTAGGTGCGCACGTCGCCATTGCTGGCCAGCGTGACTTTCAGCTTGTAGACGGCCGTGCCCTCGATCTGGTCGGTGCCGATCAGCTCCACCTGATTGCCCTTGCGCTGGTAGTCGAAGAGCGGATCGTCGAATTCCGCGTCCTCCACGATCCCCTTGATCTCGTCCTCGCTGAGCGATTCCGCGTCCTTCTTGCCTTGCCAGGGCTCGATTTTCCAGCCCCCCTTTCCGTCGTAGGCATTGACGCCCGTCATGCCGCCGAAGGCAAACTCTTCGCGCACCAGGTTGGGGCGCTTGTTCTCGTAGCGGACCCGCGCCTCGAACCCGCCCCCGCCGTAGAAGGTGCCGACCCGGCGCAGGGTCTGGATGGCCTGGATCCGCTCCAGACCTCCGGCCCGCTCGAGGTATTTGGAGACGATGGCGTCGACGGATTGCTGGGACTGCAGCTGGCCCGAGACCAACAGGAGCAGCACGGCGGGGAGGAGCGGACGGCGCATGACGAAGTTCCTCGGAATGCAGAGACGACGATTGGGGAATCGAGTCGAACACTACGCCGGCAGGGAGCCGGGGTTTCGTCGTCCTGAAACCTACTCGTTTCTGATCGCCTGAGTGGGATCGACGGCGGTGGAGCGCCGCACCGGAACGATGCTGGCGACGACCCCGGCGAGCGCCAGCACCAGCGCGGCGGCAGCGTAGACGACCGGGTCGTGCGGGGAGGTCTCGTAGAGCAGGTCCGCGATCCCGCGGGACGCGATGAACGCCGCGACGCCGCCCAGCAGCAGCCCCGCGCCGACGGCCCGCGACGATTGCAGCGCGACGAGCCGCACCACGTCGGCGCGCCCCGCGCCGAGCGCCATCCGGATACCGATTTCGTGGGTCCGCTGCGACACCCAGTACGCCATGACGCTGTACAGACCGACGGCGGCGATGAGCAACGCAATCGCCCCGAACAGCGTGAACATGGTGGCACCGAGCCGCCAGGGCTGCAGCTGCGGAGCCACCAGCTCGCTGTACGGCTTCACCTGCACGAATGGCATCGTCGGCGCCAGGGCCTGGAGCTCCCGGCGGATGGTCGGGACGAGCGTGGCGGGGTCGCCCGACACCCGCACCAGCATCGCGCCCGGCAGCGCCCCTTCGTTACCCGGGTGGCTCGGAGGGGCGTAGACGATGGCGCGGTCGTCGTTGATCATCCCGAATTGCAGCACGTTCCGCACGACGCCGATGACCTCCGAGCAGGCGCTGTCCCCGCCGTACTTCACGCACTGGCCGATCGGGCTGGCATGGGGCCAGTACGCCTGCGCGATCGCGTCGTTCACGATCACGACCCGCACCGGGCTACGCTCCTCGGCCGGCGTGAAGTCGCGGCCCAGCACGAAGGTCGCGCCCACCGTGGCGAAGAAGCCCGCTGTCACCGCGGAGTTGTAGGGACCGCCGCCCGGAAGCTTCGGCGCGCTGACGCCCGGCACGGAGAAGCCGCGCGCGCTCGCGGAGGCCATCGGGATGGTCAGCCGGACGACGGCGACGCTGGTCACGGACGGGATGTTGCGGATCCGCTCGGCGCCGCGCCGGTAGATGTCTTCGATCTGCCCGGTGTCGAATCCGAAACGGGTGAGCGGCATGGTGACCCGCAAGACCCGGTCGCGGTCGAGGCCTACCTCGCGCGAGACGACGTTGTGCAGGCTGCGCACGAACAAGCCGGTTCCCACCAGCAGGGTCACCGACAGAGCGGCCTGGAGCAGCAGCAGGGTGAAGCGCAGCCGCCCCCGCCCACCGGCCACCTGGTGCGACGCCGCCTTGAGTCCCTCCGAGACCGGGGTGCGCATTCCCTCGAACGCGGGCGCCAGCCCGGCCAGCAGCATGCACAGCACCGTAATACCGAGCGTGAAGCCGAGCACCCGCAGGTCCAGCACGGATTCGTCCCACACGAAGCCGGCCAGCAGAAGTTGCTGTACCAGGCGGGTGGCTGCATACGCGATGGCAAGCGCCGCCGCCGACCCGACCAGCGCCAACAGCGCCGCCTCCGTGAGGAGCATGCGGACCAGGCGGGCGCGGCTCACGCCCAGCGCGATCCGCACGGCGATCTCGCGGCGCCGCTCGAGCGTCCGCGCGATGAGCAGATTGGCGACGTTGGCGCAGGCGATGAGCAGCACGATGCCGGAGACGCCCAGCAGCCAGAGCGACACCTCCCCCTCGCGGCTGATGCCGTTGGGGGTGCGCGTGGCGATGATGCCTGAGAATACCACGGAGCTGGTGGAGTCGCGCCACGACTGCTTCCACTCGCGCAGCAGCCCGCGGTAGGCGGCCGTCGCCTGCTGTGCCGCCAGCCCGGGTGCGGTGCCGGGCCGGAGCCGCCCGATGATCTGGGCCCACCAGCTGTCATTGGTGTTGTGCCACCCCGCACCGATCGCTTCGTTGCCGTACGCGCTGATCGGCAGCCAGATGTCGACCTTCTGGCGGTCGATGCCGGCAAAACCGCGCGGCGCCACGCCCACCACGGTGAAGAGCTTGCCCTGAATCATGAGGGTCCGGCCGACGGCCTGGGCGTCGCCGCCGAGCTGCTGCCGCCACAGCCCGTAGCTCACGATCGCGACTTTCTCGCCGTCCGGAACCCGGTCGTCCTGGTCGGTGAACCCTCGGCCAAGCGAGGGCCGGACGCCGAGCAGACGGAAGTAGTTGCCGGAGACGAGCTGGACCGCAACGTTCTGCGCCTCCCCGCCGCGTCCGAGGCTGTAGGCGCTCGGG
>DATCWE010000365.1:0-8785 GCA_036566495.1 Gemmatimonadales bacterium | reverse complement strand
CAAGGCCACCGCGGCCACGCTGTCCCGGGTAGCCGCGGCCAGGGACACGCCGGCGCCGCGCCCCGCCGAGCGGGCCAGTGTGCCAAGCGCCTCGTAGCGGACCATGCCGGCCGGATCGCCGAGTCCCGCGCGAAGCAATCGCTGCTGCGGCTCCCCAGCGGAAAGCCGAGCGGCGCCACCCACCGCCAGGCGGCGTAACTGCGGGTCCGCCGAGGCCAGCGCCTCCAGCAGCGTGGCGGAGTCCCCGGCGTGCACCGCGAGCAGCCCTCCCAGGGCGACACGCCGGATCTCGGCGTCGGAGTCTGCGTCCCGTGCCAGAGCACGCAGTCGGGCGAGGAACCTCTCCGGCAGCGGGACACGCCGCGCCGTGAGCCGTGCCAGCGTCGTCAGTCCCCGTGCGACGGCGACCCGCGCGGAATCCTGTCCCGTCTCGGCCAGGGAGAGCAGCCACTCGCGCGCCTGCTCAATCTCTTCGGGGGTACCATAGGGAAGCCGCCCGAGCGACAGCGCCAGCATGCCGCGCACGAAGGGGTCGCGCTCCCGGGGAATACTCCTCCCCAGCGCGGAGACGATGGCGCGCCAGCGTGGGCCGCGTCGCGCGGGGAAGGAGTCGTTGCGAAAGCCTTGTGCCGCTTGCGCGACCGCCTGGACCGCCTCGCCGCGCACCCCGGGCTGCGGATGCGCGAGCAGCGGGAACAGGCGTACCGCGAGGGCCGGGCGCTCCAGGCGCCCCAGGGCACGAATCGCCCCGCGCAACACCAGCGTGTCCCTGCTGGAAAGCCCGCGAACCAGCAGCGCCAGCTCCACCCCGCCGCGCGCGCGCCGGTCCTCCGCCCGCAGGATTCCCTCGAGGAAAGCCCCATTCTCCTGGGAAGCGAGCGGGCGCGACAGGGCCGCGGCGAGGAGGATTCCCAGGGGGAGACAGGCTCTCATATGCCACTTTCCGAGGGAAAACCGGCTTTTTCCCTATTGTGTCCCGGGAGAAGATGCTTAATTTTCGTTACCGGCAGTTCGTCATTCCGCCCGAGCCCGTGCGGACCCCTCGACAGGAGACTTCTCGATGGCGACAAAGAAGAAGGCCAAGAAGCCCGCGAAGCGGAAGGCCGCAAAGAAGACCACCAAGCGGAAGCCGAGTGCGGCATTCATGAAGCCGATGCAGCCGAGCGCGGCGCTCAGCGAAGTGGTCGGCAGCAAGCCGATTCCGAGGACGGAAGTCACCAAGAAGCTGTGGGCCTACATCAAGCGGAAGGGCCTGCAGGACAAGAAGAATCGCCGGAATATCAACGCCGACGCCAATCTCAAGGCAGTCTTCGGCGGTAAGGCCACCGTCAACATGTTCGAAATGACCAAGCTGGTCAACAAGCATCTGAAGTAGCTCCTCGCCCAAAAACGTCGGGGGGGCCGAGTGCTTCGGCCCCCTTGGTTTTTCCCCGGGCCTAGGCTGTCAGCTCCCGGCGAGCCCCGCCATCGGCGCCAGTCGCTCAAACCACGGTCTCGCCTGCTCGAGCTGTGCGGCCAGGCGGTAGAGGGTCGCCTCGTCCCCATAGCGCCCCATGAAGTGCACCCCGATCGGCAGTCCCGTCGTACTCCACGCGAGCGGCACCGACATGGCGGGCTGCCCGGTTGCGTTGCTGACGGGCGTCCACGGAATGAACGCGAAGACCTTGGCTGCGGTCTGCTCCAGGACTCCGGCCCAGCGCACCAGCGCCCCGGAACGCATCCCGCCCAGCAGCTCCAGCAAGCGGCGCTCGCGCGCCGTGGGTTGCAGGGCGCCGGTCGTCACCGGGGGTGCGCTGACGGTGGGCGTGACCAGGACGTCATAGCGCTCGAAGAAGGGCGCGACCTGCCGGGCGACTCGTTGCAGCAGCCGGATGGCGCGCGCGTACTCGGCCGCGGGGAGACTGCGGCCCAGCAGCGTCAGCGCCCAGGTGGCGGGTTCGAGCACGGCGGGTCCCGCACGGCGGCCAGCGGCCAGCTCGGCTTCGGCGACATCGCCCGCCAGCTCGGCGCAGATCATGGTCAGGAAGGCGCGCGCGAAGGCGGCGCCGTCGAGGGCGGGTGACGCCTCTTCCACATGATGGCCCAGCGACTCCAGCAGGCGCGCGGAGTCCAGCAGCGCGGCTGAGCAATCGGGATGCACCGTGCCGCCCAGCCATGGTCGCGCGGTAAAGGCGATGCGCAGCCGGCCCGGCGCGCGCCGGGTTTCCTCGAGGAAGGATCGCTCGGGAGGCGCGGCGAAATAGGGCGCGCCGGCGTCCGGCCCGGCAGTGGCGTCGAGGATCGCCGCGCTGTCGCGCACGGAGCGGGTTATCACGTGCTCGACCACGGCACCCTGCCAGATCTCTCCGAAATCGGGCCCCATGGGTACGCGCCCGCGGGTCGGCTTCATGCCGAACAGGCCGCAGCAGGATGCCGGAATCCGGATCGAGCCGCCGCCATCGCCACCGCCTGCGACGGGCACCATGCCGCACGCGACGGCCGCAGCCGAGCCGCCGCTCGAGCCCCCGCTGGTACGGGTCGGATCCCAGGGATTGTTGGTCGGTCCGCGGGAGGCCGGCTCGGTGACCGGAGTCAGGCCGAACTCCGGTGTATTGGTTTTTCCCGCCAGCACGAAGCCCGCCCGCCGGTAGCGGTGGACCAGCTCACTGTCGTGCGGCGCGCGAAATCCTTTGAGCAGTGCGCTGCCGCACTCGAACGGCTCCCCTGCGACGCTCGAGAGCAAGTCCTTCAGCAAGAGCGGGACGCCGCGAAAAGGCCCTTCGGGAAGCGGGCCGCGTGCGGTGACTCGCGCCGCATCGTCCATGCGATGAATGACGGCATTCACTCGGGGATTCAACCGCTCGATCCGGGTGATGGCGGTCTCCGCCAGCTCGAGCGGAGCCACCTCGCCCCGGCGCACCAACTCGGCGAGCCCGGTGGCGTCCTGGAGGAGGTACTCTTGGTCCGACAGTGGCTTGCCGCTCATGATCCTCTCGGGGTACCCTCAGGTGGACAGGGGTTCACTCAAAGGACTATGCGAATCGCCGTCGCGCAACTCACCGCCTCATCCGCCTTCGCGTTCGCCCTGCTGGCCCTTGCCGCCGAGGCCGGCCCGTTGGCCGCGCAGGAGCGCTCCCACGAGCTGCGCGGGGTGGTCCGGGACACCTCGGGCTCGCCGCTGTCCGGCATCGATGTCCTGCTGCTCTCGCCCCGGCGCAGCACGGTGACCGACGCACAGGGCCGCTTTCGGCTGGTCGAGGTTCCGGACGGCGAGCGGCGACTGTTGATCCGCCGGATCGGCTACCTCCCGGTGCGTCCGAGCGTTCGGGTTCCCCAGGCGGAGGGCGATACCCTTCGCGTCACCCTGCTTCCCGCCCCTCAGCTGCTTCCCGCCCTCATCGTGGAATCGGAGCGCGGGGGCATTCGCGGCGTGGTGGGCGACTCAGGATACCATGCGCTGCCCGGTACCCTGGTGGAATTGCTTGGCGGCCGGCTCGCCGATACCACTGATGCGCAGGGCCGCTTCGGCTTCGAGGAGCTCAGACAGGGACACTACGTCCTGCGGATCTCCCGGGTGGGCTACGTGGCCCGGCTGCTTTCCGTCGACCTCGGGAAGCAAGGCCAGGAGTACTCGATCTTCCTCGCCGAGTATCGCCCGGGAGTCTTCGATTGGGCCAACACCAACGCGGCCGCGGGAGCGCTGGGTGATCTCGCAGCGCGGCTCGCCATGGAGCCCCGCCGCACCCGGATGACCCGCGCCGAGCTGGAGCGCTACGGCACCACTTCGCTGTGCGACATCCCGCGGCTGCGCTCGCTCTTCCGCGACCAGCGCGGCCGGCCCCGGCGCGATCCCTGGGTCCTGATACGTGGCAGCGACTGGATCCAGAATGCCACGCTCTGCGAATGGAGCGCCGACGAGCTCGATTTAGTCGAATGGGGGGACGATCCCTGCAGCGACGTGTCGAAATCGATTGCCTACCGCCTCGGCGTCGATTGCGGCGCCAACCCGCGTCGAATCACGAGCCTCAATGGCAGGGTTCCCCTGCAGCATCCGGGATGGGTATCGCTCTGGCCGCGGAGCTGATTCAGGCGGGTTCGGGCAGCAAGCGCGAGAGCAGGAAGGCGTAGTCGAGCGCGATCTCCCGCAACCGGTCGTACCGCCCGGAGGCGCCGCCGTGCCCCGCCCCCATGTTGGTGAGGAGCAGCAGCGGGTTGGGATCGGTCTTGAGGGTCCGCAGCTTCGCGACATACTTGGCCGGCTCCCAGAACATCACCTGACTGTCGTTGAGGGAGGTGCGCACCAGCATGGCGGGATAGGCGCGCGGCGCCAGGTTCGTGTAAGGGCAGTACTGCCGCAGCCAGGCGGCCTGTTCCGGCAGCGCGGGGTTGCCCCATTCCTCGTATTCCCCGACGGTCAGCGGGAGCGAGGGATCCAGCATGGTGTTGATGACATCGACAAAGGGCACCTGGGCGATCACGGCGCCGAAGAGGTCCGGCCGCAGATTCGTCGCCGCCGTTACCAGCAAGCCGCCGGCACTGCCTCCTTCGATGGCGAGCCGGGCCGGCTCGGTGAGTCCTTCGCGAACCAGTGCCTCGGCCACCGCAACGAAATCGGTGAAGCTCTGCAGCTTGGTTGCCATCCGCCCCGCGTCATGCCAACGCTTGCCCAGCTCTCCCCCTCCCCGCACGTGGGCGATCGCGACCAGCACGCCCCGATCGAGCAACGACAGCCGGTTGGAGGAAAACCCGACGGGAAACGCAATGCCGTACGCCCCATAGCCCGTGAGGAGCATGGGGGCCGGCCTCGGCAGGGCAGGATCGCGCCGGAACACCAGGGAGACCGGGATCGGCGTTCCGTCTGCCGCGGGAACGGTGCGGCGCTCGCAGCCATAGCGCGCGGAATCGAATCCCCCGGGGATCTCGCGCTGCTTGAGCAGCGTGCTGACGCCGCTCGCCACCTCGTAGTCATAGACCGAGGGCGGGGTGACCGGCGATTCGTATTCGTAGCGAACCGCTCCGGTCTCCCACTCGGCGTTGGGACCGTCGCCTGCTTCGTACACCGGCTCGGGAAGCGCCACATATCGCGTCGTTCCACCCGAGCGGTCGCTCACCCGGATCTGCACCAGGCCCGCCGCACGCTCCCAGGCCACCCAATGCTGCGCAAACGCATCTACGCCCTCCACCATGACGTCATCCCGGTGGGACAGCAGCTCGACCCCGGCCTCGGGCTCACCGCCGTGCTCCGGCAACTGCACGACCCGGAAGTTGGGACCGGTGTCGTTGACCCGGAGCAGCCAGCCCTCGCCCAGGTGATCGGCCTCGAGTTCGCGCTCCGGAACCCGCTGCACCAGGAGCCTGAGTGCCGCCTTCGGGGTATCGGCCGGCAGGTAGCGAATCTCCGAAGTGGTGTGACTGTCGCTCTGGACCAGCAGGTGGCGCCGGCTTCGGGTGCGCTCCACGTGAAGCCGGAACCGTTCGTCGGGCTCCTCATGCACCAGCTCCGCAACGCCGCCGAGCGGCAGGCGCCATACCTGGTGGAATCGCTTGGCGTCGTCTTCCACGCTGAAGAACAAGGTGCGGTTGTCCGCGGCCCACGCCAGCGAGCCGCACTTCAACAAGGGGCCGGCCAGCAGTTCACCGGAGAACAGGTCGCGCACGTACAGCGTGTACTCGCGATAGCCGGTCGTGTCGGTGGAATAGGCCAGCAGTCTCCCGTCATCGCTCACGCCGACCGCGCCGAGGGCCATGTAGGGATGTCCCTCGGCCAGCTGATTCAGGTCGAGCAGGATCTGCTCCGCTGCCGTCAGCACGAGGTGCTTCCGGCAGTAGATGGCGTACTGCCGCCCCTCCTCGGTGCGCGCGTAATACCAGTACTCGCCGTTGCGATAGGGCGCCGACACGTCGGTCTGTTTGATCCGGCCGAGCATCTCCCGGTACAGCGTCTCCTGCAGCGGCTGCAGCGGGGCCAGCAACGCCTCTGCGTAACGATTTTCCGCTTCGAGATAGGCCCGTACCGCGGCGTCGTCCCGCTCGCGCAGCCAGAAGTAATCGTCCTGGAGTTGCTCCCCGTGCAGCAGGAGCGGGTGGGGACGTCGCGAAGCCGCCGGGGCAGGCGGCTTCACGGACGGCATCTCAGCGAACCCCGCTCTGGGGCAGCGCGTGGAGCCGATGCACGGCCTCGCCCAACAGTTCGTGGGTCTTGCAGAAGGCAAAGCGGGTCAGGTGATTGCCGTCCTCGGGCCGGTTGAAGAAACTGGTTCCCGGTACCGTGGCGACACCACCCTCGACCGTGAGCCAGCGGGCAAACTCCGGCGCCGGCAGATCGCTGAGGGCGGAGAAGTCCGCCAGAATGT
Source organism: Gemmatimonadales bacterium (assembly GCA_036566495.1). GTDB lineage: Bacteria > Gemmatimonadota > Gemmatimonadetes > Gemmatimonadales > GWC2-71-9 > JABFSM01. The sequence continues at coordinate 2,453 of DATCWE010000365.1, read as the reverse complement.
AGTAGGCGCCATCGGGGGCCACTGAACGGAAGCGCGCCGCTTCGAGTGCTTCCATGAGCAGATCCCGCCGGGCGCGATACTGGCCCGCCAGACCGTCGTAGTACTCCTTCGCAAGCGACTCGATCGCCACCGCGAGTCCCTCCTGCAGCGGGGCCGGCGCGCCCACCGTGAGGAAGTCGTGCACCTTGCGGATGGCATCGGTGAGGCCGGCCGGCGCCACGATAGTACCGATCCGCCAGCCGGTGATGCTGAAGGTCTTCGAGGCACCCGAGATCGTCACCGTGCGGCTGCGCATCCCGGGAAGGGTGGCGATCGGGATGTGCTCGCCTTCGTAGCGAATGTGCTCGTAGATCTCGTCGGTCACCGCCCAGGCGTCGTGCCGCTGGCACAGCTCGGCAATGCCCGTGAGCTCCTCCCGCGTGAGCACACGCCCGGAGGGGTTGCCGGGCGTATTGACCACGATGGCGCGCGTCTTGTCCGAGAACACTGCCCGCAGCCGGTCCAGGTCGAGCGGCTGGCCGGGGAGCAGCGGCACGAACACCGGCTTCGCGTCGCACAGGATTGCGTCGGGGCCGTAGTTCTCGTAGAAGGGCTCAAAGACGATCACTTCCTCGCCCGGGTCGACCAGCGCCAAGAGCGTCGCCGCCATGGCTTCGGTGGCACCGCACGTCACGGTGAGCTCGGTCTCGGGGTTGACCTCCATGCCGTACCACTCGCGGTACTTCCGCGCGAGCGCGTCGCGCAGCCGCTTGTTGCCCCAGGTGATGGCGTACTGATTGACGTCGGCGTGGATGGCTTCGGCCGCGGCCTGTTTGAGCACATCAGGCGCGGCGAAGTTCGGAAACCCCTGGGCCAGATTGATGGCGCCATGTTCGGCAGCCAGGCGGGTCATGCCACGAATTACGGATTCGCTGAACGTGTGGGTCCGGCGGGCGGTGCGCATGCCTGAAGCTTATCAGTGACCGGCGACCGGGGACCAGGGACGGGGGCGTGCACTGCACGCCGTGTTCAGTCCATTCGCAGCACCTGGCAGGGATCCGCCCGACTCGCGCGGGCGGCCGGAAGCCAGGACGCCAGGCCCGCTGTCAGCAGCACCAGCACGGGCACGGCCATGAAAGTGAGTGGATCGGTGGGGGCCACTTGGAAGAGGAGGGTTCGGATCACCCGGGTCGCGGCCAGCGCCAGCAGCAGGCCGAGCCCGATGCCGATGCCCGTCACGGTGACGCCATGGCGCACCACGAGCCATTGCACCTGCGTTCCCCGTGCTCCCAGCGCGATGCGGATACCCATCTCCCGCATCCGCCGCCGGGCCAGCTGAGCGACCACGCCGTAGACACCGACGATCCCCAGCACCATGCCCACCCCCGCAAAGGCAAGCATCAGGACCGCGAGGAACCGGTCCCGGGCCAGTGACTGGCTGCGTACCTCATCCATGGTCTTGATCGAGGAGATGGCCAGCAGGGGATCGAGCCGGGCCACCAGCCGGCGTGCGGCCGGGGCCAGGGACGCGGGGTCGTTGGCGGTGCGAATCAACAGGGTCATCCCGTTGCGGGATTCCTGCGGATAGGGCTCGAGAATCTCGGGCTGCGGATCCACGGCCAGGCTGCTCTGGCGCTCATCCCCGACCACGCCTACGACCGTGCGCCAGTTCGAGGTTGAATCGGGTACCCGATCGAAGATCAGCCGCTGCCCGAGCGGATCCTCGCCGCGGAAGTAGGTGCGTGCAAGCGTCTCGTTGATGAGAACCACGTACGGGGCATCCTGGCGGTCCGCCTCGCTGAGCAGGCGTCCTCGCAGCAGGGGTACCCGCATGACCCGCTGGTATTCCGGACTCAGCTCGCGATGGACAACCTGGCCATCGATGGGCTGGCGGCCGGCGATGGCCATCTGGCTGCTCCAGGAGGAGGGACCCAGCGGAACCAGCGATACCAGGGCGGCTGCCTCGGCGCCTGGAAGGGCCCGGGCTTGCCGCTCGAGCTCGGCGTAGAAGGCCAGCACCTTGCGGGTGCTGTCGTACCGAGTCCCCGGGAGCGTGAGCTGCACCGCCAGCACGTTGTGCGAATCGAACCCCGGCCCCACCCGTTGGAGCCGCAGATAGCTGCGAACCAGCAGCCCCGCGCCCAGGGTCAGCGTGAGGGCGAGGGCGACCTGGCTGGCCAGCAGCACGTCGCCCCAGTGCCGGGCCCGCCGCCCGCCGCTCGCGGTGCGGCCCTCATCCCGGAGCACGTCCGCGGGGACGCGCCGCCCGGTCCACAACATCGGAGCGGCGCCGCACAGCAGCGCGGAAAGGGCGGCAGCGCCCGAGACATACAGCAGGACCCGCCAGCTCAGCGTGATGTCGTGGACCGGAAGCATCCCCTCCGGCTGCAGCGCCGCGAGCATGCGGACGCCCCACCAGCCGAGGCCCAGCCCGGCCGCGCCGCCTAACCCGGCAAGCAGCAGGCTCTCCGCCA